>JAUXUF010000232.1 GCA_030684645.1 Bacteroidota bacterium | reverse complement strand
CACTTTAAAAAAGGCTTGAATAATCTTTTCCGTTTTGTCTTGATGCAGATATTCCATAATGTATGTTCGAACACAGATGACACGGATTATATAGATTTACACTGATCTTTTTTAATATTTCTTATCTGTGGTCCTTTTTTTTAATTATTTATCTGTGTTCATCCGTGTTCCATGGTGTTATTCTAAACCGTAAATAGTATGCTGTTGCTTTAGTCTGGAAACTAAATTACTTCCAACAAAACCGTGGATCCCGGTGATTTGAATATTCCTTCGATTGGTTCTGAAAAAATTGCAGTAATCATGATCGTTTCCGTTTCTGTAACTATTCGGGCACTAATCACTTGTTATTAAATATTAATTTTTTAGGATCTTGTCTGCAATCAAAAAAAGTTAGAAGGTGGATTTCTTGTTGGTAATAGTCTATTTTGTAATAGAATGAGTTGTTTTTATCGACAATGGCTTTTCGAATTTCTTTGTTTTTTATTGAAGCAGGAAATATACCGGGATTTTTCCGAATGGCGTTTATCGTGATTTGAGTTCTCTGATTAAATTGAATGATTTCTTTTTTTGTCCAATTTGCATTAAGATAATCAAGTACGTTTAAGAACGTGATTTTTGCCTGAGCAGACCAAATAACATGCATGTCAGAATCCGTATTTTTGTTTGGCTTCCTGCATGACCTGCTCATGTGTAAATACTTTTCCTGTTTCAATGTCGTGAATTCCTTCAATGATGGATTCCTGAACCTCAACTGGCAGTTGATCCCACCAGTCCTTATCTACTTCTTTTTTCAAAATAGTATTTACACGAGAAAGTAGTGCCGGATTATTGGTACTTAGAATTTTTTGGACTAAATCGATTTTTAATGCCTGAATATCCATTTTCTGATCATGTTGTATTGAAATCATTTTTTATTCACACGAAGTTCATGAATAAAAACGAATTTCACAAATCTATAGCTGCGCTCTATTTTCAAAACTCGCCAATGTCTTTTTCAATCCTTCTTTTGCCGTAACAGGCATCTTTTCAATTCCCAATGCCGTTTTAAGCTTTTGATTCGATACCACATACGATTCGGTTAGTTTTTTTAACCGTTCGCTGTTCAAAGGCAAATGAAGAAAATCACCTGTGCGGGCTAAAGCTTTAATGAATCCAACCGGAATATGCCAAATCTTTGCTTTCTTATTTTGTGAATTAGCTATAATTCGGATCAGTTCATTGGTTGACAAAGCATCATCATCGGCAACCTGGTAGATGCCTGGTTCGATATCCTTTTCAATGAGTTGTTGAATAACAAACTGGAGGTTATCGACTGCACAAAACGAACGTTTGTTCTCGAAGTTTCCCAATGGCCAGGGAAGACCTTTTTGCTGAATCTGATACAAAAGATTTAGATTTCCTTTATTGCCCGGGCCATGAATCATACATGGGCGAAGGATGTATACTTTCTTGTCCGAAGTCCGCTCCCTGAGTAGCGAAGCGTATCGAAGGGAGATGACCGAGAATGTATTGCTCAGCAAACATTTTGCTTTCTCCATATGGACCTTTGGGAGAGGGAACAACATCTTCAGTTAAGATATCTCCTTCTACCCGATCGGCGGCTGCTTTCACCGAACTGAAAAAGATAAACTTGCTGGCTTCAGTTGTTAAAAACCAATCGTATATCTTTTGTGTTAATCCGGTATTGATATCAAAATAAACCTGAGCATTGGTTTGGTTTTTGGTGTCGTGTGCTTTCCCTGCCAAATGAATAACCGCATCAACTGGCGGAATTTGCTCCAATTCGTTCCATTCCAATGTTTTAACAACTCCATCTTTTTGTGGAGAAACTATATCTAAACCGTAAATAGTATGCTGTTTTTTAAGGGCATAAACGATGTTACTTCCTACAAAACCATGGATTCCGGTGATGAGTATATTCAAGGCGCTAAAATAATTGACTCGTTCAGGGTTTATGGAAGTATCCGTTTTCTTTATGGCTTAAGGAAAGCGATTATAGATTTCTTTCCGATGTGCGAATGTAACAAACGTTACTGTATTTTTTTCAATGATTACACCAATTCGATAATCACCAATTCGAATTCGAAAGGCCGATTTATATCCCGAAAGTTTTTTCAGATTGATTATTTCATTCGGGGAAAGAGCCTCTGATACTTGTTTTATTACTTCCAGTATTGAACTGGCAAGTTCTTTATTTTTTAGTTTTCTGAAATCCTTGACAAATGCCTTTTCAAATTCAAAGTTCATTCGAAAATATTGATATTAATAAATTGAATATCTGTAGATTCTCATGGAACTCTCATGCCAGAAGACCTCCATTTTGAAGAAAAATTTCATTCCCTTTAATCCACCTCTTTAAAATTTATTCCAGCGGCATGTTCGTTTCATTTCGCAGTTCTTCTAAAAAGTTAGCCTTTTCTGTTTCCGAGAGTATTTGTTTACGATGGTTGCGCTTTATCCGGGCAATCAAAATCGAATTTTCTTTGGTTATCTCAATTCCCTCATTTTTTTGAGCCATAATTCGAGCTGCCTGCAAAAGCGCTTTACCAGCTTTAGTGCGTTCGTTTATCTCAATAGTTATCATAGTCGTTTAATTTTTTAAGATCAATAACAATTGCTTTCCTATCAATAAAATTTAGAACAAAAATACAAAAGATCATTTAAATCAGCACACTGATGACACGGATCAAACAGATTTTCACTGATCTTTTGGAACACTGATGACACTGATTATACTGATTTTTTTATTATTTATCCGTGGTTATCAGTCCCATCTGTGTTATCAGTGTTCGATCACCTTCGACAGGGCCAAAGTCCTTCATAAAGAGTAAACATAGCTTTAAAACATTGAAGTGTTAGACCACAAATGATACAGATTAAACACAAAACATAGAAAAATCGGGGCTCAAACTATTACCTGACTAATGATTGTAAAAATTATGGAAGCCCTTTTGTTTTAGCCCATCTTTCAATTTTTTGTCCCCAGTCCAAAATGGAATTGCTAAATCAATTGATAGGGCAACAAAGGGAGTATCTTTGATGTCAATATCAAAACATAAATCGTATGCTTTTTGTCGACTGTCTAATCCAATAAAATCTGTTGGAATAAATTTTATTCGCTCAATAATACCATTGAAATAGATATCGAATTCTGATTCTGTGAGTTTTGAGCTTTTAAGCAATTTATCTTTATGCTTAAATATTTCAGAGATTAGAATGTTTGGAGAATAGAAATTGATGTTGCTTTCGAACAAGATATCCCTAATTTGTGATGCCTTGGGAATCAATGCTGAAAACACCAGATTAGTGTCAATAACCAATGAATTAGAAATCATTTCTTTGTGTCTTTAAGAAATTTTTCTCCATTCTCATCCCACCAGTCCTGATTGATCTGTTCAGCTATGCTTAAAATAGAAGAATTAAAACCTGACTTTTGAGCTAAACTCTCCACTTGAAGCCTTTTTATCAATGAGATTAAATAATTCTCATCAAAGCCTTTTTTATTCAGTTTCAAGACCATTTGGTCGCCTTTGTTTTCTATTATTAAATTATCCATAGTTTTGTTTTTTCAAATTTAAAGAAATTTAATGATTTTAACGTCTTTCTTGAACTCAATTGCTTTGCGTCATTTATGAACGCCGATGACGCCGATCAAACGCCTGCCCGACGCAGCTACCGTATACCCACATCTTTTTCTAATCCTTTGAATTTGTCAAATGGCATGAAAATAGGATTACCGCACCCGCCTGCCGCGGGCAGGGAGTTTCGCAGAGAAATTTCGCAAAGAACCGCAGAGCCTTTTTGGTTTTACTTTGCGGTTCTTTGCGATAAGCTTAGCGTCCTCTACGTTAAAAAAGGTTATTTGATACCTTTCAAGTGTCATGTAATAGAAGTAACAGATTTGTGGGTACACGGTAGCCGCCGCAGGCGGGGATTAAAAAAGACAAGATAGAACCAAATGGATGGAATTTCAAGCTGCTTACTAATAGTGTGTTCACGGTGATAGTCAATGACCAGTTGTAAAGCATCTAAAAGGTTTTGATTTAGTTCGTCAATTGTTTTGCCCTGGGCAATTACTTCGGGTATTTCCTGAAGCTGGCCTACATAATAGCCGTCATCACTTTTCTCGATTATTGCAGTATAATCCATCTGTTTGATCGCCAAAATATTTTTTCAAAGATAATTAATTTCAAACTAAATTTCTTGAACGCTGATAACACTGATTAAACAGATATTCACAGATCCTTCTTGGCACACAGATAACACTCCTGCCCGACGCAGGCGGGGATCAAACTGATTTACACTGATTTTTTGTTGAAAATTTTATCCGTGGTTATCCGTAATATCTGTGGCTTCCGTGTTCTATTTTAATATCGGTTATAATTGTTGTAAATATGAGCTTGTGGCTTCTTTTATTGTTTTCTTAACGGTTCCCCATCTTAATTTTGGTGTTTTTAAAAGAACCGGCCAATCCGAAAGATCTACCTCTTCAAACCAGCATAAACTTTTCAAAACATTTGCCTCGTTGTATTGTGGGTATTTCTTCTTGTAAAATCCAATCATTTCTTCAATCGAATAGGTTTCGAGCAGAAAGTAAATATCAATGAAGTCTTTTACCCTTTGTCCGCTTACCGAAATTGCATTTAGTTTCATGGCTGCAATATCTTCAACCGATAGCATACAAATATTTTCGATGATGATTGGGTCACAAACCAAGGGATAGCGATGCGCTAAAATATCCACCTGTACCTGATTGATACTGCCTTTTAGGGTATTATTTGCCGAAAAAAAGAGTGAAAAGGGAAAATCGGCTGACAGGTTTTCCAACAGTTGAACCGTATCAAAACTGAAGTTTGAGAACAGGTCAAGATCAACAGATTTACGATGCCCCATTTTTAATGCCAAAGCAGTACCTCCAACAAGATAAAACCCTTTCAGATAATCCTTTTGCTGCAA
>JAUXUF010000226.1 GCA_030684645.1 Bacteroidota bacterium | reverse complement strand
GCGAAACCAGCTCGGTAGAGGTGCCTGAAAAAACCGAGTTCATGCCCGACTTGTAAACCGTACCCAATAATTTTATGAACCTGGCCTCTGCTTTCTGATTGGAATGATCCTCCAATCCAAAACGCTTGATGGTCCCGACTGAGTTCAGGCTCTCAACCAACTGCGATTCAAGCTCAGCGCTCTCTTCCATCAACTTACGCTGCACTTTCTTATTCAGCGTATTGCTAACCAGGTAAATGAAGGAATATAATGGGATCAGAAGCAGCATGAACATGGCCAGTTTCCAGTAATAGGTGAACATCAGGCCGAAAGCGAAAACAAGCATAAAGAGGCTTACTGCCAGATTAATGGAAACATCATTGATGAATACCCGAATCTTCACCGCATCTCCGATCCTGGATGTGATCTCGCCTACCCGCATCGTATCAAAAAATTGCTGAGGTAATTTAAGCAGGTGTTTATAATACCCCAGGATAAGACGGGCATCGATCATCTGCCCGGTACGTATAGTAAATATGGATTTAACAGTACCAATAAAAACCTGAAGAATAAGAATGATGATCATTCCTGTACCCATCAGGTTCAGCAGCCTGGTATTTCCGTCAGGCAGTACAAAATCAACGATCTTTTGAACAAAGATGGATGTTGAAAGGCCTAAGACCGTATAGATAGCAGCACCTGTCAATACCTGGATAAGTATTGAACGATGAGGCTGTAACAAGACCCAAAAACGACTGAGAAGGCTTTTTTTATCATCTCCAGGTACGAAATCATCTGCCGGGACCAATAGAATAAGCACCCCGCTCCACTCCTCCTTAAATTCAGTGTGGTTCCTTGAATGGATCTTCCCGTCCGATGGATCCATGACCATGAGCTTTCGGCCATTAACTTTATAGATTACCACATAGTGATGCAGGACACCCTTTACAATAATATGCGCAATGGCTGGAAGCGGTATTTTAAAAAGACTTTCAGAAGGCCCTTTAACTCCCTTCGCCTCAAAACCCATTCTCTGAGCTGCCCCGATCATTCCGGCTACATTGGTCCCCTTCCGGTCAGTTCCGGCATGCTGCCGGATGCGGGCGACCGGCACATTCAGCCGGTAATATCTTGCTACAGATGCCAGGCATGCCGCACCGCAATCGGTGATATCGCGCTGTTTTACTTTAATGTTCATTGTTTACCGTCTGTTCCTGAAGGATCAGGTCCTCTTTAAATTCGGATTAAGCCAGTCGTCTGCCTGATCATATAATAAATGGAATAAACTTCGGTCCGCCACCCTGAAACGGGCCGTAAAATTCATCCCCTTTTTTACATATCCCCTGTGATCATTGTT
>JAUXUF010000084.1 GCA_030684645.1 Bacteroidota bacterium | reverse complement strand
ACCCCGAGATTCCGGAGTTAGTCCATGAGTAAAGATATAGAAACAATCCTAATCACAGGGGCAAGTGGGCATATCGGCCAAAGCCTTGTGACTAAATATCTTGACCAAGGGTTTTGTGTTGTCGGGGTATCGCACCGCAATCCGATAAAACCTGTCAAAAATCTTACTTCGATAGTCGAAGATCTATCTCAACATGAAGCAGGTTCGAGAATAATTAAAAAAGCAATAGCGGCATATGGCCGTATTGATTTCATAATTAATAATGCGGCCCGGCAAGATGTTGCTTTAATCGAGAATGAGAAATCTCAATCTATTCTTGAAATATTTCAGGTGAATGTTTCATCTATTGCGCTGATGTACGCAGAAATCGCAAAGAATAGCTATGGAGTGCAATCAATTGTGAATATTTCATCAATTGAAGCAGGTAATGCCCGTTCAGGGCATGGAGTTTATGGTGCCAGTAAGGCCGCTCTTGAGGCCCTTACTAAATCAGCAGCGCAAGAACTGGCGCCTATACGTAGCAATGCCTTGCGCTTGGGGTTGATTGAAAGAGAAGGCATCGCAAACGCCTGGCCGGCGGGGGTCACGGCTTGGGAAGAAAGCGCACCGCTAGGTCGAATGGGCACCATCACTGATGTTCTAGCGGCGACAGATTTTCTGCTCAAAGCGCCGTGGATCACGGGTACCGTCTTAACCCTCGATGGTGGAATGAGCGCTGTCACCAATTGGTAAATGGTGTGTCAAAATCGTAACAAAAAGGTAGAGATTAAAAATCATCTCTGATAAGTTCCTGACACTTAACTAGGAACGAACTAGAGATTTCTGCTAGAGCGACTTAGACCGAAACGCTCGCATGGAAAGCCATGTCAGAGCACATGAGAGGAAGATAATGAAGAAAAAGATTGTTTCCGTTGTTGCCGCCCTGGCACTTGCATCCCTCGGGTTTTCTGTCGCGCCAGCATCTGCCGCAGAGGAGAGTTCCTGTGGAACCGCAACCGGCTTTTGTATTGGCCTAGTTACTGATATCGGTAAGGTTGATGACAAGTCATTCAACCAGTCTGCCTGGGAAGGCGCTAAGGCAGCGGCCGATTCATTGAGTGGGTTTTCAAAGTATATCGAAACACAGGATCCAAAGGATTATGCAAGCAACATTGAGTTATTTGCTGCAAAGAAGTACAACGTAATTGTAACTGTTGGATTTTTGATGGCAGATGCAACTGCTGTAGCTGCCGCAAAGTATCCAAACATCAAGTTCATTGGTGTTGATCAGTACAACGGCAGCACGGCACCTAACTACACAGGTCTTGGTTTCCCAGAAGATAAGGCCGGCTTCCTTGTTGGCTACCTTGCGGGGTACCTCACAAAGTCTGGCAAGACAGCGGCTATCGCTGGTGGCCCGGCTTCAATTCCACCAGTTCGCAAATTCATCGAAGGTTTTCAAAATGGTGTTGCTTACGCCGCTAAGGAGATGAAGAAGAAATATCCAAAGGCTTCAACTGTTTACTACACAGGCGCTAATGCATTTAACGATCCTGCATGGGGAGCTTCAACAGCTGCTCAGTATTTGACGCAGGGTTACGATGTTATTTTCTCTGCCGGCGGAAAAACCGGTAACGGCGGATTAGCGCGCGTTGCAAAGAAGAAGGGTGCTTTCTGCATCGGCGTGGACACTGATCAATGGAACACGGTTCCAGAGGCTCAGCCTTGCCTTGTTACTTCGGCAATGAAAAACATCTCAGCAGGCGTGCAGGTTCTTATCAAGCAGGTTAAAGACGGCAACTTTGCCGGCGGAAACTTCCTTGGAACAGTTGGAACAGCTCCGTACCACAAACTATCTGGCAAGGTGCCAGCCTCAGTTCAAAAAAAGGTCAAGGCACTTACTGTCAAGATCCTTGCAGGAACGGTTCAGACAGGCGTCAAGCAATAAGCATCGAGTAATTAAAAATGGGGAGTCGGCCTTGGGCCGGCTCCCCGTTTTTTAAATCTCTTAAACTTCCCATTCCAAAGTAATTATGAGTAAATTGTGCTGATTGCGTCAGGCAACGGATTATTTAAGGAGTCATAATTGAAGTATCTGCGAGCGTCGTTATTACCCATTATCGCGCTTGCTCTTGCCTTCAGTTTGGGCGCCCTCATGATGAAATTACAGGGAGCTAATCCGTTACAGGCTTATCAGGCACTCTTATCCAGTGCATTTGGATCTTCAGATGGAATCTCCAAAACTCTAGGCAAAGCCACCCCACTTATTTTCAGCGGTCTAGCGGTAACGATTTGCCTACGGGCAGGATTGTTTAATATTGGCGTGCAGGGACAACTTCTTGCTGGCGCACTTGCGAGCGCCTGGGCTGGATATTTTTTTCACGATCTGCCAATGTTTATTCACCTACCTCTGGCCCTTGCCTTCGGAATAGTCTTCGGCTCGCTCACGGGAATTATTGCCGGAGCGCTCAAGGCCTATCGGGGAGTTCATGAAGTAATCACGACCATCATGCTTAACAGCATCGTCCTTCAACTTGGCGAGTATCTGTCCTACGGTCCGTTTAAGGAGAAAGGACAACAACTCGCAAGAACGGCAGAGGTGCTCCCATCGGCAAAAATCCCAAGCGTTTTTGGTATGCCCCTTGGCTTCTTCATTTCAATCGCTTTGGCCTTGTTTGCGTGGTGGGTTTTTAAGAAGACCACCAGTGGTTTCCGGCTTGAAACGGTGGGGCGAAATAAGAGCGCTGCATGGTACGCAGGCATATCTGTAAAAAAATCAGTTTTGGTTTCCATGATTGTCGGAGGTGGGTTAGCGGGCCTTGGCGGAGCAATTGAAACTTTAGGAGTAGTTGGAAGGTACGAACCAGCATTTAATGGGGGCCTCGGTTTCGACGGAATTACTATCGCTCTTCTTGGTCGAGCAAATCCACTCGCACTAATACCGGGAGCGATTCTTTTCGGCGGAATGCGAGGCGCGGGCGGAAGCATGCAGTTCTCAGCGGGCGTTTCACCCGACATTATAGATCTTATTCTTGCGATTGTTCTCTTTTTTGTGACAGCTCCACTTATCGGCAAATGGTTTAAGAGCGCACGAGGCACTAAAGCCATCACTACAGGTGGGTGGGGAAACTAATGAAAATTA
>JAUXUF010000082.1 GCA_030684645.1 Bacteroidota bacterium | reverse complement strand
AGATCATATTATGAAACAAAACATTAGGTTGACGAATCTTTTCGTCTTTGTTCTAATTTTCAGCAGTATTAATGTCTTTGCCGGTACAAAAACATCTGTAAAAGAACTGATTTGTGAGTATCATACCAATCCGATTGGTATAGATATTCAAAAACCCCGGCTGAGTTGGCAGATCAGTTCTCCGGAAGAAAATCTGCTTCAAACTGCTTATGAAATCAAGGTAACCGACCAAACGGCCAAAGGAAAACTGATCTGGAATTCAGGAAAAGTGAACTCCGGTCAGTCAGTTAACGTGACTTATGGGGGCCTGGTATTAAAATCGATGCAACGGGTTTACTGGCAGGTTCGGGTTTGGGACAACAAGAACAAGGTTTCTGATTGGAGCGCACCTGCCTTTTGGGAAATGGGAATTTTGGAACCCGAATCATGGAAGGCTTCATGGATTACGATGGGATTAGATAAAGATACAATGCGGTCAAAACCTTCCCAGTATTTCAGAAAAGATTTTACTTCCGGAAAGAAAATCAAATCGGCGCGTGTCTATGTTACCTCGCTCGGTCTTTACCAATTGTTTCTGAATGGTAAAAAAGTAAGTACTGACTTGTTTACTCCAGGTTGGACCAGTTATAAGAACCGGATCCAGTACCAGACTTATGATGTGACTTCGATGATTCAGCAGAAGAACTCGATCGGCGCAATTGTGGGTGACGGCTGGTACCGTGGAAATATTGGCTGGGGCAACCAGAATGGTTACTATGGAAGTAAACTGGCTCTTTTGACTCAGCTTCAGCTGACCTATACCGATGGAACAAGCGAGACGATTGGTTCTGATGAAAGCTGGAAAGTAACCAGAGGCCCCATCATCTTATCAGACATTTACAATGGCGAAACCTACGATGCCCGCAAAGAAATGTCAGGTTGGTCAAATGCCGGTTATGACGACAGTCCATGGGGAAAAGTGTCTGTTCTGGATCAGTCAAAGAAAATACTGATAGCGCCACAAGGCGTTGTTGTGAAAGCAATTCAGGAAATAAAACCCATCAAATTGATAAACACTCCAGCCGGCGAAACTGTTTTCGACATGGGACAAAACATGGTTGGATGGGTGAAACTTCGGGTTCAGGGTAAAAAAGGAGATCAGGTTACCTTAAAATTTGCTGAAGTTCTGGATAAGGAAGGAAACTTTTATACCGCTAACCTCCGAAGCGCCAAAGCAACTGATGTTTACATCCTGAAAGGCGAAGGTGAGGAAATTTACGAACCTCATTTTAGTTTCCACGGTTTCCGGTTTGTGAAAATCGAAGGAATATCCGGTCAGCCGGCACTTGACCAGATTACCGGGGTGGTCATCCATTCAGACATGAAACCTACCGGAACGTTTGCCTGTTCCGACCCGATGATCAACCAGCTTCAGCACAACATTCAATGGGGGCAAAAAGGTAATTTTCTGGATGTTCCGACCGATTGCCCGCAACGCGATGAACGATTGGGCTGGACCGGCGATGCCCAGGTTTTCAGCATGACCGCGGCTTACAACTTTAATGTGGCTGCGTTTTACACCAAATGGTTACGCGACCTAGCTGCTGATCAGTTGCCAAACGGGATAGTTCCCCATGTCATTCCTGATGTATTGAAAGGTAGCGGAGGCGCAACCGCCTGGGCCGATGCTTCAATTGTCGTTCCTTGGACAACTTATTTGGTGTATGGTGATCAGCGGATTCTGGAAGTGCAGTATCCAAGCATGAAAGCTTGGGTCGAATACATGACAAGCCGGGCAGGAGATGATTTCCTTTGGACCGGAGACTCTCATTTTGGCGATTGGCTGGCATTTGCCACCACCCGTTCCGATTATCCGGGTGCAACTACTGAGAAAGACCTGATTGCCACCGCTTATTATGCATATTCTTCCGGATTACTTTCCAAGATCGCTGCTATTATTGGGAAAACTGAAGACGTTGAAAAATACAGCAAGCTTTCAGCAGATATTAAAAAAGCGTTTAACAAAGAATTTGTTACTCCCGCCGGACGTTTGGTTTCGCATACACAAACTGCCTATTCACTGGCATTGGCCTTTGATATGCTTCCTGAAAATTTAATTCCGAAAGCTGCCACCTATCTGGCTGAAGATGTGAAGAAATTTGGGCATCTCACCACCGGATTTGTAGGGACTCCGCTTCTGTGCAAAGCCCTTTCATCTGAAGGGTATGACGACCTGGTTTTTATGCTCCTGAACCGTAAAAAATATCCATCCTGGTTGTATCCGATTACCCAGGGAGCAACCACCATTTGGGAACGCTGGGATGGTCAGAAACCTGACGGAACATTTCAGGATGTAGGTATGAACAGTTTTAACCACTACGCTTATGGGGCTATCGGCGAATGGTTGTACCGATACGTAGCCGGTATGGATATCGATCCTGAAATTCCGGGGTACAAACATATTTTGCTTGCACCACATCCGGGAGGTGGCCTGACCAACGCAGATGCAGAATTCACTTCACTCTACGGAAAGGTGAAATCGGCCTGGAAACTGGAAGGAAATGACTTTGTTTATGAAGTGACTGTTCCGGCAAATACCACCGCAACTGTGACATTGCCAGCAGCGAAACAAGAACAGGTGACGGTGAATTCACAACCAGTTCAGGCTACATTGAAAGTAAGTATGAAACAAACAGATAAAGGCGTTTCGCTAAATATTGGATCAGGAAGCTACACGTTCAGGTATCCGAAAAAGTAGAAGCCTCATCCCCAACTCAAAAGCCTCATCCCCAGCCCCTGCCTCGTCCGGCAGGCGGGCTTCTCCGAAGGAGAAGGGAGTTTGAGTATTGAAAATTCCGAATATTTGAGATTTGCTAATCAGAAATATTTAGAATAAGGGAAAACATTCGAAGGCGTGACCCTGAAAGGGTCAAATATCAACAGCCCCGGGCTTCGACGTGAGCTCAGCCGAACGGTAAAGCGAAGCGGCACCCGGGGTTACAAAAGCAAGAATGAACAAGGCGCATCCAGTATTGTCAATTGAAAAAAGTTGCTGTATGCGCCGCAAAGGAAAGTCCCTCTCCAACCATTCTCCGAAAAGGGAAGAGAGTTTGGGCAAAAAAGTCATTATGTGTTTGAATGATTGCTTATTATAGAGCAACATAAATAAATATGAACAATCAAAAAATCCCCCTCCTTTGGAGGGGTTAGGGGAGGCCTGAATCATGAACAAATCCAGAATTGAAAAAGCTTATCAGCTGGCAAAAGAAGAATACGCCGAACTGGGCGTAAATACGGATTCCGTATTGCAAAAAATGAATGAAGTGGTTATTTCTCTTCATTGCTGGCAGACTGATGATGTGGGTGGTTTTGAAACTCCTGATGCGACCCTTTCAGGAGGCGGTATCCAGGCAACCGGAAACTATCCGGGAAAAGCGACAACCATTGAGCAAATGCGCGCCGACCTTGAAAAAGTTTTAACACTGCTTCCGGGCAAACAGCGACTGAACCTTCATGCTATTTATGGCGATTTTAAAGGCGAATTGGTTGATCGAAACCAAATTGAGGTGAAGCATTTTCAAAGCTGGATCGATTGGTGCAAGGTACAGGGAATCGGAATGGATTTCAATGCCTCCTGCTTTTCGCATCCAAGGGCTGCTGATGGATTTACCCTTTCAAGTAAGAATGAAGAAAACCGCAAGTTTTGGGTGGAACATGTCAGACGTTGCCGCGCTATTTCTGCTGAATTTGGGAAACAACTTGGGACGCCTTGCGTGCACAATACCTGGATTCCGGATGGATCAAAAGATACACCGATCGACCGGAACGGACACCGTGCCTTGCTGAAAAAATCGCTCGACGAAGCGATGGCCGTGGACTATCCGAAAACTCAGATGAAAGATGCGGTGGAGAGCAAACTTTTTGGTATTGGAGCCGAATCGATGACAGTGGGTTCGCATGATTTTTATCTCGGTTATGCGATCAAAAACAACAAGCTTATTTGTCTGGATAACGGACACTTTCATCCAACCGAACAGGTTGGCGATAAAATTTCGTCGTGCCTGCAGTTTATCGACGAATTGTTGTTGCATGTAACCCGGCCGGTTCGCTGGGACTCAGATCATGTGGTCACCCTGAATGAAGATTTGCAGTTAACCGCTTCCGAAATTATCCGGAACGATTTTCTCAACCGCGTGAATATCGGGCTCGATTTTTTTGATGCTTCCATTAACCGGATCGGCGCCTATGTCGTTGGAACGCGTGCTGCCCAGAAAGCGTTTATGATTGCCATGCTCGAACCTACCCAAACCTTGGTTGACATGGAAGAAGCGGGTCAGAATTTTGAACGACTGGCCATGCTCGAAGAGTTGAAAACAAAACCTTTCAGCGCCGTATGGGATTATTATTGTTTGCAGGCCGGTGTTCCGGTTGGTGCAGATTATATTGCAGAAATTCAACAATACGAAAAGGATGTATTAAGTAAACGATAACGAATTTTAGAGTGGATTTTTTAGAGGGTAATCACTGATACGGATATCAGTGATTACCCTTTGTTATCTGTGTATTTGAATTTCCGGACGATGTTTTTGTTCAACTATTTATTCTTGTCCGATTAGAATCTGTTATGGATTTTTTGTACTCGTATTAATTTTCCAAAATGCGATTAAGCGCTAATAAAAGATCATTTAGATACTTACTAAAATCTAATGATTGGTCTTCACTTTGAAACCAGTTTCATAATTCCTATTTTAGCCAACTCATTGAAAACTTCCTTTCACAGATGGTTCAAATCGGAAACAAAGGTCTTTTCGCATCCAACAGGAATCCTGAATTGTTTGATGAACTCTTCAGGCAGTATTCCAAACCTTTGTTTTATTATGCAGCCAAATTTGTTAATGACGAAGTGGCCAGAGACATTGTTCAGGATGTATTCGTAAAACTATGGTCCGATCAGTCAATCACCGTAAAACAATCACTTAATGCTCTTTTGTTTACGATGGTCAGGAACTGTTGTCTTCGACACCTGGAAAAACAAAAAGTCAGAAACAAATATCTTGAATCGACCAAACTCATCCTTCAGGAGGAGGAACTCCGGTTTTATATGGTAGAAAAAACCAGTTTGATTGAACAGGAACTGGAAAATAAGCTAAATGAAGTTTTAAGCGGTTTACCCGACCGTTGCCGGCAGATTTTTGTGATGAGCCGGTTCGAGAACAAAAAGTACAAGGAAATTGCCGGTGAATTGGGCATTTCCGTAAAAGCTGTCGAGAAACAAATTACCAAAGCGCTGGCCACCATCCGTACAGAAATGAAAGATTACCTGCCATTGTTGCTATTTTTATCATCGCATTTGTTTAAGAATTGAGAAAATGCAAGTTATTGTTGTTGGTTGTCAAGTTGTCGATTAAGAAAAGTTGCGGAGATTTTTAATCTCCGTTTTTTGTTTTAAAATCGCGATTTTAAAATCGCGGCACCCGAAAAACCGCTCGCCAAATCGCAAAGTCGCCTCTTCGCCATTCCTTTTCTGTGTAATCTGTGGTAAAAAAAATCTTCTGCCCCATGGTAGGGTTTTTTCTTCTCTTCCGATCATAGAGTTGTAAAAGAAAAAAATCATGTCCGAAATCGAATCAATCATACAAAAATACCTTCAGGGGAATACTTCGGAAGAAGAAAACCATCAATTACATCAATGGACAGAGGAATCGCCGGAAAACAAAAGGCGGTTGTTTACTGAAAAGGACATTTGGGATACCTATGGATTCCATTCGAACCAAAAAAAATATGAACCAATTCCTGAATTGGAAATCCTGAAAAAACGCATAGAACCGAAGAAGTCACAGCGATCTGTCACCTTTCAGAAGATTATGCAAATGGCAGCAGTCCTATTGATTGCATTCGGATTAGGCTGGAGTAGCAGGTTTATTTCCTTTACCGGCAAAATGGAAACTGCTGAAGTTTCCATGCAGGAGGTTTTTGTACCAAAAGGTCAGGTTAATCAGGTGTTTTTGGCCGATGGTACGAGAATATGGGTCAATTCTGAAACCAGGCTCAGTATTCCTTCAGTTTTTGCCAGGAATGAAAGGGTTGTAAGACTGAACGGCGAAGCCTTTTTCGAAGTCGCCAAAGACAAAAAACGACCATTCCGGGTTGAAGTAAACGGTCAGCAAATTGAAGTATTGGGAACTTCATTCAACGTTAGGGCTTACGAAAGTTCAAATAAAATTGAAACTACTTTGGAAACCGGCCAAATTCAATTACGCACAGGCAACCAAACAAACCTTATCAAACCCGGCGAACAGAGTCTGTATGACAAAACAAACAAGCGATTGATCATCAGCAAGGTTGATCCGGGTACTTTCAGTTCGTGGAAAGATGGAAGGTATGAATTTCAAAACGAAGATTTGATTGAAGTTTTTAAAGTAATCGAACGCTGGTGCGATGTAGAAATTATTGCTGATGAAGCATATTTCAGCGGAATGCACTTTTCAGGAGTTATCAAACGGAACAAGGATGCCAAACATTTTCTGGAATTGCTGAACCATACAATTCCTATCCGTTACGAAATTAATTCCGACAAAATACATATTATGCCAAAATAGAGTTAAAAAGTCGAAGGTAAATAATCAATTAAAAGATAGGAGGATCAGCAAAAAAAAAAAACGTAAAAAGAAAAAACGGAGAATGTACCACCATCCTCCGTTCCAATTCAAGTCTTAATAAATTAAAACTTTACTAAAAGCAAACAAATTTATGAAAAAAAAATTAATTGAGGGCATTTCCCTTGATCGGGAAAAAGCCCGTAAAATCTGGATGACTATGCGACTGATTGTATCACTCTTTTTCGTTTCCCTTTTGCATGTTTCGGCTTCGGTTTACTCTCAAAAAACAAAGCTGAACATTAAGATTGAAAATGCAAGCTTACAGCAGGCATTTAAAGTGCTTCAGGATCAGTCTGAGTTTGATTTCTTTTATAAGAACGAACAGATCCCGGCTGAAGCCAGGGTTTCGATTGAGTATCGGAACGAAGCAATTGAAGTCATTCTTGACAAGATACTTTCCGGTACCGGATTAACTTATCACGTGCTGGACAAGGACATTGTAATCACCACCAAAGGAGCTGCAAAAAGTGAGATAATTTCGCAGCAGCAAAAATCCGTTTCCGGAAAAGTAACCGATAGTTCAGGTGCAGCGTTACCGGGTGTTTCAATCGTTGTGAAAGGCACTACTGTCGGTTCCATTACTGATATCAATGGAAATTATACGGTTCCCAATCTTCCTGAAAATGCGACACTGCAATTTTCATTCGTAGGCATGAAGGCGCAAGAGATAGTGATTGGCGGTAAAACAACTATTAATGTCATGCTCGCCGAAGATGTTATTGGGATTGACGAGGTAGTGGCAGTTGGATATGGTTCCATCTCCAGAAAAGAGGTTACCAGCTCGATCTCATCCATTAAGAACAAGGATATTATTCCTGATGCTACCGCAGGTGCATTGAACTCTTTGCAAGGTAAAGTAACCGGTATGACAATTTCCGGAGGTACCATGCAGTTGCGTGGCGCAAACTCAATCAACGCCACGATGGGTCCATTGGTCGTTGTTGATGGTGTTCCGGGGGGAAGCGTTCCGGCTTCACGCGAGGATATTGAGTCAATAGACGTGCTTAAGGATGGTTCTGCGGCTGCTATCTATGGCTCCCGTGCTTCAGGAGGTGTAATCCTGGTTACTACAAAAAAGGCAAAAGAGGGCGTCCCTGTTGTTCAATATACCTCTGAGATGTCTGCACAAACGGTACGTTCAAGACCTGATGTACTGAGTGCCGATGAATTTTTGAAAAAATATCCGACAGCAACAAATTTTGGTGGCAAAACAGATTGGTTTAATACAATATCAAGAACTCCTTTCACTCAACGTCACAATGTCAATTTTTCCGGAGGCACCAAAAATTTAAAGGTTTATGCTTCTGTTTACTATAACGATAATAAAGCTTTGTCAAAGGGATTGGATTATTCCTCACTGGGAGGTCACTTAGGATTTGATGTCAAGACTTTAAAGGATATGCTGACAATTTCAGGACATTTTAATTACGGGCAATCTAACAGTAATGGAAGGGGCGCCGATTTTGGAATGGCTTTACAGCTTAGTCCCACGATTCCAGCATATAAAGCAGGTGATCCAACCGGTTATAACCGGTTGCCCGGAAACCAACAGAATAATCCACTTGCAGAGATGTTCCTGAACAAAGATATCTATAAATCATATGGACTTACAGCAGATGCAACGGCAAAATTACAAATTACAAATGATTTGAGTACATCTCTTATGGTCGCCAGCAACGTGGGTAATAGTACCGGGAATAACTATAGTTCACCTTATGCGACGAACTCTGCTTCCACAGGACTCAATGGAGAAGGGAGATTATCATACCAAAATTCACAAGGCAATACGTTGGAATGGACGGCAAATTACAACAAATCTTTTGATAAACACAGTATCAAACTATTGGGAGGTTATTCCTATCAGGATGGAAGTTCATGGAATATGAGTATGTACAACTCAAACTTCCCTGTGCCGGGTATTGAAACCTGGGATATGCAATCAGGTAACGGTTTATTAGGTACGTCCTGGAATTCAACAGCAAAAATGAACTCTTACAGGGCCCCCGATACCCGCCTGATTTCCGGCTTTGGTCGTATCAACTACAATTTCAGTGAAAAATACATGTTGGCAGCAAGTATCCGGCGCGAAGGTTCATCCAAGTTTGCCGAAGGGCACAAGTGGGGTTGGTTCCCGGCTTTATCTGCCGGTTGGAGTATCAGCAACGAGAATTTTATGAAGGATATCTCATGGCTGAGCAACCTTAAGCTACGTGCCGGTTGGGGCCGAACAGGAAACGAAGGTATTGGCGCCGGTCAAACCCAACGGGTTCTTGGAATTCTTGGGAGTACATTTGTAAATGGAGATTTTATCAAAAACTACGGCTTGAAAATGTTAAAGCCAGGTACTTCCGACCAGTATGTTAACCCCGCAAGTACACTACAATGGGAAACCAAAGACGACTTCAATGTAGGGTTAGAGTTTTCTCTCTTTAAAGACCGCATTTTTGGTTCGGTAGATGTATATAACCGTGCATCTAATAATCTGATTTACTACATTCAGGTTCCTCAGCCACCAAATATTTATCCGCAAACGCTTAAAAATGCAGGCAGCATGACAAACAAAGGGATTGAGTTTGAGTTGTCAGGAGTTGTTATGGACAAGGAAGATTTCAACTACACCACAACCCTTAGGTTTTCTCATAATAAAAACACTATTACCACCCTGGACGGTAGTAACACGAAGCAGTATCTTCACGAAATAAGTCTTCCGGGAATGTCGCAAGAATGGGGCGTGATGTTGGAAAGCGGTGGTGACATCGGAAAGTTCTATACTTACAAGTATGCCGGTCTTGATGCCGATGGCAAATGGTTGGTTTACAATAAAGCCGGTCAGCCGATTCCCTTTGCACAAGCAAAACAAGAAGACAAGGTGAAAATGGGGAATGCAATTCCTCAGGTTCAACTTTCATGGGACAATACCTTCACCTATAAAAAATGGGATGCGAGTGTATTCTTCCGCTCTTGGTTGGGATATGACGTTATGAACGAACTGGAAATGGGATATGGCCTTCCCTTTGCAAGTGCAAATAAAAACGTTTTAACTTCGGCTTGGGGAAGAAATGCCAATATCAAAACCACCCCGATTAATACATCCTACTTTATGCAAAATGGCAACTTCCTAAAACTGGATGCAGTTACCATCGGTTACAATCTTGTAATACCCTCCATCAAAAACTACATTAGCAAGATTCGGATTTATTCTACCGGACGGAACCTCTTCTGCTTAACTTCTTATAAAGGTATTGACCCTGAAGTTAACGTCAATGGATTGATTCCCGGATTTGAATCACAAGGTGTTGGTCCACAAATGAGAATTTGGATGCTTGGAGCTCAAATAACTTTTTAATCTGCAATAAAATATATAAAATGAAAAAAGCAATTAAAATATGGATATTGTGTCCTCTGCTGATTATGTTTATCGCAGTGACCTCATGTACAAAATTGGATGAAACGGTTTATTCATCAGTTACACCTGAAAACTTTTTCAAAACTCAAAACGATGTGTATAGTTTCTTTGGCCTTTCGAATTATCGCATTCAAGACTATTTACCTTACAGTTCCTGGCGTGCCCAAGAAATTGGGACTGACGAATTAACGCTTCCTAAAAGAGGTGCAGACTGGTACGATGGAGGTAAGTTTGTTCGTTTCCAACATCATGCCTGGAATGAACAAGATGATGAATTAAAGGATAGATGGCTTAAAGCTGTAAGTGGGATTACCCAAATAGTTGATATAAAAGGCCAACTTTCAGGAATGGACCTTACGAAATTCAACATCTCTGAAGATGTCAAAAAAGGCATGCTTGCACAATGTGATTGCAGAATGTCGTATTTATACTTAAGGGGTTTAGACTTTTTCGGAGATTTCATTATCTATGACCCATTAGCTACCGAACTTCCAAAACGAAGCAAGGCTGAAAAGGTATTTAATCTTATTGAGACTACTCTGGTTGCGGCGTTGCCCAATCTTCCAAAGAAGACAACTTCAGGTCAGGATCAAGATGGCACAGTGACACAAGGAGGAGCTGCAGCCATGTTGATACAACTTTATCTCAACGCAGAACGCTATACGAATAAACCCATGTATGACAAGTGCGAAGCGATTGCACAAAAGCTGATAAATGGCGATTATGGGGCATATTCCCTTGACCCGAGATGGAATGGAAGGTGGAATAAAGACAACTATCAATCAAACGATATGCTTTGGTGCCTCCGCTCCCGTAAAGATAACGGTTGGAAGTACGGTTGGATGACCGGTTCAAATCATTACAATGTCATGCCGTACTTCAACAATTCGCTCACCGGTGATGGTAACGGATGGTGTATGTCTCCCTCGTCTGACCCATTTGGAAAACCATACACTTCAAAAATGGGCCGACCTTATGCTAAGATGAATGATAAGGATTTAAGAAAGCAACCCTACCAGTACTGGCCCACCACTGACTCTTTTACCGGAATGTTATTGGTTGGACTTCTGCGCAATCAGGTAACGGGTGTTACAGCCACAGGAGTAAAGGAAATATCTGGTCAACCTTTAATCATGTATGACCAAATTTGCAGGTACTCTATTTTACAAGGAAATACCCATGCCGATACCGCATCCCTTATTTCATCTGTAGAAGAAGGTGGTGACGAAAACAGTGGCATCCGTTGTGTAAAGATTTTTACCCCTGACGATAACCACATTGATGAGTATTACTCAACTGCAGCGCCGATTTACACATTAACTGAGGCCTACTTTGCTTTAGCGGAATGTAAATATCGTTCCGGAGACAAAGGGGGAGCAGCCAATCTGATCAATGCTGTCCGCAAACGTAACTTTACAGGTGGTGTTGATCCCGATCCTGCGACATCGGCTAACCTCGATGATTACAGATTCCTGGATGAATATATGATAGAGTTCCTTTGGGAAGGTCGCCGCCGCCCTGATTTAATTCGTTGGGGTAAGTATCATACCGAGTCATGGTGGGATCATGAGCCCTCAGCACTTGACAAAACTCCGGATCCTAACAATTACGGTAAACCAATGTCTTTCCGCTATCCGGTTCCTCAAGCTGCACTTGCCGGTAATCCGAAATTAAATGAAGCCCCTGAATAATTTTCAAGTGCAAATTTCTTCTAAATAATACTTAAACGCTTATGCGTAAAAGCCCCATAGATAATTGAAGCTATGGGGCTTTATTTTAAGGATATGAAATAGCCGGCTATAATAAAATTTAACAAATCATTGTGGAAAAACAACAACGCTTACAATCCTTAGATGCCCTCCGGGGTTTCGATATGCTTTTTATTATGGGTGGAGCCGCCATTGTAAAGGCATTGTATATATTATTTCCAAACGGCTTTTTCGAGGCAATGGCAAAGAGCATGGAGCACGCTCAGTGGAATGGTCTATCGCATCACGACACAATTTTCCCCTTGTTTTTATTTATTGCCGGCATATCATTTCCGTTTTCACTGGCAAAACAAACAGAGAATGGCAAAAGCAGATCTTCGATATTCAAAACGGTTATTCGTCGGGGAATTGTTCTCACGGTTATGGGAATACTCTACAACGGATTTCTTGACTTTGATTTTGCCAATATGCGCTTCGCCAGTGTCCTCGCACGCATCGGTTTGGCATGGATGTTTGGTGCGTTAATTTACATGAATGCCGGACATAGGGCAAGAATTATAACGGTCATCTCCATTTTGGTCGGTTACTGGTTGCTTATAGGATTTATACCTGCCCCTGATGCACCTCCCGGTACAGACCCGCTATCCATGCAGGGAAGTTTAGTCGGTTATTTTGACAGACTATTTCTTCCGGGCATAATTTATTCGGGAGGCATTCTTGATCCGGAGGGAATACTTGGCCTGATTCCATCCATAGCCACTGCCCTACTTGGGATGCTAACCGGTGATTACATCAGGATGCAAAGGGAAGGATTATCCCCTCAGAAAAAAGTAGTTAAAATGCTGATTTACGGTACAGCTCTAATCATTATTGGCTGCATCTGGAGTTTGGTTTTCCCGATAAACAAGAATTTATGGACAAGCTCATTTGTGTGCGTAGTTGGAGGATATTCCCTCATCATGTTTGCTGTTTTTTACTATGTAATAGATGTAAAAAATCACCGTAAATGGTCTTTCTTTTTTGAGATCATTGGAATGAACTCCATTACCATTTACTGCGTACAATTAATAATGGGATATAGACATGATATACCCAATTTTTTCCTCGGAGGGATCACGAAAATGTTGCCACTAACGGCTCAACCGTTAATGAGTGCCATAGGCTACACGATACCCTGTTGGTTATTGTTGTACTTTCTATACCGTCAAAAGATTTTCTTAAAGGTGTAGTTTGAATAGGATCGGGAAAAGGGGTTTTTCCTGAATAGTCAGGCAAAACAAAAGGCTAAGTAGAAGTAATGTTAGTTTTTTTATATAGATAGAGTTTAGTTTTTTAGTTCTATCAGGACTCACCAGGGAGACTGTCCGAAAAGGGCAGTCTCTTTTTTTGTAATTTGACCAATCCTGAATACCTCGATCTGGCCAAAGGTGAAAATACGTTCACTATTCGTTTCGATCCGTCGAACGAAAACATGAACGGCGAAACCAACAGTTTCTTTTTGGACCAGGTGAAGTAGGCGAGAACAGATAAAAATGAATTATCCTATATCAGAGATATCCGTTTTTTTTAATGATATTTCTGCTTCGAATGTTCAATAATTTTTCATTCAGAAAAGAAATCCTTCGTTTGGTAATTTACTGGAAACTACAGTTATCAAACAGGTAACTGTAGTTTTGTTTTTTTAACGAAGAACCATTGAGTTAATACCGGATGAGATTATAAAAACTGAATTACTATCTTTGTTGGTAATCCTGCTGGAAATAAATAAGTAAAAAGGCGAAAATAAAAAGAAAAAAACTCTGAAAAGAAGGGAGATTATTCGAATTTGTATAGCCGTTTTATCGTGAACAAATACCAGTATCAGGATTTAATGAATGATGTATGCCGAAGCAAATTTTCAAAAACGATACAGAAGCTTTACTCCAAATGGCGGATGGAAACCTCACTGCCTATCGTTTTTTGTTCGATCATCACTTCTCCGATTTGTGCAATTTTCTCCTGCTTTATCTTCATTCAAAGGAGCTCTCGGAAGAAATAGCACTCGAAATTTTCACCTACATTTGGGAAAAGAGGGAAATCCTTCAAATCAAAGCTACTTTTAAGTCTTTTCTGTTTGCTTCAGCCAAGAACAAAGCAATCAGTTTACATCGCAAAGAACATAAAGCTGTGTTTACTTCCATCGAAGCCGGCGAATCAACTATGACTGAAGATTCAAGCTCCCAGCATATTATGGAGAACAACGAGCTGCGTGAAATTATTGACGCGGCCATCAGTAAACTTCCGGAGAAAAGCAGGCAAATTTACCAGTTGGCATGGGAAGAAAACATGTCGCACAAGGAGATTGCCGGGAAATTGGGAATTACACCGAAAACAGTTGAAAATCATGTAGGCATTGCGCTGCGTAAACTGCGTGAATCACTGAAACCCTATTATGAGCAGATTTTTTTGATGTGGGTATTGATTTTTTTTCTGGATTGAACTCATCTATTCGTAACTATTGCTTGATTTTTAAATACAGGCAGGAAACAAATTCAACCACTTCGGAATTGGTTTCTGCGAATCGTATTCCTTCCTCCAATTTCATTGGGGAGGGTGAATATTAATCCACCCTTTGCGGATTTTTCTCTTTCTGAAACCCAATATGCGAAATGACAGGCCATTCACTTAAACAAAATCCGCATGAGTTAGTGTTGCTAAACTTAGGTTAACAACAGGAAAAGGGAACATTCAGGAAAAACAACCCTGAAGGTGGTAGAATTTCAGTAGAGAGAACTATCCGTAACAAGATTTTGAAGTAATTTCAACCTTCTTTAAGAAAAATCTCATTTTTGATTGAGGGATTTTTTTCTTTTATACGACTTATAAACGTAAGGCAATACTATGAAACCACAAAACATACCTTGGGACGCAATTTCTGCCCGTTTAAAAAATGAAGCAGATCAGGAACAGATCAGGCAAATTCAGGAATGGCTGGATTTTTCGCCCGAAAATCCGGTAATTTTGTCGGAGATCATGAATACTTGGTCGGTCACCAAGAATAAAACTGAATTTTACCAACCGGATCTGGCCTTCAACTGGCAAAAACTGATGAACCGGATTGATTACCAGCCAAGGCAGAAAATACTTCAGAACATTTATTTCCGCTGGGCTGCGGCAGCTGCGATACTAGTTGTGTTTTTTCTGGGTGGTCTTGGTTTAGGCGACGGTTTTAAAAATCAATCAGCCAAAATTACCTACACTAGAATTATTGCTCCTAATGGAAGCAAAACACAGATTGTTCTGCCCGACAGCACCCATGTATGGCTTAACTCGGGGTCTGAAATACAATACGCATCTGATTATACTGTCCGCAACAGAAAAATCGTAATGAAAGGAGAGTGCTTTTTTGATGTGGCTAAAGACCCGGAACATCCGTTTATCGTTCGGGGCTCAAAATTTCAGGTTAAAGTTTACGGTACCCGTTTTAATGTAAACGAAGATGAAAATTACGACAGGGCTGATGTGACACTGGTTTCCGGAAAAGTTCAGGTACTGAACCTTAATGACCAACCGATTTCGATATTAAAGCCAGGACAGCAACTGGTGTACAATAACGGAAAATACCTGGTGCAGCAGGCTACAAATCTGAAAGCTCTGACTGCCTGGCTGAATAACATGCTGATTTTCGATAATCAACCATTCGAAGAAGTGATCCAATATCTGGAAAAATGGTATGGTGTGAAAATTTATCTTGATCAATCACTGTATTCTAAGTACAGCTATACATTTAAGGTAAAAACCGAAAGCTTGCGCGAAGTACTCGAACTTATTTCGGAGATTACACCCATTGAGTATCACATTGAAGGTGAACAAGTAAGCATTAAATACAAAAAAATGAGATAATTCAGAATACAAAAAAAACAGGAAGTGAATGAAACTCCCTGCTTCTAAGTTAGTTTATTGTTAAACCGAATTTTTCATGCAAAATGCTTCCTGAGAAAAAGTAGTGCATAAAGAATTCAAAAACTAAATCATTCAAAATTATGAAAAAAAAATTAATGGACGTGCGTTGGCGAAATCCGATTGCACAAAAAATTATTTTAGTTATGCGACTGACGCTATTCTTAATGGTTCTTAGTGTTTTTAATGCTTATTCAAGCAGCTACGCACAAAAAACCAAACTTAACCTGAAAGTTCAAAACAGTCAGGTGAAAGAAGTATTGAACGAGATCGAGAATCAAAGTGAATTCTTTTTCATGTACGACAACAAACAGGTTGATGTGGAGCGTAAAGTGAATCTGGAAGTTAACTCCTTGAGTATTGATGAGGTGCTTCAAAAACTGTTTGAAGGTACAAGTACGAATTACAAAGTTGTAAACAGGCAGATCCTGCTTTTTCAGGAGAACCAGAACAGTTTGATACCACAACAGCAAAAATCCGTTTCCGGTAAAGTGATCGACAGTTCAGGCGCAGGATTACCGGGCGTTTCAGTCGTTGTGAAGGGCACTACTTTTGGTTCCATTACTGATACCAACGGTAATTATTCAATTTCCAATCTTCAGGAGAATTCATCACTTCAATTCTCGTTTATCGGAATGAAAACACTGACAATTGTTGTCGGGAATAATGTAACTATTAATGTAACACTAGAAGAGGAACCCATTGGTATTGAAGAAGTCGTGGCGGTTGGTTATGGAACATTAAAGAGAAGCGATTTAACCGGTTCGGTTGCATCTGTTTCTGCCATGAATCTCAAAAAAGGTGTTGTTTTTTCTACCGAGCAATTACTACAAGGTAAAGTCGCTGGACTATCGGTAATACAGTCGTCAGGTGATCCCACCAGTACTGCTTCGATGCGTTTAAGAGGAGGCACATCACTTTCTGCCAGCAATGGTCCTTTGGTTGTGGTTGACGGAATTTCAGGAGTGGATTTTAATACGATTCAACCTTCAGAAATTATTTCCATTGATGTTTTAAAAGACGCCTCTGCTTGCGCCATATACGGTTCAAGGGGAGCAAATGGTGTTATCATTGTAACAACGAACAGCACCCACAAAGGAAAGACGGTTAAATACGATGGATACTATGCCATGGGCAAAGTTGCGAATAACATTGATTTATTATCTGCCAGCCAATGGAGAAAATATGTTAAGGATAATAATCCGGTAGGTGCTGTTGACTTTGGCGGAGACACTGACTGGCAAAAATCGATTCAGCAAACATCCATTATTAATTCACAGACTGTTTCATTTGTCAACAATGGTGAAGATGGAGGGAGTCGTGTCTCACTGAACTATCTGAATAATAAGGGCGTAATTTTAACCAGTGGTTTGGAAAGGATCGGGGCAAGCCTGTCGGGACATCAATATGCCCTGAATAAAAAATTAAGGTTGGAAGCCGGGATTCACAGTACTTTCGATAAATCGAACCAAATTGATTACAGAGTATTTCAACGGTCATACAACATAAACCCAACTATTCCTCTCAGAGATGCAAATGGTGCATTTACGAATGTTGTTGGTGTATTTTATGAGAATCCGGTAGAAATTAGTACCGATCGGTCATCTGATAATTCTCAGGCGCGAATCTTTGGCTACGGAAAAGCGGAATTGGAAATTGTAAAAGGATTAAAAGGTGTAATCAACGCTTCTTATGAATATAATTCAACACAGAATCGCCTCTATATACCCACGTATGCAGTTTTGGAAGGTCAAAATGAAAATGGAAGGGCAGAACGATCTTTATCTGATTATTCGAATAAGCAATTGGAATCTTATCTGACGTATGATACTGAATTTAATGGAGGACATAAATTAAATCTGTTGGCAGGATATTCTTATCTGGATCACACGTATGAGGGTTTTGGAGCAGAACGTAGACGTTTTGACACAGACGCATTTTTATACAATAATCTGGGCGCAGGACAAGATGTTAGAGCTACTGACGTAAGTTCTTTCAAAGGACAATCGAACCTCATTTCATTTTATGGTCGTGCAAATTATAATTACAATAATAAATATCTGGTGACAGCCAGTTTGCGTAAAGATGGTTCGTCACGCTTTGGCGCCAACAATAAATGGGGCCTTTTCCCATCGGCGTCTTTGGCATGGAGGGTTTCTGAAGAGTCGTTTATGAAAAAATATTCAGGATGGTTAGACAACCTGAAATTACGAATGGGCTATGGGATTACCGGAAACCAGGATGGCATTGGTGAGTACAAATCTTTGTCACTGATTGGTGCAGGTGGTGCTCCGTATTACGATGCTGAAACCAGCAGTTGGAAACAATCCTATGGGATCATTCAAAACGATAATCCCAATTTGAAATGGGAATCAACTGCCCAATTTAATGTCGGAGTAGATTTTTCACTGTTTAAATTTATCAATGGTTCATTTGAAATTTATAACAAAAAAACAAGCGATCTGCTTTATACTTATGAAGTTCCTCAACCTCCTTATTTATATGGTACTATCCTTGCCAACGTTGGAGATTTAAGTAATAAAGGAGTTGAGTTGACTCTTAACACCAATCTGTTGAAGAAAGCAGATTTGAACTGGAATGCAACATTAACTCTTTCGCATAACATTCAGAAAATTGAAAAATTGTCGAATCAAACGTATCAGACCGATGCAATTTATTCCGGATCATTGCATGGTCTTCCGGGCATGTCAGGTCAGTATGCACAGGTTATCAAAGAAGGATATGCCGCCGGGACTTTTTGGGGTCCTAAAAGCATAGGATTAGACAATGACGGGAAAATTATTTATGCGAATAACGGAGAAGCCCAGGATTTAGGCAATGCACAGCCTAAGTACAATGTTGGATTGAGTACCGATTTAAGTTATAAGAAATTCGATTTTCAAATCGCTACCTACGGCATGTTTGGTCAAAAAGTGCTGAATGCAACAAACATGGTCCTTAGCGACCCTAATCGTATGCCGGTCAACAATGTTACAAACAGTTCGCTTAGCAGTGGCATCACTTCCAATGCAGCATACTCCAGTCAATGGATTGAAGATGCTTCATTTTTGCGACTTCAAAATGTAACAATAGGGTATAGTGTAGATACCAAAAACATTGGTATTGAAAAATGCAGAATCTATGTGACCGCTGAAAACCTTTTTGTACTGACAGGATATAGTGGAATTGATCCTGAAGTCAACATTGATGGACTGGATCATCCGGGAATGGACGTGTATAATTACTATCCCAAAACAAGAACTATTTCTTTTGGTGTAAACCTTTCTTTTTAACTTTTTTAAAAATATCAAGATGAAAAAAATAATATATATATCTCTGGCTCTATTACTTACCATGAGCTGCACGAAGCTTGACGAAAAGCTATATGATAAAGTAGCATCTGTTGAATATGGAAAGACTCCGGAGGAAATCAAAACAATTGTTGGTAATGCGTATGCTTCTTTACGCGGGTTTAACGACGGGATTACAATTTCCTATCCAACCTGCGAATATGTCTTCTTTTTAAATGAAATTGCTTCAGAAGAGGCATGTATTGCGACCAAAATTGGTGGTGGATGGTACGATGGCGGAGTTTATCTGGAAGCTCAAAAACATACCTGGACCCCGGCAAACAGAATGATTTTAGCTTCCTGGAGGTATTGCTTTGAAGGCGTTTCAAAAGTCAATTCAGTAATCTTTCAGGTCAACGAATCCAATCTTACAGACGCAGAAAAGAGAGCTATCAATGTAGAACTACGGGGAATAAGGGCATATTATTACTATCAATTATTAGATATGTTCGGAAATGTTCCTATTGTAACGAATTATGAAGTGGCCGAATTACCTGCCAATTCAAGTAGAAAACAAGTCTTTGAATTTGTTGAATCAGAATTAAAAGACATCGTAAATGAACTTCCCAGTGCAACTATTTATGCAAGATTTACTCAAAATGTTGCCAATGCATTGTTAGGCAGACTCTATTTAAACGCTGAAGTTTTTACGGGAACTCCAAGGTGGCAGGACTGTATTGATGCTTGTAAAAAGGTAACCAATTACATTCTGGAACCAAACTATTTCACGAATTTTCTAATTCAGAATGAAGTTTCGAAGGAAAATATTTTCATGATTCCTTATGATAGCAAATCCGGAACAAAAGGGAATTATCTTCAATCCATGACAGTTCAGGAATACCAGAAATTTGCCATATCACGAACAGGTAATTACCCTGGCAGTCCGAATGGTCTCCTCAGCCAACCTGGTCTTTATTCCTCTTTCGATAATAATGACTTGCGAAAAAAATCGTTGCTAGAAGGAAAACAAATCAACTTAAGTACAGGAAATGTAATCTTACTGGATGATGGTAGTGAACTGGATTATACTGAGGCAATTGGCGATATAAATGCAGCTAAAGCTAATGAAGGAGTACGGATGTACAAATACGAAACAAAAGACGGCGAAGGCTGGGAACGTGATCATGATTGGGTATTAATTCGTTATTCCGAAATATTGCTCATGCAGGCCGAATGTTATGTAAGGCTGGGTAATCCGGCATTGGCTCTTCCTTTGGTAAAACAGGTCCGCTCTAGGGCTGGACTTTCAACACCTGGAACAATCGATCTTAATTTCATGAATAATGAATTGAAATTTGAATTTGTTTACGAAGGACACCGGCGCACTGACAATATTCGTTTCGGCGATTTCTTTAAGCCATGGTGGAATAAAGGTGTTACTCCTGCATATAGGGGTATTTTCCCTATTCCAAGTTCAGTACTGGAAAAAAATACGAACCTGGTTCAGAATCCTGGTTATTAGTAGCTTACTATTGGGTTTCCCTATCAATGGGAAACCCAATAATTTTCAAGTATAATCCATACAATTAATTAACAAAACCTTCCGGATGTACTGGCAAATCTATCGCCTGTTCAAAGATAATTGTACCACATCCGAACATGCCTGTTTCAAAAGTTTTAAAGTATTCGGCTATTCGGTAATCTTTTAGCGTTATTCCGGTGCATTGCCGATACTTTTCCAAATCGTGTGAACTTATGTGAAACGAATCCCGATGTATTGGGGAGAGTTCCATGTCTAAGCACAACTATTCAATTTAGTAACACAATTATTTCGAATGAAAAAATATAGTTTTCTTTTGTTGTCCTTTCTTTTAATTGTTTGTAAAGCATATTCAATCGATGATATAACAACGGTTAGTTCACCCAATGGTCAGATCAGGGTTGAATTTAACATCGATAAAGAAGGAAAGGCGTTTTATAATGTTTCCCACAAAAATTTGCAGATCATCGGTAATTCTTACCTCTCCTTCAAATTCAACGATGCAAAAGAATTAAAAGATAACCTGACGATTGTTGACTCACGGAAGAATACGATCAATGAATCGTGGGAAAGAATCTGGGGGCCAACCTTAAAGGTCGTGAATAATTGCAATATGCTGGAGATCCAGGTTCAGGAAAAATCAAAGTTGAAGAGAATATTCAATGTGATTTTTAAAGTTTATAATGATGGTTTAGGATTCCGGTATCGGTTTCCAGAACAAAAAAACATGAACCAGGTATTTATTGCCGATGAACAGACTGAATTTCAATTAAGTGGCGATTATACCTGCTGGTGGAATCCAGGCGATTGGGATAGCGATGAGCACCTCTTCTCCAAAACAAAATTCAGTGAAATTGATGGAACTCCCTATTTAAAAAACCAGTTGACACATTCGTATATTCCGGACGTAAAGGCAGTAAATACGCCATTAACGATGAAGACGAAAGATGGAATCTATCTCAGTTTTCATGAAGCAAACCTTACCCATTACGCCAGCATGACTCTAAAGTGCGACACTAAAAATTTAAAAATGACCAGTGCATTGGTCGCCTGGGAGGATGGAACCAAAGTGAAAACTCAAACTCCTTTTGAAACTCCATGGAGAACCATTCAGATTTCAGAATCGGCAGCAGGTTTAATCGAATCCAATTTGATTGAAAACCTGAACGAAAAATGTAAAATCGAAAATACCGAATGGATTCATCCCCAAAAATATATCGGACTCTGGTGGGCCATGCATGTAGGTCAATACGATTGGGAAATGGACAAGAACAATCATGGAACAACCACTCAAAGATCTAAAAGTTACATTGATTTCGCGGCTAAACACGATATTGAGTCCGTTCTGATTGAAGGATGGAATGAATGCAATCCGAAGTGGATGAATGGTGAAAGGAAATGCCAGTTTGACTGGATAACCTCTTATCCGGATTTTGATTTTCCGGAAGTAGTGCGTTATGCCAAAGAAAAAGGGGTCAAAATAATTGGACAGCACGAAACAAATGGTTTGGCAGCCAAATACATGAATGAAATGGAGGGTGCTTATAATTATATCAATGAATTGGGTATAAAAACGGTCAAATCAGGCTATGTCGGAGCAAAAGTGCCAGCCAATAATTATCAACAAGGCCAATGGATGATTGAACATTACCGGACAGCCATTGAGAAAGCCGCCGAACATAAAATCCAGTTATTTGTACATGAAGCCATTAAGCCTACCGGACTATGCCGGACATATCCCAATTTATTGGCTGAAGAAGCCGCCCGTGGACAGGAATTTAATGCCTGGGGAACACCTGGAAATAATCCTTCACACACGTTGATCCTGCCGTTTACCAGGATGCTTGCTGGACCGATGGATTTTACTCCCGGTATTTTCGATATTAAACTGAAATATCGTGAAAACAATCAAGTTCCAACCACATTGACAAAGCAACTGGCCTTATATGTAGTCTTTTACAGTCCGGTTCAAATGGCTTGTGATTTACCTGAAAATTATGAAAATAATCCTGCTTTCCAGTTTATCAGAGATGTTCCGGTTGAATGGGACAACTCCACAGTTATTAATGCTGAAATTGGGGAATATTTGACCATCGCCAGAAAAGAAAAAGATACCGAAAATTGGGCTTTGGGAAGTATCACCAATGAAGAAGGAAGAAACTTTGAGGTTCCCCTTACCTTTTTAAATGAAGGAGTTCAATATCAGGCATTCATTTATGCTGATGGCGAAAATGCCCATTGGGATAAAAATCCTCTGGATTATTCCATTCGTAACGAATATGTTAACAGCAAAACGGTACTGAAAATAAAACTTGCGGAGGGTGGCGGGCAAGCCATCTATTTTAAAGCCATAGAATAGTGTTATAAACTCTGAGGAATATCGTAATGAAACGGACACAACATTTTTCAGCTCTTCTGCTGATTGCCATTTTACTGCAAACTGGTTGCAAACAGAACGAAAAAGTCATCTATGAATCCGACCAGTACCGGATATTCAGCAACCGCGTTGAGCAGTCCGGCTTCAATGCAGTTGTGGTATCACCAACAGAAATGACTTCCAGCTACCGCAGTCCCGATGCAGATAAGTACAGTCCGAATGTTCAGTTCAAATTCAGCATCAACCTGCGCGACAATGAAATGGTTCCCGGGAAA
>JAUXUF010000061.1 GCA_030684645.1 Bacteroidota bacterium | reverse complement strand
CTCCCTCGAAACGCTGAGAATAAGCGAACATGCTGGTAAATCCCATTAAAAACAAGATCAGATAAATGTGTTTCATCTCAGTTCTTTTAATTTTTCTTTCAGAATTTCAACTCCTTTTCCTGCCTTTTCCTGAATATAGCTTACATTCCGGATAAAGCCCGAAGGACGTTCCGGATCAACCACAAAAATAGGTGTTCCTTTCGAGGTATTATGAACCAGGCCGGCAGCGGGATAAACATTTAGTGATGTTCCGATCACCACCAGGATGTCAGCTTGCTGAACGATCGGAATGGCTTCGTCCATGGCCGGAACTGCCTCGCCAAACCAAACAATGTGCGGACGAAGCTGACTGCCTTTGGCACACCGGTCTCCAAATTTCAGTTCCCAACCCCCGATGTCGTAAATCAGCGATTCATCAACCGAACTGCGCGACTTTTTCAGTTCGCCATGCAAATGCAAAACCTTCGAACTACCAGCCCGCTCGTGCAGGTCATCCACATTCTGAGTGATGATGTGTACCTCAAAATCCTGCTCCAGACCGACCAGACCGCGATGGCCTGCGTTTGGTTCACATTCGTAAAGCTGTTTGCGGCGATCGTTGTAAAATTTCATCACCAGCTCCGGATTCCTTTCCCATGCTTCGGGAGTGGCCACTTCCATCACATCGTATTCTTCCCAAAGTCCGCCCATATCCCGAAAAGTCCGGATTCCGCTTTCCTGGCTCATGCCAGCTCCCGAGAGAACAACCAGCTTCTTTTTCATCGTTCTATTCCATTGTTTCAACCAAAGATAGCAATTAAACATTTGTACAGACCCGTTCAATCCTCTCTTTCAGGCCCAGTAATCCTATAAAACATTTCTGAAAAGCAAGGTGAATGATACCAGTCCTTTCAATATCTTTGGAAATCGTTCAGAATTTATTTCCTGACACATGATCGATCAACTATCAACCTCTTGTTTCCAACAACATGAAAAGCCCATCCATCCAAACGCTCTCGTTTCTTTTTGATAACAAAACCGACCATATTCTCTTCCATCAGATTGCTGATGAAGGTCCTCTGAAACAAAAACATTCAGGAATAAAAGGAAGCATTGGCTTATTGGAAGACATGAATGAATCCGCCATCCGGAGTATCCGGGAAGCCAGTGGCCTCAAAGTGTCGGAAGTCGTTTTGCGCGGAGTGGTCAAAACCATTCAGGCTGAATCTCATTCTGCCGTTATTTACTTCGTTTACGAATCGTCCCGATTTTCAGGAGAGCTGGAAAACAAAATTTCGGGACGCCTGAAATGGGTCGATATCCTGAATATTTTCAACCTGCCGATGGAAGGACTGGTTCAGGAACTGATGACCAATCTGCTTGATGGCGAAAGTTTTTTTGAAGGGACCATTTATTTAAACGATCAGGAAGAGGTCGTGAGTTCCGGCCTCCGGATATGCAATTCGATTTAGAAGACCCCGAAATTGCAAATTACGGTTCATGCTGGCGTTTTTACTTCAGTCTGCTGGCGTTCAGCTTTTTCAAATATGCTTGATTTTTCGCCTACTCAAATTCCAGCCCTCCGAAAAATTCAGGAGCATGAAAACTTGGGTTTTCCGTTTTTATTTTGGTCCATGAAACAAAATGCGGAACCGTTAATTCATCACCGCATTTGTATAAGTTGCCACGCATTTTTTTCCCATTTACCGGCTTCAGATTGTGTTTGAAAAATGATTCCCACGGAATTGCAATTGTAATTTGCCATTCGGTCGGTTCTTGTCGCTCCGGAAATGGGGACTCGCCCAGGGAAGAAATTCTGCGGATCCGATCAATCAATTCTGCGGGAGCATGAACAGCTTGCTCTACTTTTTTGCGAAATCCCAACAATGCAGTTCCGATGCAGTTCATCTCCAGGTTGTAATATTCATCATTTCCTTCAGGCGAAAGAAAAAACTCAACACAACTGTCAGTCCAAACCTTGCCATTGCTCTCCGAAATTTCGGCTTTAACGGACTGCTCGCTCACCCTATATTGCAGAAAAAGTTCGTTTTCGTTGTAAGCGATCCGTACTGAAACATCCGGCTTGTAAGGAAATTCGTCCCAGTTTACCATTTCCAGTTGAAGGGATTCAATTTCAAGGTCGAGCGTTTCCGCAATTAGTTCCAAAGGAGGATTTAAAAACCCCCCGAGTATTTGCTGGACTTTCATAGCTATGCTTTTAATTGGTTCGCAATGATTTTTACAATGCGGCACATTTCCGGATATTGTTCTTCCATGCTGGTTAATAACTTGTATTGAGCTATCGTTCGTTGGTAATTATGCTCCGGATGTTTGATTTTGTAATAGTTATCGCCGTCGATGTAGTCCATCAGGAATCGCAAAACCTGTTCGTAAGTGATATATTTGGCCGAAAATGCCAGGTATTCCAGTTCTTTTTCGTTCAGAAAACCAATGGTTTGAGATAAATAACCTTTGGTGAATCCTTCGAAAATGGAAATGTCGCACGAAACTGCATCGGGGTTTTCGTCGTCTTCCTCACCGGTATTGGTATATGAACGCATCGCATCACCAAAATCGTTCAGGCAAGTGCTGTTTAGCACGGTATCCAGGTCAATGACACACAATACCTCGCCACTCTGATCGAACAGAATGTTGTTAATTTTGGTGTCGTTGTGGGTAATCCGGGTCGGTATTTCGCCCGATTCAACCAATTTCCAGAAGTTGAGCATTTCTTCACGGCGGTTTTCCACCCAACTGATTTCAGTAGCCAGTTTTGCTTTTCGGCCTACCGGATCTTTTGCCAAAACAGCATCCCACTGATTAAAGCGGAAACGGATGTTATGGAATCCCGGCAAAATATCAATCATCGGCTCATTCAGATCGGCAACCATTGCCTGAAACATTCCGATTCCTTTGCCCCCCTGGTAAGCCAGTTCAGGAGTCTTTGCCGAATTATACGTAATGGTATTGCCAATGAAAATACATACTGCCCAGTATTCGCCCTCTTCATCCTGAAAATAAAGTTTTCCATCGAGCGACGGAATAATGGTCATCGCTTCACGCATCGGATCACCATTTTTGGCAATTACTTTTTTCTTGATGTGCGTACAAACCTTCTGAATATTCTCCATCATAGCCGGAACATTGGTGAAAATTCGTTTGTTCTTTCGCTGAAGAAGATAATTGGTTACCGATTCTTCTTTGGTATAAATAATGAAAGTATCGTTGATAAATCCTTCGCCCATCGCCTCCACCCGATCAACGGTACCTTCGAGCTGAAAGTTGGCTGCTATCTTTTCCAAATTCATGGTTGCTTGTTTTTCGTTAGATTCCTCAAAGATATATTCCTTTTTAAATTTCGACCAGAATTAATGCACACTTCCTGATTAAAATTACTGAATAAATAAAATAGAATGTCAAATCTCGTTTCTTCCCCGCGATTTTACTTTTGACTGTTCACTGGCATTGCTATCCTTGTATTTTTATTATTTTTGGACAACCTTAAACTAAATCCTCGATGCTGAAAAAGTTTGGAACCTTGCTGCGAAAGCGAATTTTACTCGTCTTATTCTTATCCTTTGCCGTTGGAATCCTTGTTACGGTTGTGGGAAATAAAACCATCGAATATACTTCAACCGACCAATTTTGTGCTTCGTGCCATGTTCATCCGCACGTTTTTACCTCCTGGAAATTATCTACCCACTATGACAACAAAGGTGGAATACAGGTACATTGTGTCGATTGTCATTTACCCCCGAAAGGACAAGGGTACCTGCTCGAAAAAACCAAACTGGGACTTTGGGATGCTTATCAGTTCCTAACTAAAGACTCCTCGGCGTTTAACTGGGAAGCCAAACGTACCGTGGAACAGGCTCCGCATTTCACATTCAAGGCTTCGTGCGTGAAATGTCACGCCAATTTATTTCCCCTGACTTTAAAAAAGGAAGGGCAGGATGCTCATTTGTATTATTCGCAAAACGAAGCAACCCTGGAGTGTACCAATTGCCACCTGAATGTCGGCCATTACGACCCGAATGCCAAACATGCCAGCAATTCTGATTTTGGCAAAGGTTCCGGAGCCAATAAGATCGTTTATACTGAAGCCACTAAAGTGGAGAAATTTGCCAACTTTACTGAAAAGATTCCCGGATCAACCATTTCGTTTAACATGATAACCATTCCGGGCGGAAAATTCAAAATCGGAAGTCCGGAAACTGAACCTTACCGGCGTCCGGATGAAGGACCAGTTAAGGAAGTGGAAATCAGTCAGTTCTACATGGCCGAAGTGGAAGTGACCTGGAATGAGTTTCTGGTATTCTATAGCCAAACTGCACGTGAAGGGCGGACCTCCGATGTTAAATCAAATCCTGCCGCAGGCGAAGTTGATGCCATCAGCGGACCAACCCCGCCTTATGGCCAACCCGACCAGAACTGGGGGTTGGGAAACCGCCCTGCCATTACCATGCGTTATGCCACAGCCGAAACCTATTGCAAATGGTTGTCGAAAATAACCGGCAAAAAGTACCGGTTGCCCACCGAAACAGAATGGGAATATGCCTGCCGGGCCGGAACTCAAACTCCTTATTTCTTCCCCGGCGATCCAAAGAAATATTCGAAAGACCGGATCATGAATAAGATTTTTGGCGCCGATACGACCAACATCGACCGGTATGCGATATACTCCGGAAACAGTATGGCTAAAACACAAAAACCGGATGCTGTGAAACCAAACCCTTTTGGCCTGAAAAATATGCTGGGAAATGTTGCTGAATTCTGTGCCGACTGGTATTCACCCGATGCCTATTCTGATTTGAGCGATGGCATTAAAGATCCGAAAGGGCCAGAGTCAGGAACTGAAAAGGTTATCCGTGGGGGATCATTCAAGAGCGATCCGACCGAAGTACGGTGTGCTGCCCGCGATTATACTCAGGATCAAGCCTGGATGAAGACCGATCCGCAAATACCGAAAAGTATTTGGTGGTATTCTGACTGCAATATGGTGGGTTTCCGTGTGGTTTGCGAACTGGATGAAACTACCGGTAAATAATATTTTCGAAATTGCCGCCTGAAATGGAAGATTATTGACTGATAAGTTTTTATCTTCGGAGGTACAAACTCAAATGGGGCAAAACCAGTACTACATATCGAAATTGACCTTTTGAAAACTATAAAACTAAACAAACCATGAGTGAATCAAATTTTTCAAGACGAAAATTCCTGGCCAATGCTGCAGTAATCAGCGCAGTTGGTGTCATTGGTGTTAACGCATTAAGTTCATGCGCAGGACCCAAAAAACCTGCAGTAGCATTAAATTTACCGCCTCTTTTAGAGCTGGCTCCCGATGGCCCTCCGTTGAAAGTTGGTATTATTGGTTGCGGTGGCCGCGGATCGGGCGCCATGATCAACTTCCTTGATGCAGGCCCAAACCTGATCGTTCACGCCCTTGGTGATACTTTTCTGGATAACATCACTGCCTGCCGGGCGAAACTGAAAAAAGAAAAGAACATGGAAGTTGCTGATGAAAACGTATTTGTTGGATTCGACGCCTACCAGAAAGTGCTGGATTCAGGAGTTGATATGGTTATCCTGGCCACTCCGCCTCATTTCCGTCCGATGCATTTCGAAGCTGCTGTTCAGGCCCGTAAACATGTATTTATGGAAAAACCGGTTGCTGTTGATCCTGTAGGCATCCGCTCGGTCATGGCTTCAGCAAAAAAAGCCGAAGCGCTTAACCTGAAGATTGTGACCGGAACACAACGCCGCCATCAACTCGATTATGTTGAAATATACAAGAAAATCATGAATGGCGATATTGGTGAAATTACTTCTGCAAACTGTTACTGGAACCAGAATCAGTTGTGGTACCGTAATCCAAAAGCAGAATGGTCTGAAATGGAATACATGATCCGCGACTGGGTGAACTGGTTATGGCTTTCGGGCGACCATATTGTGGAACAACACGTTCACAACATCGATGTAATAAGCTGGTTTACCGGAAAACACCCTACAAAAGCGGTAGGTTTCGGTTCCCGTCAGCGCCGAATGACCGGCGACCAGTTCGACAATTTCAGTGTTGATTTTGTCTATGAAAACGGCATGCATTTACACAGCATGTGCCGTCAGATTAACGGAACAGCCAATAATGTTTCTGAAATCATCCAGGGAACCAATGGCTCAACCAATTGCAAGGATAAAATCTGGGATTTGAAAGGTAACGAAATTTATTCCTACGCTTATCCGCTCGACGAAAAAGGACAACCGATGAAAAGTGTAAAAGTTAGTCCATACGTTCAGGAACACATTGACCTGGTGACCTGTATCCGTCAGGATATTGCCATCAATGAAGCCGAACAGACTGCTATTTCGAACATGACAGCCATTATGGGCCGCGTTTCGTCATACACCGGAAAAGAAGTTACCTGGGACGAAATGATGAATTCGGACATGAGACTGGGTCCAACAACTTATATCATGGGGCCTGTCGGCATTGTTGGCACGGCCAAGGTTCCGGTTCCGGGCGAAGACGCCAAGGCTTAACGAAAATTCTTATAATTTTGAAAACCCGGACTCAGGAGAATCCGGGTTTTTGTTTTTGCATTGTGATTCTCTACAAAAGTTCAGCGTTTCCCCAATGCCAGATTTGCAAAGGAAAGTCAGGATAATTTGCTGTAAACATCTTATATTTAGAAAGTTTGGCTTCGTATTCCTGAAATTTCACTTCTACTGCAAATCCTTCCTGGAAAGAAGTTTCGACCACAAAATCTACTTCATTGCCATCGGCAGTCCGCCAGAATTTGACCTGATCGGGTTCATATTGCCGGATGAGTTTCCGGAACACATAGTTCTCAAGCAACGTCCCTTTATCTGCCCGCTGTTCGATGGGCGCAAAATAGTTGATCAAAATATTCCTCAGTCCGAAATCATTCATGTAAACTTTGGGCATTTTAATCAGCTCCTTCCGGAGGTTGCTGTAATATGGACGGACCAGGCTGATGTGAAAGCACTTCTGCAATACATACAAATAGTTTTCTATGGTCACATTATTGATCCGAAGTGTATTTGACAATTCGTTTACATTGAGAAGATTACCAGACTGACTGGCCAGAACTGCCATCAATCGAAACAGTTTTTCCTCGTCAATGACTCCCGACTCCAATATATCCCGTTTAACGTACGAATCCCTGATTTCCTTTAAAAGCTCTTTTTTTTCGGCAAAATCACTTTCCAGAACGACTGCAGGATAGCCACCGTAATTCAGGTACTCGTCAAGCAACGACCAAAATAAATTCTCATAAACTGATTTTTGTTTTTCGCCTTTTTGCAGGGAATACAGATCAGACAACAATTCAGGCTTCCCTTTAAAATCAATGAATTCATCCAGATCCAAAGTCGGCATCTGAAAAATTCTTTTCCTTCCGGCCAGTGAGTCTTTAAAATCCTTATCGATGTAAAATGCGCTGCTCCCTGTTGCTATAATTTTCACCCGATCGGCATATTCATCATATAACAATTTCAAAAATCCGGTGGCGTCTTTCAGGTATTGAATCTCGTCAATCATGACGATAATCTTCTTTCCTTCCTGTAGTGGGCTGAATTTAAACAGATTTTCAGGGCTCTGATCAAGTTCCTGCAAGACATCTTTACGCTCAAGATTGAAAAAATAGACTATTTCTCCGCTTGATTTTAACTCGTCAGCGATTTGCTTCAGGAGGGTAGATTTCCCAATTTGCCTCGCCCCTATGAGAATGGTGAATTCCTTTTTGGGGATATGATTGACTATTTCGGTATATTTTTTCCGGATTGCCATGCACCAAAATTACAAATTGTTTTGATGATAACAACCACACTATATAAATTATCCGATATTTTATATACAGCACTATATAAATTATCGGATATTTTATATAGTGCGGTATGTAAATTATCGAAAACACACGGCATTTAGATTAATTTCTGAATCTCTTCGGCTGGTCTGGCAAGTACGGCGTGTGAACCTTTAATTACCAGCGGACGTTGAATCAATTTTGGATTTTCAACGAGAACGCCAATCCACTCGTCATCGGTCAATTCTTTTCCTTTAAATTGAACCTTGTAAAGTTCTTCGGTAGTTCGGATGATGTCGGTAACTTTCAGTCCTGATTTACTGAGGAAATCCTTTATTTCTTTGGCGGTAATGCCATTTTTCATGTAATCGATGACCTCGACTTCGAAACCTCTTTCTTCAAGATATTTGAGCCCTTCTCGGCTCTTTGAACAACGTGGATTGTGATAAATTTTCATGACGTTCTGGTGTCTTTTTTTGATGTAAGTATGGTAATCTACCTGTGCGCGAAACCGTTGGCCATTATTCTGATTATTGTATTTGTTACTTAGTTCACTGTCGAGAATACGCGACTTTGAATTGTCATGAAGTTGAATCCGCAGTAATTCCTTCAATTCAGCCCTGATTTCCGGAGAATAAATCGGACAAGCAACCTCAATGCGGCGATCAAGGTTACGTGTCATCCAATCGGCCGACGAAATATAGATATCTTCCTTTCCACCATTGGCAAAAAGAAGAACACGCGTATGCTCCAGGAATTTATCGACAATACTGATCGCTTCTATATTTTTGCTCAAAACCGGATCACCGGTCTTGAGCCCGAATATTCCGCGAATAATAAGTTGAATTTTAACTCCGGCCTGGCTTGCTTCGTAAAGTTTATCAATCATGATCTGGTCAATCAGGCTGTTCATTTTCAATATCATGTACGCCTTTCTTCCTTTCCTGGCATTGGCAATTTCCTGGTCAATTTTATGAATAAAGAAATTACGCATGGCAAAAGGACTGACAATGATCTGGTTGTAGTTAAAATGGTAGTAGGTATGTTTGAAGAATTCAAACATATTGGCCACGTCGTTGGCTATTTCGGGATCGGCGGTCAGCAAACCCTTGTCGGCATATACGCGGGCAGTTCCTTCATGGAAATTTCCGGTACCAATGTAGGCATAATTGCGCAGGCCGTTTTTCTCCTTGCGCTGGACCCACGCCAGTTTACAGTGTATTTTGAGCCCCGGGATGCCGTTGATCACATGCGCACCTTCTTCCTGCAACTTGCCCGACCAGAAAATATTGGCTTCTTCGTCGAACCTGGCCTGCAATTCGATGACCACAGTCACTTTTTTACCGTTTCGGATGGCGTTCAGCAAAGCGTTCATCACTTTGGACGTTTCTGAAACACGGTAAATTGAAATACCAATTTCGCGGACTTTCGGGTCAATAGCTGCCTCGCGTAAAAAATCGATAAAGTGCGAGAAACTCTGATAGGGGTAATGGAGCAAAATGTCTTTCTGTCTCAGTTTTTTCAGGATGCTCTGATGCGGTGGCAGATCCTTGTGGGGAACCGGCGGTAATGACTGATAATAGTGATGAGGTTTCCCGATTTCAGGAAAATTCATGAAATCCTTGTGGTTGTGATACCTGCCGCCTGCCACTGTTTTTTCGGCGCCATCAAGTTTCATCTTTTTCATGATAAATTGAAGCAAATCGTCAGGCATCTCCCGGTCGTAAATCAGTCTGACCGGTATTCCCACCTTTCGTTTTTTCAGGCCCAGTTCCATCTTTTCAATGAAGCTTTTCGAAATGTCGTCATCGATATCCAGCTCGGCATCGCGGGTAACTTTGATGGTATAAGCTTCAAAATGATCGTAATTGAAAATGGGGAAAATGTCGTTCAGGCAAAAACGGATGACATCGTCAACCAGAATGATGAATTTTTTATTTCCCTGATCAGGTAGGACCAGGAAACGTGAAACCGACCGGCTGGGAACACGAATCAGGGCGTATGCATATTTTTCGGGTGAATTTACTTTGGATAGTTTTACGGCAAGGTAAACCGATTTGTCGCGTAAATAAGGGAATTTAATGGATTTGCCCAGCATGATCGGAACAATATTCGGCAGTACTTTGATATTAAAATACCTCCTCACGTAGATTCCCTGATCATGTGAAAGTCCCTTCTCATCCAATACAAAGATGTTTTCACTGGCCATTTCTTTCCAGATATTCCGGTAGATTTCCTGGGCTTTTTGTTGTTGGAAGATGACGGTTTCCTGAATCTTTTCGTATAATTCGGCTGAGCTGTATTCACCCAGGATGGTGTTGTCGTCCTTACCAAATTCAAGCATCCGGCGAATGGTAGCCACCCTGACCCTGAAAAATTCATCGAGATTATTGGAGAAAATACCGAGAAAACGGATTCGCTCAAACAAGGGCACTGTCGGGTCTTCTGCTTCCTGCAGTACCCGTTCATTAAACGAAAGCCAGCTTATTTCTCGATTATTATAGATGCTCGTTTTATCCATTTCCCGGGTATTAATTTATCCTGATAAAACAACTAAACAGATTATCAGATTTTTAGTTTATCCAGGCCTTTTTGAATAGCTTCCTGAAATATCGGAAGATCCGTAATTTCGTCCAGAGGTAGAATCCGATCTTTTGGAGCTTTATTTTCATCCTGAAGAAACAATTCGAACCAGCCTACCTTTTGCCATTGGTTCAACTTGTAGCCGACCTTCGAGAATTCGGCACATTTCCGGTATCCAAAATACTCGTGAAAAGCGACACTTGATGCGTTGGGCAAGGTAATGATGGCCAATAAATCGGCAATTCCCTGGAAACGGACCATTTCATTCAGACTGGTGTATAGGGCATTCCCCACTCTCCTGCGGTGAAAATCAGGATGGACATAAACCGAAACTTCCTTGGTCCACCGGTACGAAGCACGGCTGCGGTAGCCAGAGGCATAGGCATATCCGGCAATCCGTCCTTCAATTTCACACACCAGGAAAGGCAGTTCAGTCATAATTAACTGGATCCGTTCCCAAAATGTATCTTCTTCTGGAACTGTTTCTTCAAAAGTGACGGCTGTTTGGAGAATAAATGGTGCGTAAATTTCCAGAATTCCCCGTACATCATCTTCTTCTGCTAGTCGGATGATTGGTTGCATCGTATCTAAGTTTCAAATTTCAAGTTATGTAATTAAGTCATTCATATCCATTCAACTGCCATAAAAAATGATGTAAAACAAATGACAATTGTGAACATCCACCACCTGAATCAATCGCTTTCTTAATTGACATCATCGCTAAATTCCATCAAAAAGGCTTTGATGAAACCGCCAATTTCTCCGTCAAGGACAGCGCCTACATTGCCCGATTCAAAGCCTGTACGCACATCTTTCACAAGTTTATAGGGCTGAAGGGTGTATGACCTGATTTGCGAGCCCCATTCAATCTTCTTCTTGGTTGAATTAATCAGTTGTTCGGCTTCCTGACGTTTGCGAAGTTCGAGTTCGTACAATTGTGATTTCAGCAAACGAAGGGCATTTTCCTTGTTATTAAGCTGCGATCGGGTTTCAGTATTTTCAATGATGATTCCTGAAGGCGCATGCCGAAGCCGGACACCGGTTTCAACCTTATTCACATTCTGACCTCCGGCGCCACCCGATCGAAATGTTTCAAAAGAAATATCAGCAGGATTTATTTCCACTTCAATGGTGTCGTCAATTGCGGGTGAAACAAACACAGAAGCAAAGGTGGTCATTCGTTTGCTCTGGGCATTAAATGGAGACAGGCGCACCAGCCGGTGTACCCCGTTTTCACTTTTCAGGTAGCCATAAGCAAATTCGCCTTCGAACTCAATGGTACAACTCTTGACTCCCACCTCGTCACCGCCATGGTAATCGATTGTTTTTACCGTATATCCCTGTTTTTCACCGTATCGCATGTACATACGCATCAGCATTTCGGCCCAGTCATTACTTTCAGTTCCACCGGCTCCCGCATTGATGCGAAGAATTGCGCCCAGTTTATCCTCCTCTTTCCGGAGCATATTTTTAATTTCAAGCGCTTCGATTAATGAAAGAGTTTCATTGAAATGTTGCTCAATATCTTGTTCGGTAGTTTCTCCCATTTCAAAGAAGTCGTATAAAACGAGCAGATCTTCCATGCTCTGGTCCACGGCATTGAAACCATCGGTCCAGATTTTGACCGACCGGATGACTTTCATCTGAGCCTCAGCTTCTTTGGGATTGTTCCAGAAAGCCGGATCCTGGGTTTTCAGTTCCTCTTCCTTTAGTTGAATTAATTTCTGATCGTAGTCAAAGATGCCTCCTTAACGCGTCCCGGCGATCATTAAGACCTTTTACCTGTTCTTTGAAAATCATTTTGAGAATTTGAGTTTTTATGTTTTTTTAATCCTGCAGGATTAAAGTTAAACGATTACTATAAACAAAAGTAGAAAATGAAACGGGATAATTCAATAAAACGGGAGATTTGTGGGAATCATAACTGTTAAATCAATAAATTATCATTCGTGTTTTATTGTAGATTTGAAAAACTTTTAAAATGGGTAAAGTACCTTTTCTTTTTTTTGCTCTTTCATCGGGAACATAGATTCAGGTCTTCAGGCTTTAAAATGGATGGCAGCGATTTAATTGATAAGGGAACTGATGTTGGATTACCCTATAAAGGAACTTTGCCCGATTTGGGCGCTTTTGAATTCGACCTTGCTACAAATCCGGTATTCAACCAATCCGGAAAGAATGAAATCAAGGCCTCTTTTGACCATGAGGATTTAATCATAAGGTTTAACAGGCAAGATTACGAACCTTTCAGTTGCAGCCTTTATCGACTTAACGGGCAATTGGCTTTTTATTACGAAATTAAACCAGCTGATCAGGTTCAGAAAATAAACTGTACCCACTTGCCACAAGGAATTTACATCCTGAAAATAAGTTCGGGTTCTAGGCTGTGAAGACCGCAAAAGCTGGTAAAGATGAAGTAATGCGGAAAGGTTTTGATTTAATTCGGGAAAAAAATAAATGACATTTGAGTTACTCCTGAATTTCCTCAATCAATCTATTTGGATGCTGTCGGTTATCGAATATTGAAACAATAGATATTCTATTCTTGTCGTGTTTGTAAAATAATGATATTTGCTTTGTTATCACGCACTTATGAAGACCGCTGATTGATTTTGATTTTTCAAATCCATCCGGATTTTCCTGGATTATTAAAAGTGATTTATCTAATTTTTGGATGAAATCGTCCTTCACTTTCGCTGACCATTCTGTTTCGAGGTATTCAAGCAATCGGGTTAATTTCAGGGATGCCCTTTTCGAAATTATCACCTTGCGACTCATTATCGGTATTTTTTGATAAAATCTTCGTAATCAAAAGTTTCACCCTCTTCAATCTCCTTAATTCCTAATAAAATATCATCCTTTTGATGCATTGGCATGGTATCCCAAAAATCTTTCTTAGATTCTTTCTTAAAAATCTCTTTGATCGATTCAATAATTCCCGGACTATCAGTTTCCAGAATCATTTTTATGATTTCTCCTTTTTCTGCCTGGATATCCATTGGTTAAAGTTTTTACAAAACTAAAAAAATAAGTCTGAGTAAATGTACGTCCTTGGTAATTTAGTGTTACCTGGAATAACTTTAGATTTAATTTTTATGCCTGATTACCATTTCATTATTCCCCAAAATAGTCGTTATCAATGCGTTTAATTTCAAAAGTATTTGCTGTTGAAACTGCCAAATTGTAATCAATCATTAAGTCCGCAAGTTGTTCCCCATCAAACATATAACATCAAGCCCGAGTTTATCTTCTTTTATTATTCCATCAATGCCTCCATCGCCAGAACGTCCAATTGATCGTCCCGCATCCATTATCGAACCTCCATAACCCATTTTTACGAGTAATTCAACAACTAAGCTTTCAAAAAACGAAGGGCTACAACTTTTAATTTTCATAAGTAACTCTTGAGCGAGAGATTTTCTGATTTTCAGATAATTAATCTCTAATATTTCTTCAGGCGTTGCAGAGATTTGATTGGTATCTGTGTCTGATGCTAAATCCTCATCTTTTAATCTACCTGTTCTTTCTTGATAAGTCGGAAGGGTTTTTTAAATCTTCAAGTTGATTTCAGTGGGATTATTTTCAAGAAATATTTTACCCGACTCTGTGATTTTGAAACAACTCCGTTTGGTATTTTCAAGTAATCCAGCCATTTTTAAATGAGATTTAGCCCATGCTACCCTATTCGGAAAAGTTTTTGCCACCCCGCTTGGTAGAAATTGATCTATCTCTTCATCTGTTAATACGAAAAGTCTAGCCAACTTCTCGTTTGTCTCAACTGTCGAGTGCTCTAATCCATCTGAAATAATATTTAAAAACGGAAGCATAATTTTTTGAAAGTCAGGGATCATGGTGTTTATCTGTTTTTTGATTAAAGATAATTCTTTTGTTCAACTACCAAAGGTAAGTAATCTTCTATAATATCCTTTTGAGAATTGATCCAAAAAAAGCCTGCCCATTACGGACAAGCTTTAAACTAACCAAACCTAAACCCAAACTTTTTTTATTTCCTGACAAATACCTTATAGCCCCATTTGTCCAATTTAATGGTACTCCCCTTTTCCAATGTTTTTGTATCTCCTGAAAAATATTCCTGATAATCTCCCGACAGTGGAAGTTGAATAATTGCTTCAACGGATTCGGGTGATAAATTATAGATGGCGAGAATTTGATTTTTATCTTTCTCCCGGCTGAAGGCAAGAACTTTTGCTGGCAATGTTGTAGCCACAATAGACAGCCTACCACCGGCAGTTCCGTTCCACAAAGCAGGGTCTTCTTTTTTCAGTTTGATCAGTTTCTGATAGAATAGCTGCATCTCCAGATTGCTCCAGTCAACCTGGTCTTTTTCAAAAAACAAAAGCCGTTTGTTCAATCCTGCTTCCTGCCCGGTATAAATCAATGGCATTCCCGGAACAGTAAAACTTAAAACGGCCATGGTTTTAACGGCGTCGCCCAAACGTTCGTACTCAGTGCCGTTCCAGCTGTTTTCATCATGGTTGGAAGTAAACTGCAGGGCATAGGTACCGACCGGATAAGTTAAACTGGTTTTTACCAGTGAAGAATCCATGTCCATAGCTGTTTTTTTGCCCTGGGCAACTTCGTTCATCAGGTGATGAAAGGTCCAGCCGTAATTGCTGTTAAAAGCTTTGTTTAGCAAATCCATCTGGTCCTGATTTTCAGCCAGCATATATACCGGTTTGATCGAATCGAGCGAAAGCCGCGCATTCTCCCAGAAATCGGTGGGAACACCTCCGGCAAAATCGCATCGGTAACCATCGATGTCAGCATCTTTGACCCAAAATTTCAGCGCGTCGAGCATCGCGTTCCGTAATCCCGGATTGCTATAATTCAAATCGGCGGTATCGCTCCAATCGGGCACCGGTGAAATCACATTACCCAAGGAATCCTGGGTGTACCAGTCTTTGTGATCGACAATCCACTGATTGTCCCAGCCTGTATGGTTTCCTACCCAGTCGAGCATGACTTTGAAGCCCATTTCGTGAGCCTTGCTGACCATGGCCTTGAAATCGTCAATGGTTCCAAATTCCGGATTGACGGCTTTGTAATCGCGGATCGAATAATACGAACCGAGGCTTCCCTTCCTGTTTTTTTCAGCAATGGGATAAATAGGCATAAACCACAGAATATCGACACCCATTTCTTTCAGGCGCGGAAGATGAGTTTCGAAAGCCTTGAAGGTTCCTTCCGGAGTGTATTGGCGTACGTTGATCTCATACATCACAGCATTTTTACTCCATTCCGGAATGTTGGCCATCCCTGTTTGGGCAGTTTCGGCGACTTTTTTTACTGAAGGCTGGCACGAATACATGGCCAGGATCAGTACAGGTAGAATCAGTAATCGGGTTATTTTTTTCATGGTGAATGATTTATATTGAAAGTTAAATTTATTGTCATAGGACTCCGTTCCACTTCATCCTATGCTTTTACATTACGGGGCTTTGCCCCTTGGAGTCCTGAAAGGACGTCCTGTAACAGCAAAGGGTGGAACCCTTTGAAATTCAGATTAATAATTTTAATTACTATTCTATTTCAATTCAATAATCATGGCCGACATGGCCGGTACTTTCAGGTTTTTCAGGTCAGTAACATTCATTCCTGAAATGATTTCTTTTCCTGAAATGCAATTCGCCATTATTTCTTTAAATCGACTGGTATCAATCGTTTTTTCCTGTGCATTTTTATTCAGGACCACCATCACCTTATCATTCAGATTGTAGCGGAAATACACGTAAATACCATCAACCGGAGCAAAGTGTTTTAATTCTCCTGAATGAACAACCTCACTTGTTTTCCTCCAGTTTAATACTTTCCGGGTAAATTCCTGTGCTTCTTTTTGCTGAGGCGAAAGTCCGGCTCCAGAAATGGCATTCACCTGATCACCAGCCCAACCACCCGGAAAATCGGAGCGGATTAGCCCATCTTCTCTTGCTTCGGGACTTGACATCAGTATTTCCGTTCCGTAGAAAAATTGTGGAATTCCACGGGTAGTGGCATAATAGGCAATTCCCATTTTCAGTAAATCGAAGTTTTCGCCTAACTGTGCGTAAAAACGGGTCATATCATGATTGTCAGGGAAAATAATTAGTTTTTCAGGATGTGCATATTGAAAGTCGTTGGCAAGCGCTTCATACAAGGTAATTAATCCACTGCCCCAGTTTTCCGGATCTTTCAAGCTGCGAACAACAGCGCTGTTCAACGGGAAATCCATCAGTCCCGGAAGTTTCGAAACATAACCATCCTGATTGACTTTTCCTTTTTGCCAGTAAGCTACTATCGCCGGATTCATCGACCACTCTTCTCCCACCATATAAAAGCCGGGATATTCTTCCAGCATCCGTTTGGTCCATTCGGCCATGGCAAATTTATCCGGGTAAGGGTAAGTATCCATCCGGATTCCGTCCAGGCCAACATATTCAGCCCACCAAATGCTGTTCTGAATGAGGTAAATGGCCATAAAATGATTCCGCTGGTTCAAATCGGGCATGGTTTTATCGAACCAGCCATCAGCCATCTCCCGTTTGTCGGCTTCCGAAGCGTGTGGATCCTGATTAACTGTCCGGCGGTGAGAGGAAATTTTATAATCCGGATAATTGTTCAACCAGTCTGATGATGGCATATCGTTCATCCACCAATGTTCCGACCCGATGTGGTTAAAGATCATGTCCATCATGAGTTTCATTCCTTTTTGATGGATGGACTTTGCCAACTCGCGGTACTCTTCGTTGGTACCGTACCGTGGATCGACCTTGTAAAAATCGGTGGTCGAATAGCCGTGGTACGAAACCTGGGTCATGTTATTTTCCAGAACCGGATTGAGCCAAACAGAAGTGAAGCCCATATTCGAAATGTAATCCAGGCTGTTCTTTATTCCCTGAATATCGCCACCATGACGGCCGTTCTTATCAGCCCTGTTCGGTAATTCCTTCATTCCGGTTACCGCATCGTTGGCTGGATTTCCGTTGGCAAAACGATCGGGAGTAATCAGGTAAATAACATCCGAACCATCAAATCCCTTTCGGCCAGCCGAATGGGGTTCGCGATTTTTCAGTTCATACATATAGCTGGTCATTTCCTTTTTATTTTTCCTGAATTGAATCGGGAAAGTTCCGGCTTTGGCTTCCGGCGAAATACTTAAATCGATGAACACATAATTCAGATTTTCCTGCCTCGAAACTGAACTTATCCTAACTCCCGGATAATTCAAACTGATTTCGCTTGAAGCAATTTCCTGACCGTGAACCATCAGCTGAACGGTTGGATTTTTCATGCCTACCCACCAAAACATAGGTTCGACACGTTCGACATTCAGCGCAAAAGTCGAAATGCTGAATACGATGAATAATAAGAATACGATTATTTTCTTCATTTTTAAAATTTTAGAATTAAGACACAAGTATCAAGATACAGATTGAAGCTTTTAAATTTTGTTTTTTAGGTTCCGTTAGGAACCTAAGGTCGGTAGAATGATTACAAAAACATCCATCTTTTGTCCCGTACGGGACAATACTAATCCGGAAATTCAAACTATCTACCGACATATTTTCCCTACGGGAAATTTTTAAACAGTCCCTGAATTGCTCAACCCTAATTCATTCGTATTGTTTCATCTAAATGTCTTGATCATTTTCTAGTTTTCAAGGATTAATTCTTTTTTTGCAGCCAGAGTATATTCCTTTCCCTGCACAACAATTTCGACTGCAACTTTTGAATGGTTGACAATACGGAAATTTGAATTGTCCATTGTAAATTCCAGATGTGCATTCCGGAAATTGATCCGGAACGAATAGGATTTCCATCCTTCAGGAATAAATGGATTAAAATGCAATTGCTCGTTTCGAACACGCATTCCACCAAACCCCTGAACAAATGCCATCCAGGTTCCGCCCATGCTGGTGATGTGCAAACCATCGCAGGTGTCGCTGTTGTAATCGTCCAAATCGAGACGGGCAGTACGCAAATACATTTCGTAAGCTTTTTCCTGACGACCGATCGAGGCCGCCAGAATTGAATGAATACAACTCGAAAGCGAAGATTCGTGTACGGTTAGCGGTTCATAAAAATCGAAATGCCTTTCAAGGCTTCCGCGGTCAAATTCATCTTCGAACCAATAAATACTTTGTAAGGTATCGGCTTGTTTGATGTAACATGAGCGTAATATTCGATCCCAGGACCATTTCTGATTGATGGGCCGGTCTTTTGGATCGAGTTGACTGACCGGGATCAGTTCCTTATCGAGGAAACCATCTTGCTGCAGATAAATCTTCCGGGTAAAATCATAGGGAAAATACATGTCTTTTATGACTTTCTTCCAGCGCGAAGTTTCTTTCAGTTCTTTCAGTTTGAGCTTTATGACCAGATCTTCGAATAATAGCGGATGCTCTTTTTTCAGGTAATCAATGGCTTCGAGTGTATATTTTAAAGTCCACACAGCCATGTAGCTGGTGTGGAAATTGTTGTTCACGTTGTTTTCGTATTCATTCGGACCGGTAACCCCGAGCATCACGAATTTCTTTTTCACTTCCGACCAGTTAATGCGCTGGCTCCAGAAACGCGACAGGGCAAGCAGAACCTCAAATCCATAAGGTGCAAGATAATCCTTGTCGCCTGTATAGGCAATGTAGTTATAAATGCCGAATGCAATAGCTCCGTTTCGGTGAATTTCTTCGAAGGTTATCTCCCATTCGTTGTGACATTCTTCACCGTTGATGGTCACCATCGGGTACAGAGCTGCACCATCGGTAAATCCGAGCTTTTCAGCATTTTCAATCGCTTTTTGCAAATGTTTGTACCGGTACAGCAACAGGTTCTTAGACACCATTTGCGGTGCGGTTCCCAGTGTAAAAGGCAGACAATATGCTTCCGTATCCCAATAAGTTACACCACCATATTTTTCGCCGGTAAATCCTTTTGGACCGATGTTGAGCCGTTCATCGTCGCCCAGATAAGTTTGGTTCAGTTGGAAAATATTGAACCGGATTCCCTGCTGGGCAGCCACATCGCCTTCGATATGGATATCGCTGGTTTCCCAACGTATTTTCCATGCTGTTTCCTGATTGGCAAAAAGCCGGTCGAATCCTTTATCGGTAGCTCTTTTAAGTGTCTTTTCAGTAGCCTCCTGAAGTTTTTTAGGAGTATAATAAAGGGTCGAACTGATCGCCACATACTTTTCGATGCAAACCTCGTCACCTGGTTTAACCTGAATTTTAAATTCAGCTCCAACAAATTTTTCTTTTTCGACTGCGGTCAGTTCAGGAGCGATCAAGTTGTTGTTGAAAGTTGCTCTGAAATTCATTCCGGTACAAACCTGAAAGGCAGTTTTTTTGGTTTCCAGACAAACATAACCAGATGAACCCGTAATTTTCTGAGAAATACCAATCCAGAAATTTTCATCGTAGTTGGAATCTTCGTTGACTACATCACCATCGATATACGGCAAAAACGAAAGTTCTCCGGAAAAATTTAGCGCTTTAACCGAATAACTGATAGCCCCAATTTCCTGATCGGCAATGCTTAGAAACCGTTTGGCATGAACTTCAATTTGTTTTCCTGATGAAAATTGAGCCACGAAACGGCGGGTCAGCAAACCCGATCTCATATCGAGGTCGCGGTAAAACGATCGGATTTCAGCTTTGTTCAAATCAAGCGCTTCACCATCAACCCAGATGTCGATCCCAATCCAATTGGCAGCATTCAGGATTTTGGCAAAATATTCAGGATAACCATTTTTCCACCAGCCTACGCGGGTTTTATCGGGATAATAAATTCCCGCCACGTAGCTTCCACGCAAAGAGTCCCCGCTGTATTTTTCCTCAAAGTTAGCCCGCTGCCCGTTCCTTCCATTTCCAATACTGAGCAAACTTTCAGTAATCCGGTTATCTTCCCGATTAAATCCTTCTTCAATAATCTTCCACTCGTCGTGTATGATGTAGTTTTTCATACGATTATTTTTTATTTCTAATCCTGAAATTTAACTCAGGCTATAAAATTCAAATTGTTATTGTTTTCTTTTTTGTCCCTTCTGCCAGTTTCCGTCAGCTGAAGCTGACGGAAAAGGATATCGCATCGAATGAGAGTTAACTTCCTCCTTCTTCAGTAAAAATTCCAACTGCAAATCATGCACAAAACTTTCCCGTAGGGAAAATAGCTCGGTAGAAACGTTGGCCGATTATCCTTTGTTTTGTCCCGTACGGGACAAAAGACAATCTTTTTTGCAATAATTCTACCGACCTTTGGTTCCTAACGGAACCTTAAAAATGCTTAAACAGTTCTTAGCTCAACAAAAAGCTGTTCCAGTGTAAAACCTTCGAAACCCGGAATAACAAGATTCGCCAATCCAAGTGTTTCAGGTTCACCAATCCCGACACACAGCATTTTTGCATTCCTTGCAGCCTCCACTCCAGCGATGGCATCTTCAAATACCACACAATTTTCTGGTAAAACACCTAGTCTTTCGGCACCTTTTAAAAATACCTCCGGATTTGGTTTGGCTTCTGTAATCGAATTACCATCTACGATGATGTCAAACAATTCAGTGAGCCGAATGCGTTCCAAAATCATGGGTGCATTTTTGCTGGCCGAGCCGAGAGCTGTCTTAATTCCATTGCTTCTCAATTCCCGAAGAAATTTTTCCACTCCGGGCAATGTTTCATCAGGAGTCATCTTTTCGATGAAGCTCACATAAAGTGTATTCTTTTTTTTGGCCATCGCGAGTTTTTCGTGCTCCGGAAATTGTTTTCCTCCAATCTCGAGCAAAATTTCGAGCGACTGTGTACGGCTCACACCTTTCAACCGTTCATTATCCTCCAGGGTAAAGTCAAAACCAAGTTCTTTTGCCAGGGCTTTCCAGGCAATAAAATGGTATTTGGCGGTATCAACCACTACCCCATCGAGGTCAAAAATGCAGGCTCCAATCATTTTTATAGTTTATTTTTGATCAACATCATCAACAAACATGACGCTCAGAGCGGCAATCAATAAAGATGCACCACCTAAAATCAGGGCATAAATAGCATGTCCTTCAAACAATATCTTGGTAAAAAAGCCAAGGATACTGGCGGCCAGAATTTGTGGGATCACGATGAAAAAGTTGAAAATTCCCATATAAGTCCCCATTTTCTGCGCAGGTAACGAGCCAGTCAGGATAGCGTAAGGCATTGATAAAATGCTGGCCCAGGCAATACCAACACCAAGCATCGAAACAACGAGCAAGTGCGGATCTTTCACGATGTAAAAAGAAGCCAGGCCAATTCCGCCACAAACCAACGCGATGGCATGAGTCATTTTGCGACTGGTGAAACGAGCCAGGACCGGCAAAAGAAAAGCAACCAATGCAGCAAAGCCGTTATAAGTAGCAAACAGAACTCCAACCCAATTGGCGCCTTCGTTATACAAAGCAGAGGTAGCGTCGGTGGTACCATAAATGTGACTGGTAACAGCCGAAGTGGAATAAATCCACATGGCAAACAGCGCAAACCATGAAAAGAATTGAACTATGGCCAACTGTTTCATGGTTTTGGGCATGTTCATCAGGTCGGTAATCACCTCAACAAATCCATTATTCACCAATCCCTGACGGGTGTACCATGCAGAAACAAGTAAAATGAATCCGAAAGCGCCCAGGCCAACCGAAAGAATATACAACTCTTTCTCCCAGCCCATCTGCTGAATCAGTAAACTACCTAAAATTCCGACAACCAGCCAGATCAGGCCGCGCCGGACAAAACTTGGCAACAGGCTTTTTGAAGTCGCCACAGGAGTTTCAGGTACATCAGACGATTGCTTTTTCTCAGCTTCAAACTCGTTGAGTTCTTCGGGCGAATACTCTTTGGTTGAGAAAACAGTCCAAAGCACAGCCAGCAAAAAGACTGCCCCACCAAGGTAAAACGAAAGTTTAACTGATTGGGGAATTTTTTCACCGGCAAGGGCTACGTTCGATACATCGAACCAGTTGGTCAAAACCCAAGGCAAAGCTGAGGCAATAACGGCGCCAGTACCGATGAAGAAACTCTGCATGGCAAAACCGGTTGTACTTTGTTTGCCAGGAAGCATGTCGCCCACAAATGCACGGAAAGGTTCCATCGAAATGTTGATCGAGGCATCCATCATCCAGAGCAATCCGGCAGCAATCCACAAGGCAGGCGAGTTCGGCATAAAAAGTAATGCCAGAGAAGCCAGAATAGCGCCAACCAGAAAATATGGACGGCGCCGTCCAAAACGGCCCCAGGTTTTGTCGCTCATGTGACCAATAATGGGCTGAACAATTAAGCCTGTTACCGGGGCAGCAATCCATAAAATGGGAATGTCGTCCACCTTGGCACCAAGAGTTTCGAATATTCGGCTCACATTGGCATTCTGAAGGGCAAAGCCAAACTGGATACCCAAAAAGCCAAAACTCATGTTCCAGATTTGCCAAAAACTTAAAGCAGGTTTTTTCTTCATTTGGTCTAGTTTTAATTGGTTTATTTGATTGAATGTTGGAATACTTCGGTAAAGAACCAAAATAGACTAAATTGAGTCAGGAAAAAATAGAACCTAAATAATTACTGAAAGTCCTAACACAATGAAACACCCACAAATGTTTGGAATTAATTAGAAGTCCCCTGAAACCCTTTTCAGGAAACCAAATGAAGTAGTAAACGGAATTAAAACAAAGCGGAATTAACGATACAAATATAAAGAAGCTTTTTTGAGAAATCCAAATTCTGAAATCGTTCAGATGCCCTATTTGGCGTGCAAACCAGCAACTATGAGAGAAAAAACCGCATTGCAAACGTTTGCAGGGATGAGTAAAATATTTTAAAAAAAGTGTGATTATTTTTACCCGCCTGAATAAAATGCCGTCTTTTTAAGCCATTATGAACCTGAATTTGATATAGTCTATCCAAATACACCATATTTCATGCTGCCAATTTGAAAAAAATTCCAGTTGCAGGTTTCTTTCATTTGTCAAAATGAACCATTCGTATCAAAAAATGGCCATTCCAAAAAATTTCAGAAAATACCAGGTTACCTTTTCTTTTAAATCGGGATTAAGTATATGAAATATTACATAAAATAGATTCTGACATTTGAAGCCAACAATTTTCCCCAAAGAAATCATCCGTTTCTCGCTGGAGAGCCACTATTCGAGGTTTTCCAGACATTCTATGATCATTTATCTCTTGGTAATCGGAGCGGTAGTCGCCGCCCTGATCGCCTTACCCTTTGTAAAGGTTGATATTTCGATACAATCGAGAGGAATTATCCGTTCGCAGGCCGAACCAACCAGCATTCAGGCTCCGGTTAGTGGACAGGTACAAAAAATCTGCATCCGAGAAAATATGAAAGTGTCGGTTGGCGATACTTTAATTTGTCTTGCACCCGAAAAGATCAACGATCAATTACAGATGCTTCATGACAAAATTGCCCTTTATTCAGGTTATATACACGATTTGGATAATCTGGTAAGCAATCAAAATAAAGCAATTCAAAGCAGCTTGCTGAAAAGCAGTTATTCGGAATACAATGAGAAACTGATTGAATACCAGTTGCAGATTGAAACCGCTGGTAAAGATTTTCAACGAGCAAAAACACTTTTCGCAAAAGAGGTGATTGCAGCTGCTGAGTTTGAGAAAAAAGAGATGGAGCTGAATCAACTCATCAAAGAACGAGACTTTTACATCAGTCAGAAAAAAGCAGGCTGGCACCAACAAATCTTTCAATACAAGACCGAACTCCAATCGCTGACAGATAGCCGTGATCAGCTCAGGTTTGAACAACGGTTTTATGTCGTGCTTGCTCCTGCCAATGGATATATTACAAATTTTACCGGGGTACAAACCGGAAGTTATATCTTTCCGAACCAGGTTGTTGCAACCATATCGCCCACCGACAGCCTGATTGTTGAATGTTATGTCAGTCCGAACGATATCGGATATTTGCAATCTGGTAAAGTTGCCACATTTCAGGTCGATGCCTACAATTACAACCAATGGGGACTGGCGAATGGTGAGATTATCGACATCTCAAACCAACCCTATCAGGAAAACAAATCGGTGTATTTTAAGGTGAAATGCAATCTGAATCAAGATTGCCTATTTCTGAAATCAGGTTATCAGGGAAAACTGAAAAACGGGTTGACGCTTACTTCACGGTTTCTGGTAAATCGCCGTAGTTTATACGACCTGCTGTTCGACCAGGCCGATGATTGGTTAAATCCCAAAATTATTAACATTTAACCATTTACAATTCGACACCATTTACAATTTACTATTCAACGACCATGGCACCAAAATCGTAAATCGTAAATAACCAAATCGTAAATAATTTAACCCTTTATGACCATCAAGATTAAACAACACGATATTACCGATTGCGGGGCAGCCTGTCTGGCATCGGTTTCAGCACATTATAATCTGAAAATTCCAATCGCCCGCATCAGGCAATGGGCTGGAACAGATAAAAAAGGAACCAATGCCTGGGGTTTGATCAAAGCTGCGGAAAAGCTGGGTTTTTCGGCCAAAGGTGTAAAAGGCGAACTGGACGCGATGAGCGAAGTTCCACTACCTGCAATTGCCCATGTGGTGGTAAAAAAAGTATTACAACATTACGTGGTAGTATATAAATTCACGAAAGATTACGTAGAAATTATGGATCCCGGCGACGGACAAATGCATCGGAAAACCCACGCCGAATTTGCCGAAGAGTGGACTGGAGTAATCATTCTGTTATCGCCCAATCAGGAGTTTATTGCCCGCAACGAAAAAGTGCCGATTCTGGCCCGTTTTCGCTACTTGCTTCACCCGCATCGCAAAATACTGATTCAGGCATTGGTCGGTGCCATTGTTTATACAATACTGGGTTTGGCAACATCCATTTATATCCAGAAAATCACCGACTTTGTTCTGCCCGATGGAAACCGCAACCTTCTGAACCTACTCAGCGTTGGAATGGTGATTATCCTGATACTGCAGATCGTGATTGGCTCCATACAAACCATCTATGTGCTGAAAACCGGACAATTGATCGATGCCCGTCTGATATTGGGGTATTACAAACATTTGCTTCAGTTACCTCAACGCTTTTTTGATACCATGCGCACCGGCGAAATCATTTCGAGGATCAACGATGCGGTGAAAATCAGGGCATTTATCAACGATACCATGATCAACATCCTGGTCAACCTGTTCATCATCGTTTTCTCTTTTGTCCTGATGTTCATATACAGCATGAAACTGGCCCTGATCATGGCAATTGTGATCCCGCTATATGCCCTGCTTTACTGGGTCACCAATGAACTCAATAAAAAGAGGGAACGCAAAATCATGGAAAACGCGGCCGAGCTCGAAACGCAACTGGTTGAGTCGCTCAACGCCATCAAAACCATCAAACAACTGAATCTCGAATCGTTCAACAACCTGAAAACCGAAACCCGATTTATCCGCTTACTCGACAGCACCTACAAATCGGGACTGAACAGTATTTTTACAGGAAATGCTTCGCAACTCATTACCCGCGCATTTACAATCGTGTTATTGTGGGCCGGAAGTTACCTAGTGATCGACCACACCATTACCCCCGGCGAACTGATGTCGTTTTATGCCCTCATCGGGTATTTTACTGGACCAGTTAGTTCGTTGATTGGCATGAACAAAACCATCCAAAATGCAAAAATTGCTGCCGACCGCCTGTTCGAGATCATGGACCTTGAACGCGACGATGAGATTGAACATACCGTTGAACTCAATAAAAACTTGTTGGGAAACATCACTTTCCTCAACGTTTCATTTAGTTACGGCACACGCACAGATGTTTTCGAAGATTTTAACCTGGTACTGAAACAAGGACAGTTAACTGCTATTATTGGCGAAAGCGGATCGGGAAAAAGCACCATCGCCGCTCTTATTCAGGGCATTTATCCTTTAAACAAAGGACAGATTTTAATTGGCGATGTCAACATCCGTTATGCCAGTCCCGAAAGCCTCCGCCGTTTGGTGGGTATCGTTCCGCAAAACCTCGAATTGTTTGCCGGAAGTGTAATTGAAAACATTGCTGTGGGCGAACTGGCACCCAACATGGAATTGCTTTTCGCGGTATGCAAACAATTGGACCTGATTGAGTTTATCGAAAAACTGCCCAATGGATTTGCCACCTTCGTTGGCGAACATGGAGCCACTTTATCGGGTGGGCAGCGGCAGCGCCTGGCCATTGCCCGTGCCTTGTACCGCCAACCCGAAATCCTGATTATGGACGAAGCTACCTCGAATCTTGACTCAGAGTCGGAACAGGCAGTACAAACAACCATAAGGCAACAAGTGGCAACAGGCAAAACAGTGATCCTGATTGCTCACCGCCTAAGTACTGTTATTGATGCCCATGAGATTATCGTGCTCAAAGAAGGCCAGATTACAGAGCAAGGAACTCACGAGAAATTGTACGCGCAAAAAGGCTACTACTACCGCATGTGGCAACGGCAAATGCCGACTGAAAGCCTCCCCCTAACCCCTCCAAAGGAGGGGAGATTGAACCAATATCAAATAACCAATATCGAATAACCAATGCCCCAATCTCCAAAACCTGTTTTAAGCCTCACCCTTGGGGGAGGTTTGGAGGGGGCTTCAAATCTCAAAAAATATGAAAGCATTTGAACAACTGGAACGTTTAAAACGGATGAATCGCCTGATTAAAGAAGAAAAAACCGGGACTCCGGAAGAGTTTGCAACCAAGCTGGGTGTTAGCTCCAGCCATTTATACCGATGTATCGAAGAAATTAAAGAATTGGGGGCACCGGTAAACTTTAGCCGAAGCCGTAAAACGTATTATTACGAATATGACTTTGAAATGAAGGTATCGTATTCCATTCAATTGATCTCGGAGCAAGCTGCTAAAAAAGTTATTGGTGGTTTTTCGTTAAATAATTCTTCACTACTTTTTTATGAGAGTGGACGAACTTAACTTTACGTTAAGTTTAGTGCACAAAAACTTAGGCGTTGCCCGAAAAGCCTGTAACGAGTAGGGGAAAAAATAATACTTTTAGATTATGAGAAAGAGTTAGAAAAAAATGAATTAATGGGGGTTGAAGGAGGAAAGGTTGCTTATTATTGGTATAATGGCGATAATGAATTGATATACGTTGGCGCTGCTTTCTACAATGCAGCTGTTAGTATTCGAAATTTTTTCGGCGATTAATCACTTATCCCAAAGATATGGCACAACACAATTGTGCCATATCTTTACCAGATTTATATTTTGGATTTATAAGCAATTCTATTTAAAACAAATGAAAAAACGATTTCCCAATACCCTGCTTCAGTCAGTCCTTTTGTTTGCCCTTGGATGTGTTTTTGGCATTCCAATACTTTTCATTAGTGATTATTTCCCTCAGTCCCCTATAACGACTGAAGTAGTTATGTTTAGTTTTACCGCAACCATTTGTACTTCAGCTATATTGATAGCGTTAATAAAAAACAAACGAAACGGCCTGCCGATAGCTTTCAATGGTCGCTTATATATTAATCAGGGCTTCGTCGTCTTCGGTGGTACAATTATTTCAATACAACTTGTCGCTGTCCCTATTATTAATCTTATCTCTAAATTTTTCAGTCTCCATCCCACAGATGTTGTCCATTCTGGAATAGTCAATTCTATTGGCGCAATTCTTCTTGCTCCGATTTTGGAAGAACTCCTTTTCAGGGGAACCATCCTAACAGGAATGCTGGAAAACTATACCACCCGCAAGGCTATTCTTCTAACTACAGCATTTTTTGCATTAATACATGGCAACATACTCCACATAATACCTGCGTTTTTTTGGGGTTTGCTTCTCGGATATACCTTTTATAAAACCCGAAGTATTGTATTGGGTATTTTATTACACATGACTGTTAATTTTACTGGTTCGTTAGATAATTGGATGCATCCAGCCCACCAGCACTATACCTTCATATCGGCTTACGGTCAGTATTCCTGGATGGTTTATGGCATCGCCACCATTGGGTTAATAACTGGTTGCTATTTGTTGTTTAAAAAGCAAATGTTCGCAAAATACCTTGCCGAATACCAACAATTATTATAATTTTAGACTATGACTAACAAACTTGAATTCGTTGAAATATTTGCCGGAGAGTTATGGCAAGCTGAAATGATCAAAGAAATGCTTGAAGATAATGGAATTCAGGCTTATATGAAAAATGAACTAATGGGGAATATAGCGCCATGGATTGTAAGTCCGGGAGGCACAGCATCAGTAAAAATAAATATTTCAACTTCTGATTATGCCCGTTCAAAAGAATTAATCGATGAACTGAACAGCAATAACAAATCACCATTTGATGAAGAGTAATCTTTTTGACTCTGCTCCTCCAGATATGCCCAGAAGTTTGCTAAAACAGGTGCCAATTTGCAATTTGCACCTTTTGATTTGGGATTTGTAATCCCTACATACTCCTGAACTGCCCTTTTACTTCAAGTACCTCATTGTTTTGAACTTGAAACTCTGCGTAAATACCTTAGCCCTAAGTTTAGTGCACAAAAACTTAGGCCGAATCCGAAAAGCCTATACAACAGAGTAGGAAAAATTTATTTAAATTTAACGAGAAAAATAAATTATTTTGATCATTTATAATTAGTTATTACGACATTAAATCTCAAAGACATGTTGAATTACGAAACTATTCTATTTATTATTAAGTACTTGGCGGTTTTAGTTTTGTTCATTTACACTATTAAGACTAAAAGAACAGAAATGCTTTATAAGGCGGTTGTTATAACTTTTATAGCTTTCAGCTTAATGATAATAGTAAATCTCTTGTTTTCAATCTTTAAAAGTACTGAAAGCAAAACTACATTTTACCAAATAAATGGCATTGATTTTTTGTTAATTTTCTTAACATTAAATTTATTCCTTTATAAAAAAGGTGGCATAAGTAATAAAAATAAAAACGATGGGGATTTTTGAGCCCATAAATTTCAAGAATAATAAAATATATGTCATGAAGAAAATTGAATTTACTAAACAAAATTTTGTTGAATTGGATTCAACTGATTTACACGAAACTAATGGTGGTTGGGTTCTTCCACTTTTATCCGTAGTTGGTTTTTACCTAGCAATTGAAATTGCTGGGGATCCAGTAGCACATTATAACGCTTTTATGAAGGGTTGGAATGAGGGTTAATATTTAATAACTTAACTAATTTTATTTATTATGAAATTTAGAGAATTAATGAAGGACGAATACAAAGAAGTTAATGGAGGATCTCCGGCTTCTTTAGGTTTTGTTGAAGGATTAGGTTATGCACTAAAGAACTTTTGGCAGTTAATCTCAACTTCAAGCGACAGTAGTTATGTTAATGCGAAAGTTGGTAGTTACTAACAGAATATTTCGACTTCAAAATCTCCGTTTAAAAACGGAGATTTTTCTTTTTTATATGTCTGGGAAGGTTTTACTAGCAAGGTGTAAGTCCATCTACACACTGATTTAATAGAAAGTGTTCGTGACTGGCAAGGATGTTTGTGGAGACCCTAAATCTGAGAAAAGCCTTCAGTAAATTATGCGTCGTTTGTGACGAAGTATTATCTGTATCGAGTTTTTAACTCTTCACCTGATCTCACTCAGTTTTACAAATCCGTTTGAACAAACTAAATCTTTCCCATAACTCAATTGGCTTTGTAGGTACTGGACCATTGACAAAAGCGGCATCAGAAATTAACAATCTAACAACTATCTGCCATCTGCCCTACAAACATAGCAGATCGACCAATTGATCCGTCTCAAGGCAACAGGAACTCCCAAAACCTTTGCACGAAGGTTAGCCATTTCGGAAGCATCGCTTTACCGCTTGATTGATACCATCAGAGAAATGGGCGCTCCGGTAGAGTTTAGTGTAAGATACCAAAGCTACATTTATTCTGACGAGGTAAACTTTATGTGTGGATTTTTCATGAAAGAACTAAGCTACAACGAAATACAAAAAGTAAATGGTGGCTTTCAAAATTTAGCCTGTTTTGTAAATTTTAATACAAATAACTTTCTCACTCTCAGAATTTGAGAGTGGGTAGCTTTAACTTAGCCCTAAGTTTAGTGCACAAAAACTTAGGCAGATTCCGAAAAGCCTGTAAAACAGAGTAGGAAAATTTTAATACTTTTACGATTATGAAAGAGTTAGAAAAAAATGAATTAAT
>JAUXUF010000057.1 GCA_030684645.1 Bacteroidota bacterium | reverse complement strand
TTTATCAGCGTGCTCTGGCTATTGAATTTGCACTTCAAAATGTTCCCTTTGAAAGAGAATTCGAGATGCCTATTTTTTATAATGGAGAGCAAATTGGAAGCAGACGTGTCGATTTTTTTGTTGACGGGAAAGTGATGGTTGAACTCAAAGCAATAATACAACTCGAGGATGTGCATCTGGCCCAAGCCATTAATTATCTGGAGGCTTATGCTATGGAAGTAGGACTCTTAATAAATTTTGGCAGTAAAAGTCTCGACTTTAAAAGAGTAATGAATAAGAAATATCAAAGTCAATCATAAAATAAACAAATCAAAGTTGAGGACAATGGAAAGCAACCACGAGGAATCCGGTGGGTGCGCTGCGGAATGAATAATGTTTAGACACAATTTAATTGTTCTGTTATGAACCTACTACAATTGAAAAACAGTTTTCGGTTTTTATTGAAAAAGAAGAATTACCTCCTGATCAACGTGTTGGGCCTGGGGATTGGAATTGCTTCGTTTTTGATCCTTTTCCTGTATGTTTATAATGATTTCACATACAACCATTTTAATAAAGACCTGGCTAATATTTACCGGGTTCGAGAAGGTAATATGGTACAAACCAAAGGCTTGTTGTTGCCGAAAATGCTGGAACAAATCCCGGAAGTGGAGAACGGGACACGCATCTTTGAATGGGATGGTTTTCGGATGAGTTACGGGGAAACAGCCTTTCCTGAAAATATTCAGTATGTCGATACCGGCTTTTTCTCCGTGTTTTCATTTCCATTTACAGAAGGATCGGCCAAAATAGGGATCCATGAAAAATATGGTGTGGTGGTCAGCAGGGAATTTGCCGAAAAATATTTTGGAAATACCCCGGCAGTTGGTAAAAAATTGCAGATGAAGTTTGAGAATACTTTTCTTCAAGTGAATGGTGTGGTCGATATTCCGGCCAATTCATCGGTTAAATTTGATATTGCGGCATCCTATGAAACAGGCGAACAGATTTCACCCTGGATAAAAGGAGTACACGATTGGTACAACTCATTTTCAACAACTTATGTCCTGTTGAAGAATGGGACAAATCCGGAAAGCATACATGATAAACTGCAAAAAACCGTGCATGAAAATTTTATTCCTGTTGGTGAAAATAAAACCGATTTAAACCTGCTTGCTTTTAAGGATTACCATGCCAGCCAGGATTCCAACCGGACACTGGTGATTATTTTGGCAGTTATTGCCTTGGGGATTATCGGTATTGCCATTGTCAACTTTATTAACCTGACAATCACCAGTTCATTATCAAGAATTAGGGAAATTGGGACTAAAAAAGTGTTTGGAGCCAGCGATCGATATTTGTTTAGTCAAATGATGACTGAGACCTTGATGGTTAGTTTTATGGCGTTGCTGGTTGGCTGTGTCTTTACGGTTCTTTTCCTTCCTACCTTCAACCAATTATTCGAAACGCATTTGCATTTTAATCCTGCCGGGAATATGGTTTTATCTCTTTTGCTGATTTCAATCTGGCTCATTGTCGGTGTCTTATCAGGACTGCTGCCTTTTTTGTTTTGGACCCGGACCAAATTAAGCCAAAGTATTCGAGGTAACCTGTTCTCAACCAATAAAGGCGGAACCTCCAGATATTCACTGGTTGTTGTACAGTTTGTAATTGCCATTATACTCATCTCGGGTACTTTTTTAGTTCGTAAACAAATCAACTACATGGTTGGCAAAGACCCCAAATTCGACAAAGAGAATGTCATAGTAGCCGACTTGGAAAGTTGGCAGTATCCGGATTTAAAGACGGCTTCCCAAAAATTCAAGCTGATTTCCGAAGAACTGGAAGCCAGTCCTTTGGTCGAATCGGTTAGCTTTTCACAGAATATACCTGGCAATTACAGCGAAAACTATAATATTTTTTTCCCTGAAGGGGGAAGCGGGTTGGAGAAAATTAACCTTCGGAAAGCTTTTGTCGGGAAAAATTATTTTAAAACGTATGGCATAAAGATACTGGATGGAACCGGGTTTGATCAGGAATTGATTTCATACAAAAACTGTATGGTGCTGAATATGACAGCCATGAAGAAATTGGGTTTCACGGGAGCTGCCGGGCAAATCATGCATGAAAGTTCAAAAACGGGCACGGCCATTAAAGTGATCGGTGAGGTCGATGATTTTAGTTACCAGGGGGTACAGCGGGAGATGCAGCCATTAGCTCATTTTTTTACCGAACGGGAAAACTTAACTAATTGGAATTACCTGTCGGTAAGGGCAAAACCAGGTGCCAGCCTTCAGGTGATTGAATTGATGAAGGGAAAATGGCAGGAAATAACCCCTGCTACAGTTGTGAATTATTTTTTTGCTGACGATAAGCTAAATGAGCATTACAAGGAATATATAAAAGTGAATCAGATCATTGCCTGGTTCTCAATTTTGGCAATTATGTTGTCGTGCATAGGACTGTTTGCTCTTTCGTCTTATGCCATGACCCGCCGCACAAAAGAAATCGGAATCCGCAAAGTTAGTGGCGCCCGGATTTCTGAGGTAATGACCATGCTCAACAAAGACTTTGTGAAATGGGTAGCTATTGCTTTTGTGATCGCCACACCTATTGCCTGGTATGCCATGCACAAGTGGCTCGAAAGCTTTGCTTACAAAACCAACCTGAGTTGGTGGATTTTTGCACTGGCTGGATTGCTGGCACTGGGGATTGCGCTGTTAACAGTAAGCTGGCAGAGCTGGAAAGCGGCAACGAGGAACCCGGTGGAGGCATTGAGGTATGAATAAGTGTCAGAACTTTGATTAAATGATTGATTGAAAACTATGATTTTGAAAAGGGAAATAATCAAAGTCCATCATGAAATCAAACGAATCAAAGTTCCGGACAATTTGTTGGCAGAGCTGGAAAGCCGCCACGAGAAACCCGGTGGAGGCGTTGAGGTATGAGTAAGTGTCTGAACTTTGATTAAATGATTGATTGAAAACTATGATTTTGAGAACTGAAATAATCAAAGTCAATCATAAAATCAAATAAATCAAAGTTCCGGACAATGTGCTGGAAAAGCTGCTACACCAAAGACAACTGTGTTATTGAAAAGAATGAATGTAAAAATATCAGATCATGCAAAACATTTTTAAAACAACTTACAGAAATTTCGTGCGGAAACCGGCCACCAACCTGATTAACCTGTTGGGACTGGCCGTTAGTTTGGCATTAGTAATTCTCCTGTCGGTTTACTGTTACAGTGAGCTTACTACGGATCGTTTTCATGAAAAACGGCGACCGGGTTTACCTGTATGGGACAATTAACAAAAATATTTATACCCCTGCAGTCCTTAAAGAACATATTGACCTTAGTATTCCCGGAGTGGAATCAACCGTCAGAGTAGGTGTCCTCAGGGAAGCACCGGTTTTTCAGGTGGAAAACAAAGAACCAATTACCTCCGACCTGATTTTTGTCGATGAAGATTTTTTCAAGCTGTTTACTTACCATGCCATCGAAGGTGATCTGGAAACTGCCCTGAAAGAACCTATGTCGGTAGTGATTTCAAAATCCCTGTCAGACAAACTTTTTGGCAATGAAAGGGCAATAGGCAAAACCATGAAACTGAACAACAACAAAGAACTGACGGTAACCGCAGTTATTGAAGAACCAAAAGCCAATTCGAGCTTATCGATCAGTGCGGTTACCTCTATCGCTACGCGTAAAGTTGTTCAGCCAAATGAAGGTGAATTTATTAATTGGGGATGGGGTGGTTTCCAGACTTTTCTTCTTTTAAAAAAAGGGACCAATCCTGAAGGAACAGCTAAAAGCATTTTAGCCCTTTTCCCTGAAGGCCCCTACCGAAATTTATATACCGAGGCAAAGCTGACCCCTTTTAAAAAGTTATATTTTTCAGGGTTCACTCTTTACGGGAGCAATTACCTTCAATGCGGGGATAAGAAAAAGGTCATGATCCTGTTAATGGTCGCTGCACTGGTACTGATGATTGCCCTGGTCAATTTCATCAATATCTCGTCATCTCAATGGCTGGAAAGAATCAAACAAACCGGGATGATGAAGGTTATTGGGGCCAGGTGTTCGGCGATCCTGCGGAATGTACTTGTTGAAGCAGGTTTATTTTTTCTGATGTCGCTTTTCCTCGCTATTATGCTGATCAGTATCATCAACCCGTTTGTTCAGGGTTACACAGGGATTCATTTCAACCCGAAAATATTTTATTCTCCTGCTTTTATCCTTTTTTCGATTGCCGGCACCCTTGTTTTGAGCATGGTTTTCAGCTTAATTCCTGCTTTGCGGATATCTTCTTCAAGGGCTGTTGACAACCTAAAAAAAACAGCAGGGCCACGCAAAACGGACTTCTCTTTCAGGGGCATCCTTGTGACCGCACAATTTATCATAGCCATCGTGCTGATTGCCTTTACTGTATTGGTACAAAAACAGGTAAACTTCGGTAGCAGCAACCTCGGTTTTAACCAGGACAACATCATCGGGATAAAACTTACCCAACAACTCAACAAGAAAAAAGATGTGCTCAAAAAAATACTTCAGGAAAAACCGGCAGTCAGGAACATTTTATTTACGGGGTTTTATCCGGGAATAACTATTCCAAGCTGGAATGTGGAAGTGGATTTTAACGGAGAGAAGAAACAACTGAAATTTGATACCTTCACTGCCGATGCCGGGATTTTTGAAATATTGGGATTAAAATTAACCATGGGCCGTTTTTATTCTGATGACCTTTCAACGGATTTAAGGAAAGTTGTAGTCAATGAAACCTTCGTCCGTGAACATAAACTGACAAATCCCATTGGCGGTAAGTTTAACGGCTGGGACGGTAAAAGCTCCGAAATTATTGGTGTCGTCAAAGATTTTCATTTTAAATCAGTCAGTCAGCCTATTACCCCACTGGCCATCACAAATGGATGGTATTCAACCTATTGTTTGGTGAAACTCCAAACTGCCGATTTTAATTTAATGCATTCCGCCATTCAGGATATAAAATCGGCTACATCCCAATTGTCTCCGGCATTTCCGGTTGAGATAAGCTTTTTCGACCAGGCCGTTGAGCAAATGTACCAATCGGAACTTCAGTTCCGGCGGACATTCTCGTTGTTTTCCGCCTGCGCCGTTGTTATCTGCTGCCTCGGCATATTGGCCATGTCGCTGTTTGCCTGCCAGCGCCGGGTAAAAGAAATCGGCATCCGCAAAGTAAACGGCGCACGGGTCTCGGAAGTGATAGCCATGCTAAACAAAGACTTTGTAAAATGGGTAGCCATTGCTTTTGTGATTGCCTGCCCCATTGCCTGGTATGCCATGCACCGATGGCTCGAAAACTTTGCGTATAAAACCAGTTTAAGTTGGTGGATTTTTGCTTTGACTGGAATACTGGCGTTAGGAATTGCGTTGTTAACGGTGAGTTGGCAGAGCTGGAAAGCGGCAACGAGAAACCCGGTGGAAGCGCTGAGGTATGAGTAGCTGTCTTGAACTATGATTAAATGATTGATTGAAAACTATGATTAAAAAGATATGACAGAGAATGCTTACACAAATGAAAAGTATCCGCTATCGGATTTGACATCCAGGATTATTAAGTGCGCAATAGAAGTTCATAAATATCTTGGAAATGGATTTCAGGAAGTCATTTATCAGCGTGCTCTGGCTATTGAATTTGCACTTCAAAATGTTCCCTTTGAAAGAGAATTCGAGATGCC
>JAUXUF010000054.1 GCA_030684645.1 Bacteroidota bacterium | reverse complement strand
ATTATAATAGTATGTATATGATTTTATTTTGATTCCAGGTTTAATGTGTTGATAATTATGTATTTGTATATTTTATTGAGAATCATTTTTTTTTAGGGGAGTAAAAGAACTTCGGCTCGATTGCCTGAAAAACAAAAAAACAATGATTCCATTGCAAACTGCTAATTTTTCTTTTCAGGTAAATCAGGTAAAAAATCAGTGCAAGGTGCACGCCTATATATAGATATAGGCGTGCACCTTGCACTGGATAATGAATTTGAGTATCAGGAATTTGCATATTCCCTTGAAAGTATTTAGATTTGTACCCGAACAGTTAAGCAGAAAAGCGAAGTCAAAGGACGGACATAACTGACAGGAATTCGGTACGAAATCGGTACGGTATTTTATTGAAATTTTAGAAAGCAACTGATTATAAAATAATTGACTGGATTGGGTTAACACCCCAGCTGGGTTCGCAGTTTGCTGCCGCCCGTGTGAAAGGGTTTCAGGGTGACGAATTAGATGCCAATAATACGATTGCAGCTTGTGTAAAGCATTTTGCTGCTTATGGTTTTATCGAGGCTGGTCGTGAATACAATACAGTTGACATCAGCGAAAGCACCCTCCGGAATGTGGTCTTGCCTCCGTTCAAGGCTGCTGCCGATGCCGGAGCATTGACTTTCATGAATGCCTTCAACGAAATCGGCGGAACTCCGGCAACTGCAAATGTTCATTTGCTTCGTGATATTCTAAAAGGTGAATGGAATTTTGATGGATTGGTGGTTTCCGACTGGAATTCTATCGGAGAATTGCTGATACACGGCGTTGCCGCTGATAAAAAAGATGCGGCCCGACTGGCCATCACGGCCGGCTCGGATATGGATATGGAAGGGAACTGTTATGTCCCGAACCTGAAAAAACTGGTGGAGGAGGGCGCCGTTGATGTCAAACTGGTTGATGATGCAGTACGCAGGGTATTGCGGGTAAAATATCTTTTGGGTTTGTTCGATGATCCGTATAGATACAGTGATGAAAGCCGGGAGAAAACCTTGATTTTAAGCAAAGAAAATCTTCAGGCATCCAGGGAAGCAGCCAAAAGAAGTATCGTTTTGTTGAAAAATGAAGGCCTGTTACTTCCACTAAAGAAAGATGGGCAAAAAATCGTCCTGATTGGCGAGTTGGCTGCTGATAAAGATGTTCCGCTCGGAAGCTGGAGAGCTAAAGCAATCGCTGGATCAGCTGTTTCATTGCTTGAAGGAATGAAAAATGCAGTGTCAAAACCTGCTAATATTACCTTTGCCAAAGGCCCTGTTTTCATTTCAGGGGAAAGCCTGTTTACTGTACCGCTCGAATTTAATACCACCGACAAAATTGGAATTACTGAAGCCGTTGAGCTTGCTAAAAGTGCTGATGTAGTAGTTCTGGCATTGGGCGAAAACTGTTTTCAGACGGGTGAAGGCCGCAGCCAGACTGATATCCGGCTAAAGGGACTTCAGCAGGAATTACTGGAAGCAGTTTGTGCCGTGAATAAAAAAGTGGTCGTTGTGCTGATGAATGGACGTCCGTTGGAAATCAGTTGGATGGCACAAAATGTACCTTCAATTCTTGAAGTTTGGCATTTGGGTTCTGAAGCCGGAAATGCCATTGCCGATGTGCTCTTTGGCGATTTTAATCCTGCCGGAAAACTGCCGGCTTCTTTCCCCCGGTCAGTAGGTCAGGTTCCGATTTATTACAATCATAAAAGCACCGGCCGCCCGACTAACGGCGAAGGAAATGTATTCTGGTCGCATTATACCGATGCCCCAAACACTCCATTATTCCCATTTGGTTATGGACTAAGTTATACCACATTCGACTACTCAGATTTAAAAATCAGCTCTAATACGATTTCTAAAGGTGAAAAACTTCAGGTATCGGTCACCGTGAAGAATACGGGTAAAGTAGCCGGCGAGGAAGTGGTTCAGCTGTACATACGCGATTTGGTTGGCAGCATTACCCGTCCGGTTAAGGAATTGAAAGGCTTTGAAAAGATCTCCTTGAAATCAGGAGAATCAAAGGTTGTCAGTTTTACGCTGGACGAAAATGATCTTGCTTTCTGGGGTTCTGATAACAAGTTTAAGGCAGAGCCGGGCGATTTTAAGCTATGGGTGGGAACCAATTCTGCCGAAGGATTGGAAACCTCATTTAAATTGAGATAATTCCTGAACGAACGTTAATAAAAGAGGCATCTTCCACAAGTTGCCTCTTTTATTTTGCCCTGAAATCTGTTTAATTCAGTTAAAGTTTCATTCTTCTTCGGTTAAACTGAATAGATTTTGTATTTTGTCAGGACAAACGTTTTTCTTTTTGTCTGCCAGTAGAAATGGATATCGATCAGATAAAAACTCGATACAACGAATTGATTTATAGAAATATCAGTGGAAGAAAGGTTTTAATCTTTTTTGTTCTGACCTATATCATCTATGCCGTGATGTTACTGGTAACCATTCCGAAGGTTATGGAAAAAAATATAAATTCAGGATGGACAATCAGTCAAAATCTACGGCAAAATATATTCAGGATGTCTTTTCGGGATTTCTTGCCGGGAAAATAGTTGTGAAATAAATAGATTCAAAAAAAAACGTCCCGGGTTTCCCTGAGACGGCTTTCGTATATTTGGCTATCCTAATCACAGGATTAGAGTTCAATTCCCTATTTGTATTTTTCCTGACGTAAAGCTTTGATTTTTTCGTCGGTAAGGTAATCTTCAAAGTCCATGTATTTGTCGATCGTTCCTTTGGGTGTCAGGTCAATAACACGGGAACATACGCTTTCAATAAATTCGTGGTCATGACCGGCCATCAAAACCTGTCCGGGATATGCTTTCATGTTGTTGTTAAAAGCCTGAATCGATTCCATATCCAGATGGTTGGTCGGATGGTCCAAAATTACGGTATTTGGGTGGGCCAGCATCATGCGGGCAATCATACATCGCATTTTTTCGCCTCCTGAAAGTACTTTGGCGCTTTTCTGCAAATCGTCGCCCGAAAACAACATTTTCCCCAGGTACTGACGCAGAAAATTCTCACTGGTATCCGTTGAATAGTTCCCTAACCATTCGTATAAGGTTTCGTTTTTAGTAAAGAAGTCGGTATTATCATTGGGAAGATAAGCCGTTGTGATAGTTACGCCCCATTCGAAAGTTCCTGTTGTTGGTTCGAGTTCGCGATTAATAATTTTGAAAAATGCCGATACCGCCCGGTTTTCCTTAGCCAGAAACACAACTTTATCGCCCCGTTCAATGGTAAAAGAAATGTTTTTAAAAAGCGCTTCTCCATCCTGAATAAATGACAGGTTGTTAACAGTCAGCACACGATCGCCTGTTGCCCGTTCCTGTTGAAAAATGATTCCGGGGTAACGGCGTGTTGAAGGTGCAATCTCTTCAATCTTCAGCTTTTCGATCATCTTTTTGCGGCTGGTCGTTTGTTTCGACTTGGCCACGTTGGCGCTGAAACGCGCAATAAATTCCTGCAACTCTTTCTTCTTTTCCTCAGCCTTTTTGTTGGCATTGGCTGCCTGACGCAAAGCCAGCTGACTCGATTCGTACCAGAAAGTATAGTTTCCGGAGAAGGCACGTATTTTCCCGAAATCGATGTCAACCACGTCGGTACAAACGTTATCGAGAAAGTGACGGTCATGCGAAACAACGATCACCGTATTCTGGCAGTTGCCCAGGTAATTTTCGAGCCAAAGAACAGTTTCAAGGTCAAGGTCGTTGGTTGGTTCATCGAGAAGCAGGTTGTCCGGATTACCAAACAGGGCCTGAGCCAGCAGCACGCGTACTTTTTCTTTTCCATTGAGGTCTTTCATCAAGCTGTAGTGCATCACTTCTTTGATTCCTAAACCACTGAGCAAATTGGCTGCATCACTTTCAGCATTCCAACCGTTCATATTGGCAAAATCATCTTCCAGTTTTGCGGCTAAATGTCCGTCTTCTTCAGTAAAATCAACTTTGGCATAAAGTGCATCTTTTTCCTTCAGCACACGTAGCAATTCGGTGTGACCCATCAAAACCGTGTCAAGTACAGTATGTTCGTCAAAGGCATGATGGTCCTGGTTCAGTACTGAAAGCCGTTCGCCCGGACCCATCAGAACTGATCCCCGGGTAGCTTCCAGATCTCCGGAGATCAGACGTAGAAAGGTTGATTTTCCTGCGCCGTTTGCACCTATTACACCATAACAGCTGCCAGGTGTGAACTTTAAATTTACATCCGAAAACAAAGGTTTTTTTCCGAACTGGATGGCCAAATTTGATACTGTAATCATTCGCTTTGTATTTTATTTTTCCTGAATTCAGGGGTGCAAAGGTAGTATAATCTTCCCGAAGAGCGGTTTTTTGGAGTTAATAAATGACTGCCTCCCCCAAACCCTCTCCAAAAGAGGGGGCTTAAAAAGTCTGGTAGTTAATTCTACGTGCTTTTTCAAAAGCCTCCCCATTTGGGGGAGGTTTGGTGGGGGCTTTTATCCTCTTTGCCTGATCACTTCGTAAATCAGCAACCCGGCAGCAACTGAAACATTAAGGGATTCGATTTTTCCAAGAATTGGGATTTTGACCTGTTCATCTGCTAAAGCAAGCAATCGGGTATCGATTCCGGTATCTTCGGAACCCATAATGAAGGCAATCGGACCGGTAAGGTTGACATTGGTATATATGGAAGTTGATTTTTCGGTAGCAGCGACCAGTTTTAATCCCGATTCTTTCAGGAACGAAACGGTTTCCTTCAGACTGCGGGTGCGGCATACAGGAACCAGGTGCAGAGCTCCGGCAGAAGTCTTCACCGCATCAGCATTGATACGGGCCGAACCTTTATCCGGAATGACAATGGCGTTCACTCCGGCACATTCGGCCGAGCGAACGATGGCGCCAAAGTTACGCACGTCTGTCACCTGGTCGAGTACAAGTACAAATGGTGTTTTACCTTCTTCGTATATGGTTGGAATAATATCTTCAATACGCTGTAAAGCTACCGGAGAAACAAAAGCCAGCACTCCCTGGTGATTTTTACGCGAAATGCGGTTGATCTTTTCAATCGGAACATATTGAAAAGCAATCTGACGAATACGGATCAGGTCGAATAGTTCTTTGAATAAATCACCAATCAATCCTTTTTTAATCAAGACTTTATCAATTTCTTTTCCGGCCTGAATAGCTTCGATTACAGCGCGAATGCCAAAAACCAGGTCATCGGCAGGTTTATCTTCTCTTTTAAACATATCAGTTTATTTTAAATGAAGCCCCCTCCAAACCTCCCCCGAAGGGTGAGGCTTAAAGTCCCCTCTTGTGGAGGGGGTTGGGGGAGGCTGTTTTTACCAGGTTTTCTTCTTCTGAAGTTCTTCCAGTTCTTCGTGCAAAACTTCCCACTCGTATATTTTGTGTTCCAGATCCTTTTTTAGCTGATCGTATTTTTTGAAGATTGAAGCATCAGAATCGTTGATTTGAACCATGGTTTTGTCCATTTCTTCAATTTTCCTTTCCAGATCAGCAATATCCTGTTCGTTCCTTTGAATATTTTTTTCAAGGCGGCTGAAGTTTCGGTTAATTTCCTTGCGTTCATCGAAACTCAGTTTCTCAACCTCGTCTGTTTTTTGTGTTTTAACTCCCTGATTCAATGGTAAATTCTTTTTTTCCAATTCCTTCATGGATTCCATTTTCTTTCTGATCAGGAAATCGTAAATGCCACCCAAATGCTGTTTTACTTTTTTTTCTTTGAATTCATAAACACAGTTCACCAATCCTTCCAAAAAATCACGGTCGTGCGATACCACGATCACCGTTCCGTCGTAATCGATCAGCGCCTGTTTCAGGATTTCTTTGGAACGCATGTCGAGGTGATTGGTGGGCTCATCGAGTACGAGCAAATTTACCGGTTCCAGCATAAGTTTAACCATGGCCAAACGGGAGCGCTCTCCACCTGAAAGTACTTTCACTTTCTTATCGACATCGTCTCCCGAAAACATGAACCCGCCCAGAATATTGCGGATCTTGGTGCGTATTTCACCCACGGCAATTTTGTCGATGGTCTGAAAAACTGTTAAATCCTCATCTAGTAAATTGGCCTGATTTTGTGCATAATAGCCAATTTTAACGTTGTGACCCAGCTTCATTTTACCCTGATGTTCGAGTTCACCCATGATGACACGTGCCAGCGTAGTTTTTCCTTCGCCGTTTTTGCCTACAAAAGCCACTTTTTCGCCACGTTCGATAATCAGGTCAATTTTATGCAGTACATTAAGTTTTCCATAACTTTTCGACAGTTCTTTAGCTTCTGCAACCACAGTTCCGGAGCGCAAAGCAGCCGGAAATTTGATTCGCAGCGCAGAGTTGTCTTCATCGTCAACTTCAAGCCGTTCCAGCCGGTCGAGCGCTTTTACACGCGACTGTACCTGAACCGCTTTGGTAGCCTGATACCGGAAACGTGCAATAAAACTTTCGGTATCTTCAATCATTTTTTGCTGATTGACATAGGCAGCCATCTGCTGTTCCTTCAGATCTTTGCGTAATACCAGGTATCTGGAATAATTCGATTTGAAATCGTAAATGCGTCCGAGTGTAATTTCGATGGTGCGATTAGTTACCGCATCAAGGAAAGCCCGGTCATGTGAAACCAATACTACTGCTCCGTTATAGCTTTTCAGAAAATCTTCCAACCACTGAATTGACTCAATATCGAGGTGATTGGTTGGTTCATCGAGCAAAAACACATCGGGACGTTTCAACAGAATTTTAGCTAATTCAATACGCATGCGCCATCCGCCGCTAAACTCGGAAGTCTGACGCTGGAAATCAGAACGTATGAAGCCAAGTCCTAATAATGTGCGTTCCACTTCGGCCTCAAAATTATTGCCACCAAGCATGTGGAATCGGTCGTTGAATTCGGTAACATGATCAAGTAACCGATGATATTCTTCTGATTCGTAATCTGTGCGGGTAGCAATTTCATGGTTGATCTCTTCGATACGGCGTTCCAGAGACAGAATTTCTTCGAACGAAGTAACCGCTTCTTCAAAGACAGTACGTCCGTCAACAATCTCCATGTGCTGAGGTAAATAGCCTAATCGAACATCAGTAGGTACAGAAACAACTCCACTGCTGGGCAATTGATGTCCTGCCAGAATTTTTAGTAGGGTGGATTTACCTGCGCCATTTTTGCCAACCAGTCCTATCCGGTCTTTGGGACTCACTAAAAGTGAAATCCCTTTAAATAATTCGAACCCGCCAAAACTGACAACCAATTGATCTACCGAAATCATAATTCATAAAATTGAGGGTGCAAAGATAGAAGAAACATCTGGAAATATGAAGCCTCACTAAATCCTAAATCCTCCAAATTTTCGGTTTTATAAAACACCTCCGGAGATTTTGAAACTCCGGAGGTGCTGAGATTACAAACAGATAGACTCTGTAAGCAAATTTGTTGTTTAAATCCTGAATGGTGCAGTATTATTTTACATGTTCGTTTAATGATATCCCTTGTTTGTCAATGTTCCAGCCATCCAGTTGAATCTCCTGATTCTTGCTTTTCAGTTGACTTGAAGAAACATTTGCTGTAACCGTAATAGATTCGCCGGGAGCCAACGAAAAATAATTTGCTGACCAGAAACAAGGAAGTATTTCTTCACCATCATTCAGTACTTGCGGATGAACAAAAAATGCCAGTTGGCTTGTGTTGTTTGTGAATTTCAGCGTCCACTTTGTTTCTGTTTTTCCCTGTTCTGTTTTTACAACCGTCGTCTGAAGCTTCACTTTTTGCATCGAATTCAAGGCTTTGTAATCGTTGTCAGCAGCAAGCCAGTAAACGTTGTGAGAAACTACTTTTCCGGCTGCATCTTTCAGATTTAATACTACAAAGTTCACACCTTTTGCATCGGTTAAAATCTTTGCCAGGGAGAATGGCTCTTTGACGTCAGTAGCCGAAAGGCTAACGTTTTCAGTTTGATGGTACAAAAGTTTGGAGTCCATTCCAAAAACATCTGCCTGAACGGTCAGATTGGAGATGGATTTGTAAGTCCGGTTCACAACCGTTACATTGTAATCGAGTGCATTAAGTTGAACATGAACTGGTTCGCAGGCATTCTGCATGAAATAATATCCCGCGTTGGGTTCAAGGTACCAGTCGTAAATCTGCCAAACCACACTCGGAAATGCTGCATTTAATTTCCAAAGCATAATTCCACCGATTTCGTTCAACCTATGGCCCGCTGCTTCAAAAGTCCCCTGGTACCCGGTTGCATTCATTAACTGCATTTTTTCTGAAAAATCTTCCATAGAGGTAGGTTCTCCGTACCGTTTCACCATAGTGGCATAATACTTATCATATTTGCCGTTTCCGGTGGCCGCATCATGATATCCCCACGAATTATTTAAAGGGAAAGGCAATTTGGAGTCCCAAACCAGATTGGGTATTATCTTTTTTAGACTGTTATATGGCGGTTGTGAAGGCAATCCGGTTTCGTCTTTAAAAACCCAATCCTTCGCATTATCAGCCAACCTGTAATATTCTTTTGAATCCTGCCAGGTGTACGGGCCGCTGCTGTAAACACCTGATGCCAGGTTATCCGGCCATGAACCTTTTAATCCTTCAGGAAGTTTGGCAAATCCGGAAGAGCAGGGAATGAAAGGTCTTGTTCCATCCAGATTAATTACACTTTCTCTCATTCTCTCATAAACATCCTTTCGGACATGACCTTCATTTCCGCCTGTCCAGACCAAAAGGCTTGGATGATTACGAATACGATAAATCGTGCTGATCACGTTTTTTACAAACACTTCGGGTTCCAATGGCCATTCAGTTGATCCTTTGAATTCGCCATGCGTATCGCCGGTAACCCAGAAATCAGACCATACCATTAATCCGTACTTGTCAGCCAGATCGAAGAATACATCAGGAGGGGTAACACCTCCGCCCCAAATTCGGACCAGGTTGGTATTTGAATTCCGGCAAAGATGCAATTCTGCATCATATCGGGCTGAGTCTCGGTTCAGCATCATGTCAGGCACCCAGGCGCCACCAACCAGTTGAACGCGTTTCCCATTGACATAGAAATCGCGGCGCAAAAATTTATTGGGTACCTCCACTGCTTTTGAACTAACAGTGCGAATACCAAAAACAAAGGTCGTGTCATCAGAAATTATACCGGCTGTTTCATACTGAAGGTGAATGCGATACAGATTTGCTTTTCCATATCCGTTTGGCCACCAAAGGTGTGGTTGATTTACAAGAAGTTGACTGGTATTTCCGGCATTCAATTCGACAAGTGTTTTAGATCCGGAAG
>JAUXUF010000036.1 GCA_030684645.1 Bacteroidota bacterium | reverse complement strand
GCAATTACGCACCCTCCAAAAAGCGGCAAAAAAATATGGAGTAATTACTCAAATGGCCAACCAGGGACACGCCACAAACGGCATTCGCCTGATAAAAGAATGGTACGATGCCGGGCTATTGGGCAATGTTACTGAAGTAATTGCCTGGTTCGACGGGCCGACATTTGGTCCCGGAAAGTACTTTAATAAACCCGAAAGTTTTCCTCCGGCAGAACAACCCGTTCCCGAATATCTTGATTGGAATTTGTGGGTAGGACCTGCCGCCTTTCGTCCCTATAACGGAGTTTATGCTCCCAAAACATGGCGCAGTTGGTTCGATTTTGGCAATGGCGAACTGGGTGACTGGTGTTGTCATACATTGGATGCTCCTTTCTGGTCGCTTGATCTGGGTATGCCTGATGTGGTTGAAACTGAATTTAAAACGCCAGTTCCTGATCCCGGATTTGTTTCAGATCAGGCCATTATACGCTGGGATTTCCCTGTCCGTGGCAACAAAACTCCGGTAACCATGCGCTGGTACGAAGGGGGATTGAAACCTGAGAATCGTCCGGAATGGAACATGGATAAATTACCCGGAAGCGGAATGATCATGGTTGGCGATAAACAATGCCTGATGACCGGAGGAAGGCCAAATGATCCACGACTTTTAATGAAAGATGAGGAGTGGAAAGAATTTCAGAAGAATCCACCGGCACAAACGATTCCAAGGACATTTGAGGAGAATCCTCAAAGGGAATGGGTTGAAGCGATCAAAAACGGAACGATGCCAGGTTCGAATTTCGATTACTCCACAAAATTGGTCGAGATGTCGCTTACCGGAGTTTTGGCGCAGCGATTCAACACACGAATTGAGTATGATGCCAAAAACATGAAAGTTACCAATCATCCTGAATTGGATGCTTACATCAAAGAACCTATGCGCGAAGGTTGGAAGTATGGAGAAAACCTTTGGTAACAGCTGATTCCGCGCTTAATTTGCTGTTCGTATTAGTGCCAGACCTGACAGACTTTAAAAACTGTCAGGTCTGTTTACATACGCGAATGGAGCTATTCAATGTATTTTTCTACCTGATAAGTTACACTCTTTTTTGAAATTCATAAGGAACTCCATTTTTAACAAAAAATGGAGTTGGTCCGGAAAATCCAACCAATTTTAAATGTTTAATCATTAGCTTAATAATCCAACCATGACAAACAACAATACAATTTTGATCCTGAAGGACAAGCTTATCTATAAATTCGTTTACTCTTCGGATGCTTTCCAAATAAGTCTCGGGTTGCTTTTTAACACCTAATCTCCATTGAATCCTCCCCATTACATCCCAAATGATCTTCGGAAAAATCATAGTCGTAATAAATGGTTTGATTGGAACCTCGCAAATCGAATCATCAGAAGAATCAGGTTCTTTACCAAAGATCAACCTTGCTGTTTCAATTGAACGAATCATAGTACTTGTAATTATCCTGAATTCAGTATTTATCCTTATTCCAGATTGTACAACGCCCGATTGGTCATACTCTTTACAAGCCATTTCATATCCTACTGAATTGTAAAACATTTTCCACCTGTAATTTACTTCAAAGTGCCGTATCAAAATTATTTTCATTCAGCAGTTATTAAAACCTAAACAATCCGTTTTCCATGCAATTCAGAAACTCCTGTGAACTCAGCAATCTGAACCCGATTTTCGGGAAGTACTTTCCCTGCAGCAATAATTTTAATTCGTCTGTCAGGAAGTTCATGCATCGCTTTGAGCACCAACCGGCCATTCCAGGCGGTGTCCATTCCTCCGGAAGTCAGCACACGGGTAATTCCTTCGATGGAGTTTAATTCCTGAAATGATTTCTGAATATCAACAGAATAATCAATTGCTTTATGGAAAGTAACATCCAACGGAAAGGCCAGCTTTGCCAATCGTCGGGTATTTTCAATGTCTATTGTGCCTTCTTCAGTTAAAAGTCCAAAAACGACACCGGCCACTCCCGACTGCTTAAAAAATTCAATCTCCGACACCATTTGTTTAACTTCAGTCTCAGAATATATAAAATTACCTCCACGTGGCCGAACCATGGCCATAATTGGAATCGACAGATTATGAAGGCATTGCATCGTTAATTCTTGCAATGGCGTCAATCCATCCTGATCGAGTGCCGAACACAATTCAATGCGGTTGGCTCCGCACCTTTCAGCGGACAATGCATCTTTCAGGGTATCTACACAAGCTTCGAATAGGAGAGTTCTGGTTGGATTGGTCATATTAAAAAAGTGTTCGTCTTATTGGATTGTATTTCATCTCAAGTTCCAGCAATATTTTTTTTCGTCCGGTTCCACCGGCATAACCAGTCATTTTATTTCCTGCGCCAATGACCCGGTGACAGGGAATCAGTATGGCAATCGGATTTCGCCCGTTAGCCATACCCACTGCACGCACAGCTTTGGCATCTCCCAACCTGACAGCCAATTCCAGATAAGTGATTGTCTCGCCGTAGGGAATCTTCAGCAACTCATTCCACACTTTCTGCTGGAATTCAGTTCCTTCAGGATGAAGCGGGATTTCAAATGCAATTGTTTTTCCGGAGAAATAATTAGCCAGAAGTTCTTTGCATTTTTCAAGAACTTCACACGTGTTTTGCTCCTGAATACTGTTTTCAGAAAAATATATTCCGGTAATTGACTGTCCGTCAGATTTTAAAATCAGGTAGCCCAACGGACTTGTAAACGATGATTGGTATTCCATGCCCCAAAAATAAGAAAGTCCGGCCTTCGCCGGACTTTCTTATTAAAATCTTTCTCTTGCAGTATATTGGGTATGCAAAAGGTGATGCGACTTTTCGCTTCCCGGTTTTTCCAGAAAGTCTTTGTAAATCTTTATGATCTCCGGATTTTGATGCGATTTCCGTAAAGGCATACCAGCATCTTCGGCATAAATGGCTTCGGCACGCTTGCGGCGAATTTCGGGACTGGTCGGAATGGGCTGGCCTCCGCCGCCCAGACACCCACCGGGGCAAGCCATAAACTCGACAAAATGATAATTTGCCTGGCCTGAACGGATCGAATCCATTACTTTTTTAGCATTGACAAGGCCATGTGCAACAGCACATTTCAATTCAACACCATCCAGAAAGGCCCATTCTTCTATTGGATTTTCAATTTTTATGGAAGCCTCCCTCACCCCATCCATACCCCGGACCGGGGTAATGTTCAGGTTTTCAAAAGGAACATCGCGCCCGGTAACCAATTCGTAAACGGTACGCAAAGCAGCTTCCATCACACCACCGGTAGCGCCGAAAATAACTCCGGCGCCAGTCGATTCGCCCATTAAGCGGTCGAAATGCATATCTTCTATTTTCAAAAAATCGATTCCTGCCTGCTTGATCATGATCGCCAGTTCGCGGGTAGTCAATACATAATCCACATCGCGGTAGCCGCTGTCGTGCATTTCTGGCCGGGCGGCTTCAAACTTCTTGGCTGTACATGGCATAACCGATACGGAAACTATCGTTTCGGGATCGAGGTTTCGGGCTTTGGCATAATAGGTTTTTGCCAGAGCGCCGAACATTTGCTGCGGCGACTTGCAGGTTGAAAGGTGATCGAGATATTCAGGATAAATGTGCTCGATGTACTTGATCCATCCGGGAGAACAGGATGTGGCCATCGGCAGTTTCACATCCGGATCATGATCGACCAAAGCAGCTTTCAACCTCATCAGCAACTCCGTTCCTTCTTCCATGATGGTCAGATCGGCCGTAAAATCGGTATCCATCACCGCATCGAAACCCAATCGTTTTAAGGCAGCCACCATTTTACCGGTCACCCGGCTTCCGGGCTTAAGGCCAAGTTCTTCGCCCAGACCAACCCGAACGGCAGGAGCAGTCTGCACAACCACATGCTTGGTTTTGTCAGAAATCGCGTTCCATACCTTTTCGATGTAATTTTTCTCGACCAGCGCCCCGGTCGGACAGTGATTGATGCATTGCCCACAAGTCGAGCAAACCACATTGTTCATGGATTTCTCAAAAAAAGTGGTAATTTTCATCTGATCGCCTTTGTAAGCAACCGTCAACGCATTGATCCCCTGCAACTCTTCGCAGGTCCTAACACAGCGCTGGCAGCGGACACATTTGCTGTCGTCTTTAATGATGGATGGCGACAACTTATCGATGCTGTAGTTTTTAAAAGGAACGAGCCGGATAAAATCCTGCTTTAATATTTTATAATCCGAAGCCAGCTTCTGCAATTCACAGCTCCCGTTTTTATAACAACTGGTACAGTCGGCATTGTGTTCCGAGAGTAAAAGTTCAATGATGTGCTTTCGGGAGTTTAATACATTCAGCGAGTTGGTAAAGATTTCCATTTCTTCCTCGCAAGGAGTGGCGCAGGCAGCTGCCAACCGTTTTTGCCCTGATATTTCGACCACACAAACCCGGCAGTTTCCCGCGATACAAAGGTCTTTGTGGTAGCACAGGGTTGGAATGATGACTCCTATCTGACGGGCTGCATCCAGAATTGTGGTTCCCTGTTCTATATCAACAAAAATCCCGTTGATACTGAGTTTTATTTTCTTCATGTCCGTTTAATTTTGCAGAATTGATAATTTGAGTAACAAAGTTCCTGAGTTCCTAAGTACCAAAGTAAAAACCCATATAGAAAGACAAATTTGCATCTGATTTGCTGACTTATTTTAAAATTATATTCTTCTTTGTCACTTAGGTACTTTGTGGCTTTGCAACTATAAATTCTTTTGTTAATAAATCATTTCTTCCCTGAAATTTTCAACAATCGATGAAAACGAGTTGGCCACCGACTGCCCCAAGCCGCATTTGGCAGTCAATTTCATCGTATCGGTCAGGCGCAGCAATTTATCCAGGTATTGAGCTTTCTTTTCGCCCCGCTTCACCGCTTTGATACCTTTCAGCAGTTGCTGACAACCGACACGGCAAGGCGTACATTGTCCGCAGGATTCTTCGCGGAAGAATTCGAGGTAATTGTCGAGTACATTGAACATGGAACGTGAACTATTGAACAGCATCATGGAACCTCCGGTTGGAAGTGAAATTCCGACCAATTTTCCCTGATAGCCAATGGCTGTTTCATGAAACCTTTTCCGCGGAACCAGGAATCCGGAAGCGCCACCCACCTGAACGGCCTTGGTATCGCCATCACCAAATTCTTCCACGAAATCGGCCAGGCTCATTCCGAGTTCAAGCTCGTAAATTCCAGGTTTTGGGGTATCTCCTGAAACCGAAAACAGTTTTGACCCGCGCGAATACTGAACACCTAAATCATAGAAACGCTTGGCCCCGTATTTAAAAATGGTGTAGGTATGTGCCAGTGTTTCAACGTTGTTGATTACGGTTGGTTTGCCCATGTATCCCACGTCAGATGGGAACGGCGGTTTATTCCGGGGTTCTCCCCGCCTGCCTTCCATCGATTCGAACAGGGCTGTTTCTTCGCCGCAGATATAGGCGCCGCTTCCCCTGAAAATGCGGATGGTGAAATCAATTTTCATCTCTTTGCAGTAATATTCGAACTCGCTGATAGCCTTGTTCAGCTCCGGAAGTAAAAAAAAGTATTCGCCTCGCAGGTAAATATATCCTTCTTTTGCACCTATCACATAACCGCAAACGGCCATGGATGTCAGAACTTTAAACGGAACCATTGAAAGGATTTCGCGGTCTTTGAAAGTTCCGGGCTCGCCTTCATCGGCATTGCAAATGACATATTTGATGTCATTAGCGACTTCTGCTGTAAGTTTCCATTTCAGTCCAGTGGGAAATCCGGCTCCACCCCTCCCTTTCAACTCCGAACTGATCAGTTCATTGATCAGTTCCTGGGGAGTCCGGCTGAAGCTTTTGCTCATCACTTCTTCCCAATCGTTTTCATTTTTAAAAATGAAATCGGCTCTTTTTAACTGATAACTTATTGTCATGGTTTCCTCCTTTTATTTCTTTTTCAGGTATGCACTTAAAATATCACGGACTTTTTCGGGAGTCAGGTCAGTAAAAACCTCGTTGTTCACCAGCATGGCCGGGGCCTTGTGGCAAAAACCGAGGCAATTGGTTTGGAGAAGCGAAAAATTTCCGTCAGAGGTTGTTTCTCCAACACTGATTTTTAACATGTCTTCGATTGCCAGCAAAACCTGATTTTTCCCTTTCATCGAGCAGGTAATGGTTTTGCAGATGCGGATGATGTATTTGCCCATTTTTTTGTATCCCAGAAAGGAATAGAAAGTTGCTGTACCGTAAACTTCCGAAGCCGGCAGGTCAAGCTCTCGGGCAATTTCGATCATCGAATATTCCGACAGGTATTTTTCCTGCTCAACAACTCCCTGAAGAATCGGTAGCAGGTTATTCCTGTTGCGGCCATGTTGGTCGGCCAGATTTTTGATTAATTCAGAAACTGGATACATGAGTTATTTGGTTTTTATAAAGGGTGAATTCTTGCACGTTATAGCGATAACAGGTCAAAATTCCCGATACCGTAACCATACAGAAAATCATTTTATGTTTGATGAATGTTACAAATTTGATTGAATTGTTATTTTGAGAGCGCTACCGAAGCAGCCGGGTCGATTCGTTAATCAATAATTTTTCCTAAACGGAAAAGAGGTCTGGCAGAGCATTACAATTCTGATAAATGTAGGGAAGTAGAAAGAGATAAACTATGGATATCAATCAGAAAAATGTAGTAAACACCTGTTATGCGACATATCAACAGAGAAAAGGAATGAAAAACCATTACTATTAGAAAAAAACAGTCACAAATCACTGTATTTTAAATCTATAAAATTAGAATTTATCTATGTTTTTCTAATTATCAGTTCCATCAGCTGTTTTTTACTTACTTTTAGAGCAGTCTGCATGGAAGTTAATAAAGTTTGCCCCAGACCCATGCAGACTCGGCCAATAATCGGGAAAGCTCTGTACCAAAATCAACCAAATTAAAGAATCATGTCTTCACAAAATGCTCTCGCCTTGCTATCAGCCATTATTGTTGACGATGAATTTCATGGTAGAGAGAACCTTAAAAAAATTCTTGAAAATTATTGTCAGGATGTTAAAGTTTTGGGATGTGCTGATTCTGTTTTAAGTGCAAAGGAACTTGTTGACAAACACCAGCCGGATGTGGTTTTCCTCGATATCAACATGCCGGTATTGGATGGATTTGATTTCCTGGAAGAATATGCCGACCGGAACTTCCTGGTTGTATTCGTCAGCGCCCATGATCAATTTGGGATCAACGCGGTAAAAGTCGGCGCCGAAGATTATCTACTGAAACCGGTTAATATAAAGGAACTTAAACAGACGGTGAAAAAACTTCAATACCTGAAAACAAAAAAGGGATCAGTTGAAATTATTCAACCCACTGACAGATTGGTTCTTCCGGCATCACATGGGTTTGAAGTTCTTGAATTTGACGATTTAATCCGACTGGAAGCTGATGGAAGTTATACGAAAGTAGTTGTCAAAGATGGGAAGAATAAAATGGTATCCCGCACCCTGAAAGACTTTGAAGATACTTTACCTAAAGAAGTCTTTTTCAGGATTCACAAATCGCATCTTATCAATTTGCGGCATATCAAAGAATATTTGAACCTAAGCGGAATTTTTGTTACCATGACAGACGGCAGCAAGGTTGAAATTTCACGGCGGAAAGCTCCGGAATTTATTCAGAAGATAAGAGCTGTGCTAAAAACAGTTTAAAAATGTGCAAAAAACTTTTCATACTGACCGTATTAAGCATCCTTCAGCTTTTTCACGCCTATTCACAAACTCCATCTTATTACCATTATACCTCGTCCGACGGTCTGGCTTCGTCAACTGTTTATCAGATCATTCAGGATAATAACGGATACATCTGGTTCGGAACCGTGAATGGAATGAGCAAATTCGACGGCCAACACTTTACGACCTACCGGACAAATGAGGGTCTGAATTCCAATTCGATCATATCGCTGGCGGAAGGGATAAATGGTGATCTGTATATTGGAAATTACGAAAAAGGCATCAATGTGATGCGGAATGGCCTGATCGAAGATTATTGCAGTGTAATTGACGGAAAAGGTATTGCCCTGTCCTATCTTTTGTTGATGCCTTCAGGAGATAATAATCAGAAATTATACGCCTATCGCAGTACCGGAAATATATATTCAATCGAAAGTAAAAGCTCTGGTAGCCTGATTACAGATATCATAAATAGTTACCGCATTTCGGTTAATAAATTGGAATTGCTACCGAATGGTGAAATAATCGCTCTGACTGCGTCAGGACTATATCATTTCAAAGACGATAAATTAACCAAAATCAGTGTTTCTGGTCTGCCTGATACCGAAGTTCTTTTATGTCTGGCTAAGGGTGATTCCGGCAGTTACCTGGTCGGGAAAAAAGGGATGATTTACCAGATCAAAAAAAACGAAGTTGTCCGGCGGATAAAAATCGATCTTTTCGACGAAAACAATGATGTGAATGAAATGTATTCCGATAAAAACAATAATCTCTGGTTTTCAGTCATGAACAGGGGATTCTTTTTTATTCCGGCCGGTACAGATGAAATCATTGATGTAGGTAGTAAGTTGGGGCTTCAGCATACACTTGTCAATAATTATCTGGAAGATAATGAAGGAAATATCTGGATAAGTACATTTGGCAAAGGTGTTTTTTGCCTGAATAACCTCTACATTAAAAGCTATTCTGAAAATGACGGGTTGAGTAGTAACAGCGTTTATGCCATCGAAAAAGAGAAATCTGGAAAATTACTGATTGGTACGTTTAACGGCTTGAATATCCTTGAAAACGGAATATTCGGGCAAGTAAAAAGCAATTCCGGAAAATCTTTGACCGAAAATATCAGCAGTATCCGGAATGAGAACAACGATTTTTACATTTGCGGCTCATTTGGCAATGAGGAGTTCACAAATAGTTCATACAAGGGAATTAAGCTTCATTTATTGGATCAGTCTGCCTTTTTCAAGACCTCTGATGGATTATACCTGTTTGGAGGTTGGGCAAATACAATCACTATTCAAAAAGAACTAAACCCTAAAAAAGAGAATCGAGTATTGTTTCCTATTATTGGAGATAAGGTTGTCCCCAATCGTATCAACGATATCTTCGAGGATAGTAGAAAGAATATCTGGGTAGGAACCGGACTTGGACTTTGCATGATATCCAACTTTTCGGATCAGTCGGACAAGTCAGCCTGGAAGAAATCACTTTTTCTATCCAATCCGGTGCTGAATTCACGGATAAAATTAATTTTTCAGGATGCTGAAAATAAAGTCTGGATCATTGGTGAGAAAGGAATTGCCAGTTTTGACCTGACCACTGAATCGGTCAAAACTTATATCAGCATCAATGGCTTCGATGTATCGTCAGCCACTTCTTTGGCCTGGGATGGTCAGAAGAGGATTTGGATTGGAACAATGAAGGGACTTTTTTTATGGGACGGAAATTCAGTTCGCCAGCTAAACAGGCAAACCGGGCTTCCATCCGACGAGGTGCTTTCACTTTTATTCGATAAGGAAAAAAATCGGCTTTATATTGGTACCAGTAGTGGAATTTCTTTTCTGGACATCAGATTATTCGACAGTTATTCTCCTAAACCACTCGATTTTAAATTACTGCGTCTAAAAGCAGGTGATTCGATTTACACCAGCTTTACCAATTTGGTTTTTGAACCCAAACAAAATCATGTTTATATTGAATTTAAAGCCATAAGCTTTTCGTCACCGGGCTCGGTAAGATATAAATACATTCTGAATGGCGAGTGGGAGGAAACTGATCATGATTTTCTGGATTTTGTTTCGCTCAAGAGCGGCAACTACAACCTTCAGATCATTGCAAAATCCCAGAATACCGACTGGAGCAAACCCTACTTTTTGTCGTTTCGGGTTTTGCCCCGATTTGTGGAGACTATCTGGTTTACCATCCTGATTATATTAACGTTAGGCTTCTTCTCTGTCGTCTTTATGATTTGGATTTTACGGGTGAACCGGAAAAAAAGCCGGGAAGAATTTGAACTCTCCGAAAGGATCAATGACCTCAAACATCAGGCATTGTCGGCCATGATGAACCCGCACTTTATATTTAATTCGCTTAACTCGGTTCAGTACCTGATCAATTGCCAGCGAAACGAAGAGGCCAACGATTACATTGCGATGATGGCCAAACTGATCCGGAAAAACCTGGATACAGCCGGAAGCGGATTTATTCTTCTGGCCGAAGAAATGAACCGGCTAACACTATATCTCGATCTTGAAAAGCTTCGGTTCAAGGAAGGTTTTTCGTATGAGGTTATTACCGGAAACGATATCGAACCCAATTCTATCCTGATACCAAACATGATTATCCAACCCTTCGTCGAAAATACGCTTTGGCACGGAATAATAAATTCTGGCAGTAAAGGTCTGGTTACCATCCTGTTTTCATTTGAAGATGTTGAGGTAGATTCAGCCATTAGCAGATCATTAATTATCAAGGTTACCGATAATGGAATCGGAATTAATAATGCGAAGAAGAACAAAAAGGAAGATCACATTTCGAAAGGGATACAAATTATAGAAGAACGGCTGCGTCTTCTGAGTGCAAAAATGCAACTTCCGCAGCCAATCATGCTTGAAGACCTGAGTAACCGAAACATTGACTCGCACGGCACCGAAGTCATTATTTCACTTCCACCCCAACTGTATAAAATGATAACTCCGGAATCAGACTTCACACCTTCAATTACCGTTTAAATCCCTTTACCTACCGTTCGTTTACCAATACATACCGCAGGCTAATTAGCTATTGCGGTTGCTTGCTTATGTATTTAGATTTGAGACCAAAGCTAAATTCCATCAAATGAATATGATAAAAAAACTGATGTATTTATTTACAAAAAAACTATCCAAACCGGCGCCCTTGTTAATTATTAAAAAGGATACCGATGATTCAAACATTAAAGAATACCAATCCATTGAAGACGCTATAGCAGATTTGGAAAACGATCCGAATGTACCTTCAGAAAAGATTGAGAAACTTAGATCTTCGCTTAAACAACTGAAGAACAAAACTTCAATTAAAATCAGGAATGGTGAAATAATAAAGTAACAAAAGACTATCTGTCAGAAAATTACCATATCAATTTGAAATATTAATATTCAAAACTTCAAACATAACCAACAAAACAGGGTGCCATGAAAAAATTTAATGTAGTATTTGTAACACTTTCAGTCTTGTTCTCTGTAACCAACCTGATTACTAAGTTACGATCTCTTGTGATCCTTTTTCTATTAACTGTGATGCTTGGAGTCACGACTCAGGCTCAGTGGGTGCAAACTGGCCTAGGCGGAGGAGGAATCTATACATTAACCGATACTGGAACCGGACTCTTTGCCGGTACGAATACTGGAGTTTCACTTACCACAACAAACGGAGCAAGCTGGACTTCTCTCAATACAGGCCTGACAAATACGAGTGTAAGGGCCATTGCTTTAAGTGGGTCGAATCTGGTTGCAGGGACTGCCGGCGGCGTTTTTTATTCCGCGAACAACGGATCTAACTGGAATTCAGCAAGTAATGGACTAACCAATCTTAATGTTCAGGCACTTACCTATCAAGGTGCGAATCTTTTTGCTGGGACTTTTGGTGGTGGAATATTCATTTCAAGCAATAACGGTACAAATTGGAGTTCAGCAAATACAGGCCTGACAAATCTTTTTGTTTATACTTTCGCCATCAATGGGGCCAATCTTTTTGCAGGGACAAATAACGGAGTTTTTCTTTCTACTAATAATGGAACAAGTTGGTCTCAAGTCAGTACCGGCCTGACGAATACTGATGTTCGGGCACTTGCTTTCAGCGGAACAAATCTATTTGCAGGGAGCAATGGCGGAGGAATTTTTCTTACCACCAATGATGGAGCAAACTGGACTCAGATGAATACCGGCTTGACAAATAGCAATATCAGTTCTTTTGTAGTCTGTGGTACAAATCTGTATACCGGAACCAATGGTGGAATATTTCAATCATTCAACAATGGCAATAGCTGGAATATATATAATTCCGGATTAACAAATACGACTGTTACTGCTCTTGCAGTTAGTAGCACACGGCTCTATGCCGGAACACTTGGCGGTGGTGTCTTTTCCTCCAATAGCTGTGATGTTGCAGCTTCAGCTACAGTTACCCCTGGAGGACCTGATCGTGTTTGTCAATCAGCCAGTCCATCTGCAATCACTTTAAGTGGTGCAAGTGTAGGTGGTTCAGCTACAACCGGTGCGTGGTCCATTACTTCTGGTGGTGGAACCCTGAGTGATTATACTCAAACCGGTACGCCTTCTACGGTAACCTATACTCCTGACGCAAACTATTCAGGAACAGTTACTTTAACATTAACTTCAAATGGTTCTCCTGCAGCAACTGGCACAAGATCAATAACGGTCAGCGCTTTACCTGCAATAGCAGTCATTACCGGAACTACAACAATATGCGTGGGATCAACAACTCAATTGGCAGATGCAACTGCCGGTGGAACATGGTCAAGCGGCAGTGAAGGAGTAGCAACTATATCTGCAGGTAGTGCAATGAGTGGCCCAGGTGGTTTAGTAACCGGAATATCAGTTGGCACAACAATTATCACTTATACAGTTAGAGATGTTGCTGGTTGTACAAACTCTGTGACACAGACAGTAACTGTAAGTGGTATTCCTACCATCACCGGAACTACTCCCGGATCAAACTGTGGAACTGGTTCAGTTACTTTAGGAGCAACAGCTTCCTCCGGAACGATCAACTGGTATGCGGCATCAACGGGTGGTACTTCATTGGGAACAGGTACCTCATATACCACTCCAAGCATTTCTACTACAACAACCTATTATGTTGATGCGACAGATGCATGCGGAACTACAGCAGTACGGACAGCCGTTACGGCAACCGTAAATACACCAATTACTTATTATCTGGATGCTGATGCTGATGGATATGGGGGGAGCACTACTTTACAGTCGTGTACAATACCACCTCCTGGTTATGTGACCGTTCCGGGAGATTGCAACGATTTAGTTGCTACTATCCATCCGGGAGCCACAGAAGTTTGTAACGGCATCGATGATAATTGCAATGCAATCGTCGACGAAACTGCTCCGACTACAGCCAATGCCGGTGCAGACCAAACCGGTGCAGCTACTTGTGGATTGACCACAACTACCTTAGCTGGGAATAACCCATCAGTAGGAACAGGCGCTTGGACAATTACCAGCGGAACGGGCGGTACTTTTACCAACTCAGCTCTTTACAATACAACCTTTACCGGAACTGTAGGTACAGCTTATACTTTGCGTTGGACGATATCCAATGCTCCATGTCCTGCATCAACCGATGAGGTGCTTGTTACCTTTAATCAGAAACCAATCCTTACCGGAACTACTCCTGCTTCCCGCTGTGGAACAGGAACTGTAACCTTGGGGGCGACAGCTTCCGCCGGAACGATAAACTGGTACGCAGCATTAACAGGTGGCTCTTCATTAGGAACTGGCACGTCATATACCACTTCGGTTATTTCTTCAACCACAACCTATTATGTAGATGCAACCGATGTCTGCGGAACTACAGCTTCAAGAACAGCTGTAGTGGCCACCATCAATGCTTTACCGGTAGTCTCTGCACCGGCTTCAGTCGCGGTGGGAAGTACGATTACCTTATCGCCAACCACCGGAGGAACCTGGACCAGCAGCGATCAATTGATCGCGACGGTAACCAATTCAGGCGTAGTAACGGGAGTTTCAGCAGGAACAGCAACATTCACCTTTACCAGTACGGTTACCGGTTGCAGTGCAACCACATCATCCGTAACAGTAGGTTCTGACTGCGTTTTTCTAAGCAATACTGACTTTGAAAGTCCCGTAGTCGGTCCATCCGTTCCCGGTTATTATGCTCAGGGATATATTCAGACTCCTGAAGTAAATGTTCCTTCCTGGCATACCACCGCAAGTGATGGTAAGATAGAAATTTGGGATGGCCGACCAACAGCCATGAATGTCGCTGCAGCTTCAGGAAATCAATTTGCTGAATTGAATTGCACTCAGCTTGGTACACTTTATCAAACTTTTACTTCGATAGCTAATCAACAAGTTCTTATTTCCTTTGCCCACAGGGGGCGTTATGCCGGTCTTGATAAAATGGAAGTGCAAATTGGACCTTCTGGCGGTACTTATATTACAATTGGAACATTTTACGATAATTTAGCCGGAGGATGGAACCATTACAGCATTCCATATACTTTACCAACCGGTGGCCTTTATCAAATCCGTTTTGTATCCATTTATTCCAATGGAGGAGATGTTGTCACACCCGGAGGTAATTTTCTTGATGAAATTAAAATAGAATGCCTCAAACCAAACGACGCAACGGTTACACCAGGAGGTCCTGATGCTGTTTGTCAATCAGCCAGTCCTGCTGCAATTATTTTAAGCGGTGCAAGTGTGGGTGGTTCGGCAACAACCGGAGCTTGGTCAATTACGTTGGGTGGTGGGACTTTAAGTTCTACTGCTCAGACAACTTCACCCGCTTCTGTAACTTATACACCGGCGGCAAACTATACAGGTACAGTTATTTTGAAATTAACCACCAATAGTTCTCCGGCCATAAGTGCAACAAGAACAATAACCGTAAATGCTTTACCGGCAGCTCCGGCAGCAATCACCGGAACATTAACCGTATGTGTTGGTTCAACAACCCAGCTGGCAGATGCAACAACCGGCGGAACCTGGACCAGCGGTTCTTTAGGCGTGGCAACCGTAAATGCTTCAACGGGTTTAGTAACCGGAGTATCAGCAGGCACAGCATTGATCACCTATACCACAGGCGGAGTAGTCATGCTTTGTACGAACTCAGTAACACAAACAGTAACAGTTAATGCCAGTCCAACAATTTCAGGAACTTCCCCGGCTGCCCGTTGTGGAACTGGCACCGTGATATTAGGGGCGACAGCCTCCTCCGGAACTATCAACTGGTATGCAGCACTGACAGGTGGAACGTCATTAGGGACAGGTATTGCTTTTACCACACCAAGCATTTCATCAACAACTTCCTATTGGGTTGAAGCAACCAGCAACTCTTGTACTTCTTCAAGAACCGAAGTAGTGGCAACTGTGAATGCTTTACCAACAATAGCAGCAATCACCGGGACATTAACCGTATGTGTTGGATCAACAACCCAGCTGGCAGATGCAACAACCGGCGGAACCTGGACAAGTGGCAATTTAGGCGTAGCCACAGTAAATGCTTCAACGGGTTTAGTAACCGGAGTATCAGCAGGCACAGCATTAATCACCTATACCATTGGCGGAGTTGCTGTATTATGTAGTAACTCAGTAACACAAACAGTAACTGTAAATACCAGTCCAACAATTACCGGAACGACCCCAGCTTCGCGTTGCGGAACTGGCACCGTAACTTTAGGGGCAACAGCTTCCGCCGGAATAATCAACTGGTATGATGCTTTAACAGGTGGGAACCTAGTAGGAACAGGTAATTCATATACCACTCCAAGCATTTCAACAACTACTACCTACTATGTAGATGCCACTTCAGGCGGATGTACCACCGGCACAAGAACAGCTGTAGTGGCCACTGTCAATTCAATACCGGTAGTTTCTGCACCGGTTTCAGTCAGCGTTGGAAGTACGGCCAACTTATCGCCAAATACAGGAGGAACCTGGACAAGCAGTAATCAGTCAGTAGCAACGGTGTCAGCATCAGGTCTGGTAACCGGAGTTTCAGCAGGTACAGTAACATATATCTTTACCAATACAATTACCGGTTGCAGTGCTATTACCTCATCAATGACAGTGACTGCGACAGGGAATAAACCTTGTATTTATTTAAACAATACCGACTTTGAACAATTTTTAGGGGCCACTCCTCCCACAGGATATTACTGGTTTCCTCAGGCAAACATTCCATTTTGGAATACTACTGCAACGGATGGTAAAATCGAGATCTGGCACAGTGGATTTGGTAATGTGCCTGCACATTCAGGAACTTATTTTGCTGAGATAAATGCAACGCAGAATGCCACACTATATCAGACTTTTACGGCAACAACCGCTCAGACTGTAATTGTATCATTTTGGCACAGAGGCAGATATCTTGGAGTTGATGTAATGAAAGTATTAATAGTTTCTCCCGGTGGTACACCCACAACACTTGGAACCTTCTCTGACAATAACAGCGCCTGGAATTTTTATACGGTGTCATATCCGATTACTACTCCAGGCACTTATACCTTAAAATTTGAATCCGTTTCTTCAAACAATGGAACCGGCCCACTTGACGGTGGAAATTTTCTGGATGACATTAATGTAACTTGTCCATCGTCCATTTGTGGAATAAAATACAACGACCTCAACAGTGACGGCCAGAAACAGGCCACAGAACCGGTAATTCCAAACTGGGAAATTAAATTGACCGGTCCATTAACCATGAGCGCAACAACAGGTGCAGATGGTAGTTATTGCTTCAACAACCTGCCTGCCGGATCATACACCGTTCAGGAAACACAACAGAGTGGGTGGGTGCAGACAGCACCGGCAACTCCGGGAACTTATTCAGTAAACATTATTGAAGGACAGAATATCCTCGGAAAAGATTTCGGAAACCGGCAATTGACGAACTCTTCCTGTACTGATTTTGAAGATGGTACCAACGGTGGCTGGCAGGTAAGCAACACGCTTTCTTCCATCGCTTTGGACGGGACGAATCACTATCTTCATACCACCGACCAATCGGGCGCTTCCGCATTATTCAACGAAAGCAAACCTTTAACCGGCGACTGGACAAACCTGTTGGTCAATGGCTGCGGCTCATTGTGCTTTGATATCAACTTTTTATTAGCCGGAATTCCTTATGGCGGAGTAAATCCTCCATCAACGTTTACACCATATTTTTCAATTTCAGGGAATGGTTTCTCAGCATACTTTATGGTTACAAATCCAATTTCGGCAGGTTCCGGTTGGCATACCTATTGTGCCCCGCTTGCCTATCTCAATCTGGATGGCACGCTGCCTTCCAATTCCGATGGTCATTGGGTAATGGGTGCAGGTTCCAATTCCGACTGGAATACGATGTTGAGTAATGTTACCCGTGTTAATCTGCCGGTTGATCCAACCAGCTATCAGTGTGAACAGTTTGGCTACGATAACATTTGCCTTAAAAATACCGGAGATTGTATTACGCTTTGCTGCGATAAGGTAACTGTTGCACCTGTTTTGGATGCTACAGGTAAAGCCACATGCAGCGCTAAAGTTACTGCTACCTGCGAGGTTAAATCAATAGACGTAACCGTTACGAACGGTACGCTCGGCTCGGTGAACTGGAACTGTACAAATGCTGTCCCAACAGGCTATATCGGACAGAGTACTTACACTTTTGCACCTGGAAGTTGCTTCCCTGAAATGACTACCAGCGTTAATGCCATCACTTCAGGAATAGTAACGATTACCTACGACATTACTTTTTCATCCGGAGAAAAATGTCAAAAGAAGATAGAGCTACGCTGTGGAGTACCTCCACCAAGTTGTTGCGAACAGGTAAAGGTTGAGCGAGTAATAGACGCTGCCGGGAAATCCGCTTGCAGCGCCAAGATCACCACCAACTGTGAAGTCAAAGCGATTGCGGTAACTGTTACCAACGGCACGCTCAACTCGGTAAACTGGAATTGTACAACGGCTATCCCCACAGGATATATTGGTCAATCGTCTTACACCTTTGGACCAGGAAACTGCAATCCAGTTATGACAACCAGTGTGGATGCCACAACTTCAGGAATTGTAACGATTACCTATGACATTACTTTTTCTAACGGAGAAAAATGCCAGAAGAAGGTAGATCTGGATTGCAGTGTGCCAACTGCCGTTTGCTGCGACAAGGTAAAGGTTGAGCCGGTCGTTGATGCGACCGGTAAAGCAAGCTGCTGTGCCAAAATCACTGCTACCTGCGAAGTCAAATCAATTGCTGTGATTGTTTCCAATGGTACGCTTAGCTCCGCAAGCTGGAATTGTCCGACAACGATCCCGACAGGATATGTTGGCCAGACTGCCTATACTTTTGCACCGGAAAGCTGTACTCCGGAAATGACAACTTGTGTTGATGCTATCAAATCAGGAATGGTGACCATTACTTACGACATTGTTTTTACCAATGGCGAAACATGCCAAAAAACAATACGGCTCGACTGTGCCGTGCCTTCTGATTGTGTCACACCTCCAACGGGTATGGTATTGTGGTTGCCCGGAGATGGAAACGCCAACGACATTTCAGGCTTAAATAATCATGGAACGCTTGCTGGCGGAACGACTTATTCAACCGGCAAAGTGGCTGGCGCTTTCAAAGTGGGCAATTATATGGACCAGATTTCGGTCGCCGATAATTCTTCACTGAACTTTGGTACAGGTAATTTTTCTGCTGATGCCTGGTTTAAAACCACCGACAATGTGCATGCTATCAGTATTGTAGATAAAAGTGTGCCGGTTGGAAACAACATGACCGGCTACAGACTGTTTATCATTCAGGGAAAATTATACTTCCAAATGGGTGATGGTACGGTACCTCTGAGTCAGTGGGTACCGACGGTTCAGCTTGCTGACGGGGCCTGGCATTTTGTTACTGTAACTATTGACCGGAAATTTACAGACGGTGGAAAATTGTATATTGACGGTTCGCTTGCTTTAACTTTCGATCCTACGGGCAAACCAGGTTCTATTTCAAACACGATCCCACTGACGGTAGCCGGGAACAATATGTCGAATCTAACTGCATCTGATAATTTTACTTTTTATCTCGATGAAGTTGAACTCTTTAACCGTGCGATCACGGATACTGAAATTGCTTCCATCTATAACGCCGGAAGTGCCGGTAAATGCAAGCTGGGCTCGATCTGCGGAACGAAATTTAATGATCTGAACGGAAATGGCCAAAGAGATAAAGACGAACCGGGAATTGCGGAGTGGACAATAACGATTGGTGGCACAGCTGATTTAACAGCTATGACCGATCGTGATGGCAACTATTGTTTCTATAACTTGCAACCCGGAGAATACAAAATTGGCGAAGGAATGCGGGCTGGCTGGCAACAAATGGTTCCGGCTGCTCCTGGAACCTATACAATTACACTTCCGGCAGGACAAAACCTCACTGGCCTCGACTTTGGGAACCGATTAATACCTCAAACCGGTTCAATCTGCGGATCGAAGTTTAACGACCTGAACGGAAATGGCCGGAGAGATGATGGTGAACCTGTCCTTTCAGGTTGGAACATCCTTCTGAGCGGCGCCGCAGAAATGAATGTACTTACCAACGAAAAAGGTGAATATTGTTTCGATAACCTGAAACCCGGAACTTATAAAATTGGTGAAGAAAATCGCCTTGGCTGGTTGCAGATGAAACCTGTTGGAGGTTCATACAACGTAGTTCTCGCAGCAGGAGACCATCTGATTGATCAGGACTTCGGAAATATGCTGGACTCCAAACCAGCGTCCATTTGCGGAATAAAATTTAATGACCTGAACGGCAACGGTTCACAGGATTTAAATGAACCCGGATTACCGAACTGGACGATCAACCTGACCGGATCAGCTACGATGACAGCAATAACTAACGGTAAAGGCAAGTTTTGTTTTACCGGTCTGAAAGCTGGCGCTTATACCGTTTCAGAAGTCAATCAGCCTCTCTGGCATCAAACAGCGCCTAGACCAACGGGAACTTATACGATCACGCTGATATCGGGTGAATATCTCGAAAATCAGAATTTCGGCAATCAGCACGATCTGGAATGTGTAACGCCTCCAGTCGGAATGTTAGGCTGGTGGCCGGGTGACGACAATGCCAACGACATTACCTTAAATGGCAACTTTGGCACGCTTGTAAACGGAGCTACTTTCGCGCCTGGCAAAGTAGGTTCAGCCTTCAGCCTGATGGGTTCAACCGACTATGTAAACATACCCGATCGTCCGCAACTTAATCCGGGGAGCGGAGATTTTACGATCGATTGCTGGATTAAGACCTCAGAAGCCACAGGAACCTATGCGATACTTGACAAAAGGGCACTTGATGCCAACCAGCAAATTTCAGGTTATGGACTGTATGTCGTCAATGGGTATCTGCAATTTCGCCTGTCGGATTCTGCAGGGAACGGATTTGCTGCGGCTATATTCGGCGATAACAACACCACTATGATTGCCGACGGGCAATGGCATTTTGTCGCGGCAAAAGTAGAGCAGGGTGATAATCATGCAGTTACGGTATCCATTGACGGAGTGGTCGGTTTTAGAAATACCTGGGGTTATCCAAACCTGACTTACAGCAATACTGTAGCTCTTCGCATTGGGGAGGCATACTTTAGCGCCTATTCAAACAACTCACCAGCCGGTCATTATCATAACTTCCAGGGCATGATTGATGAAGTTGAATTTATCTATGGTGCACTTTCTGACGCAGAATTAGTTGGAATTTATAACGCCGGAAGCGCCGGAAAATGCAAGCCAACAGTACTGCTTGGAACCATTTGCGGCACCAAGTTTAATGACCTGAACGGCAATGGCATTCGGGATGCACGAGGAGACGGTGAACCAGGAATACAAAACTGGACAATCAAACTGACCGGTGCTGCAACCATGACCACCACAACTGATGCAAACGGAAACTTCTGTTTCAACAACCTGCCAGCCGGACAATACACCATTGCTGAAGTCAACCAGGATGGATGGATACAGACTACGCCACTGAACCCAAATACCTTCACGGTAACGCTCACACCGGGAGGGCACATCGAGGTTCTCAATTTCGGAAATAAGATTGATCCTACCTTTGGTTGTGTTCAGGCACCATCCGGATTGGTTGGTTGGTGGCCAGGAGATGGCCATGCCAGGGATATTTCAGGATTAAATAATCATGGAACGCTTGAAGGAGGAGCAAGTTATGTGAGCGGAAAAGTAGATCAGGCATTCAGTTTCAGTAATCATTACGATGAAATCAGTATTCCGAATAGCGCTTCAATTAATTTTGGTGAAGATAATTTCTCCATTGATGCCTGGGTTAAAACTACCGATAACATCAACCAAGTGGGAATTGTTATGAAAACAGTTTTTGCCTCAGCCTATACAAATACGGGGTCGATTCTTTATAGTTGGCAAATTGGCTATGGTCTCCGTATCTATCAAGGAAAATTATCCTTTGTCATGGGAGATAATTCATCTTTGCCTTTCATCAATTTCGAAGCGTCAGCGACAGCTGGCCTGATCACAGATGGGAAATGGCACTTTGTTGCCGTGACCGTTGACCGGAAAAACAGTTCCGGTGGAAAATTATACATGGATGGTAATTTGGTTCTAACTTTTGATCCGACAAGCAGATCAGGCTCGCTTACATACAGCAACGATTTAAGGATTGGTTACCATCATGCCAATACATTCAACAATCAAATTGATGAAGTGGAGTTGTTCAACCGCGCCCTCACCGGTGCCGAAATCGCTTCCATCTATAAGGCCGGAAGTTCAGGGAAGTGTAAATTGGGTACTATTTGCGGAATGAAGTTCAACGACCTGAACGGCAATGGTAGAAAAGATCAAGGTGAGCCGGGAATAGCTGACTGGCAGATCAACCTGAGCGGTACGGCAGATATGAGCGTCTTTACCGATAAAGAAGGCCGCTTTTGTTTCACCAATCTGAATCCTGGCGAATACCAGATCGGCGAAGAAATACGCGATGGATGGATACAAGTTACTCCAATCAACCAGGGAAAATACACGGTAACACTTCCGGCAGGAGGAAACCTCACCGGTTATTACTTCGGAAACAAACTCCGGAATCCGACCAGTTGTGTGGAGCCACCTTCGGGAATGGTAGCCTGGTGGGCCTTTGATGAAACATCCGGCACGACAGCTACCGATCTGGCAGGAACCAACAACATCGGCACACTCACGAACGGTCCTATTCCAGTGGTTGGAAAAGTTCTGAAAGGCCTTCATTTCGATGGTGTTGATGATTATGTGGAAGCGCCAGATCAACCCGAACTTAACTTTGGTACTGGAGACTTCTCGTTTGATGCCTGGATACAAACAACAGATGATCAGATCTATGGTGCGGAGCTTATCGACAAACGTACAGTGACTACAAATGGTCTGGTTGGATATTCTTTTCTGCTTGTCAACGGTAAACTTAGTCTGCAATTAGCCGAAAACTGGACTTCTTATACCACTTATGGTTCGCAGGTTTTTGTTGCTGACGGCAAATGGCATCATATTGCAATTACTGTTTCAAGGAAAGATCAGAAAGGCATATTATTTTATCTCGATGGCGTAGAAACTCAATATGGCGATCCTACCTTACATCCGGGCCCTCTCACAAATAGCGGACCGCTTAAGATTGGCAGTCAGTCTCACATGGAGGGTTACTTTTTCAATGGAATCCTGGATGAAATAGAATTATTCAACCGGGTGATTACGAAAGCTGAAATCGTTTCCATATTTAACGCCGGAAGTTCAGGAAAATGTAAATTGGGTTCCATTTGCGGTACCAAATTCAATGACTTGAACGGCAACGGACGCAGAGATGATGGCGAACCGGGAATTCCGGAATGGCAGATCATGTTGGATGGCACGGCCAGGTTAACCGCTATAACTGACAAGGATGGCAACTATTGTTTCACCAACCTGGTACCAGGTGATTACAAAATCGTGGAAGGATTGCGGCCCGACTGGCAGCAAAAGATGCCAGCTTCAGGTTACTATGCTGTAGCGCTCGAAGCAGGTAAGAACATCTCGCGAAAGGACTTTGGAAACATGCTCAACTCCCAACTCGGATCCATCTGCGGAATGAAATACAATGACTTGAATGGTAACGGCAAAAGAGATGAAGGTGAACCCGGAATATCCGACTGGACCATCCTGATTGGCGGTACAGCAGATTTCAGTATGGTGACCGACAAAAACGGGGAATTCTGTTTCACTAACCTGAAACCGGGAGTTTACAAGATCGGCGAGCAATCGCGGCAAGGCTGGGTTCAAACTGCGCCTTCAGAACACTACTTCACGATCGAACTAAAAGCGGGAGAGCATATCACGAAGCAGGAATTTGGAAACATTCTCGATCCTATAACCGGGTCCATCTGCGGAATGAAGTTCAATGATGCGAACGGCAACGGAATCATGGATGGTGGTGAACTGGGAATACCGGACTGGACAATCAACCTGGCTGGTACAGCAATCAAGACAATTACCACAGGCGCAGACGGAAGCTATTGTTTTAACGACCTCACTGCCGGGAATTATTCCATCTCTGAGGTAAATCAATCCAATTGGTATCCAACCGTACCGCTTAACCCAAGCTCTTATACAATAACACTTGCAGCGGGTCAGCTCCTGAAAAATCAGGATTTTGGAAATACAACCGACCCGTGCGTAAGTGGAATTAAATCCTGGTCGGCACTAGGCACGAATACAAACAACGGACCGAATGATTACGTGTTGGCACTTGCAGTTAATGGAGCGGATCTCTATGTCGGCGGCAAGTTTAATACAGTTGGTGGTGTGAGTGCGATTAACATTGCTAAATGGAATGGTTATAGTTGGTCGGCTCTGGGAAGTGGGCTTGTTGGCTATTCTGCAAATACACTCGCGGTGTTTGGAGGTGAGCTTTATGCCGGCGGGTCGTTTAATACCGCCGGTGGAGTGAGCGCAAATTTGATTGCTAAATGGGATGGTATTAATTGGTCGACTCTGGGAAGTGGGCTTGTTGGCTATTCTGCAAATACACTCGCGATGATTGGAGGAAATTTGTATGTCGGTGGAAATTTTTGGAATGCTGGAGGTATCACTGCAAATAGTTTAGCAAAATGGGATGGCTCAAACTGGTCGGCGATAGGAACGGGTATAGGAGCGAATGGTGAAGTGAATGCCCTTGCAGTAATGGGAGGTAATCTGTATGCCGGAGGAGATTTCTCTACTATAGACGGAGTAAGCGCGAATAAAATTGCAAAATGGGATGGCACAAGCTGGTCATCGCTCGGAAGTGGGATAAATAACGGGACAAATGGTAGAGTGAGAGCTCTTGCAGTAATCGGTTCGACTCTCTATGCCAGTGGATATTTCACAACTGCCGGAGGTTTACCATCAACAAGTTATATTGCAAAATGGGATGGCACAAGCTGGTCGTCATGCGGACTCGGGATTATCGGGAACGGACATGTGTCAGCTCTTAATGCGGTCGGTTCGGATCTATATGCCGGCGGAAATTTCAGGACTGCTGCTGGAGGTGCGAATGCAAACGATATTGCCAAATGGGATGGCACAAGCTGGTCGACAATTGGAGCTAATTTGAATGCGAATGCGAATGCTCTTGCGATGGTTGGAAATGATTTATTTGTTGGCGGAGATTTTACTACAGCAGGAGGCGTGAACGCCAATAATATTGCCAAATATTCATGTGATGTTCCTACCTCAGTCAATGAGGTTCAGCTGCAGCAACCGTACAATCTGGAGCAGAATTATCCGAACCCATTCAGTTCTGCCTCAACGATTGGCTATACCATTCCACAAACAAGTCAGGTGAAAATCATCGTGTATGACCTGTTTGGAAAGGAAATCAAAGTATTGGTCAATGAAGAGAAAGCTCCCGGTCACCATGAAATTGTTTTCGAGCGGAAAGATTTTGTAAGCGGAATTTATTTCTACACGCTCAAAACGGCAGGTTTCACCCAAAGTAAAAAAATGATCCTTATGAAGTAGTCTTGAGATAATGAAAAGAAAATCAGGGCAATAAGCCCTGATTTTCTCACATTGATCTGCGAAACATTTTAATGCTATTTTATGAATCGAAATCAAAAAACGGTTATCAATGTTTTTTTACTTCTCTTTATTAGCCTGACTTCTTGCGGACCAATTGTAAAAAACAACGGCTATTTGGTTTCTTTCAACGACACCATTACGGACGGATACGGTTATAAAAATCAGGACGGTGACATCGTTATTCCGCCCGGAAAATATCTGAGATGTTTCACTGATACGTTTAAAGCGTATGCCATCGTGGCAAAACAAAATTCCGGGTTTGTAGCCATCGACAGGCAGGAAAATGTTCTGTATGAAGTCTTTCCGTTTGACAATGGTCCGGACGAGCCTTCTGACGGACTTTTTCGAATCCTGGAGAATAACAAAATCGGATTTGCTGACGCTGTAACTGGCAAGGTCGTGATCAAACCGCAATTCGACTGTGCCTGGCCTTTTGAGAATGGTGTTGCTGAGGTTAGTAACGACTGCAAAACACAACAGGAAGGTGAACACAGCATTTGGGAAAGCAACAATTGGTTTTACATTGACAAGACCGGAAAAAAAATTGAGAAAACGAAGATAAATAATTCCTAAAATGAAAAAAATATTCACCTTTTTAGTCTCCATCCTGGCAGTATTGCTGTCTTCGTGTTGTTTTAAATGCAGGGAATGCAGGTTGAATGTAAAATACGAATGGAAAATTCCAGACAAGATGGGCTACATTATCAATATGCAAAACGACAGTTTAATCATTAGTGAAATCTATTTCAAGAGTAACCTTAACGAACTCGGTAACACCCAACATGTTTATGACGATAAAAATTTTGTTATCAACAAAGAAAATGGTCTGGTAATCGGTACTTTGCCGGGTTTTGTTCCTGAGACTGCTGAAAACAAGTATATACGGAATGTTGGAAAAAACACGATAAAAAATGGCATTTTATTCCAGACAACCACCTCGCAGTTTACTGTTTCAGAAGATTATAAAGGATATAAAATTGTATTGGAAGAGTGGTATAAAAACATAAGGAGCAGCAACAATACCGTGTATAGTGTTCTGATATTTAAGGGTAAAAGACTAAAAAACAAACATTGTATGCCCGGTATTTATGACTTCACGTTTGACAAAACATCGCTATATTTTGTTTCCAGCCGCGAGGTTTACAAATTTAGCTTTGACGAATTAATAAAATGATCATGTGAAATGGAGAAAGTGACTTTGTTCTATTTGGAAAATTCCAACATTAAAATGTCTATCCAGATCTATTTTAACGAGAAAGACCAGTTATACTTTGATGGGTATGATACTGGTAAATTTGTTGAAGAAGCCTGGGGAAATTCTGATTATGAATATAGCTATACCATAGAACCAGAGGAAGTAAAGAAATTCTATCCGGTTTTTAATTTAAAGGTTGGGGATAAGTCAGGTCTGTTACAATCAATTAAAAAGGAATTTAGTGTTAATAAAGCTTACTCATTATTTGGGGAGTTTATGTTGGCTCATAACATTAAACATGAACGTTTCACATGGAACTAAAGTGAAAATATTGCCGAAAGATGTTGCAGATGAGGTTTTTACTTGTTGAGGAATTCAGTTTACCGGAAAGGTAGGGTGTACGACAAAATTCCCTTAATGAAAGGTTCAGGATATTGTTCTTAGGGCAAAACTGTGCCGTTAGGCACAATCGGTCGGTAGAGAGAATGGGGGGATATGATTCTTTCGTCCCGTCCGGGACGAAACCTTGCTCTATTAATGATTTTTACCGACCTTGAATCCCTGACGGGATAAAAAATCCAATCACAGTTCTTCTTCGTGTCAAGTTTTTTTAGCTACCAAGGCACGAAATCACGAAAAAACACTAAAAAGGGAATTTTGTCGTACACCGGAAAGGTAAAATCTATGCAAAAATTAAATTGAAAATTTTAAATTTCACAACTATGCCGACAAATTGGATTGGATGGATGTTGAGTATTTTTGTTTTGCTTTTGCTGCTTCTGGCCGGATATATCATGAAGAATTCTGTCGGCTTGCTGATTACAGGCACAAGAGCAGAAGGTACCGTAGTTGGAATGGATACCAATTCACGCGTATCCAGCGAGCCAGGGAAAGAAACGTTGAAATCACCATTGGTTGAATTTGTCACGTCTGAAGGTGAACGGTTTAGGGTCAGTGGCCGGTCTTATTCCGAGTCACCGACTATACAAGTGGGAGAAATAGTTACCCTGGCCTATAGCAAGTCAAATCCCAAAAATGCTCAAATTCTTCAATGGAAAGAGTTTCCGATCGGTCCGGCTGGCTTTGTTCTGGGTTTTGCCATTTTATTAATCCTGATTTGGATTTCAGGCATTCTTATTTCAGGTGATTCTTCGATGGATGATCCCTTCCATCTCTTGCCTGCCGTTATTTCCCGCTTTCGACTGAATCCTTTTCGTTTTCCGGTTCTGTTCCTGTTATCTATCGTTATTCCCATCTGTATGACAGTAACGTATGTGTTCTCCAAAAGAGCGCTCGACCTGAAATTCAACGGTATTAAGGCGGTTGGCCATGTCGTCGGGTTCGTATCAAAGAAAGATCACGATGATATGTTAACCAGTGATTTTCCGGAGATCAAATTTGAAGATTATTCCGGCAAGTCGCACACGATTCTGGGATCGTCGAAGAAAGGGCCGCTGGCTTCTCCTTTGAAAAGTGGTGAAGTGGTTGAGGTCATTTACCTTGCCGATCATCCTGAAAAAGGAATTGTAAACGCCTGGGACGAGCTGTACCTGTTTCCGCTCTTTTTTGGATTAACAGGGCTTTGTTTTCTCTTTGTATTTCGCATGATGCTTACCGGTGCCATGGATACTCCAACAACCAATCCTGGCAATCATAAGAAGCTCATGACAACGGGAGTTCCGGCTATTGCAACAGTGATTGAGGCTAATCCGCAAACCCATATTCTCCATTACCGGATAGACAAGGAGCCCCGAATGCCGGCAACAGTCTTAGCCGATTTTATTTCACTGGAGGGTACATTTCCTGACTGGAACCCTACTCAAGCCGACGTCAAAATGAAAAGAGGTGATCAGTTTCGTGCTTACCTTGATTCACTTAAGCCCACGAAGAACTTCTACGTCGATTTCAACGACAAGATAGGTAACAACCCGAACGTCAAATCAATGGAAGAGGAGGAAGCTTATGAAAAGGAGGAATAAGAGATGCCTTCCTAATTTTTCACTTCCCGTATCAGGCGGTTATTGATTTTATAAAATGAAGATTCCTTTCTCAATCGCCTCAGAACAAAAAGGCCTTCAGTCAGGCTTTCCGGATGGATTAACAGGCGGGAAGATTGAACCCATAACAGTCGCTCCATGCAACAAACGCCCCATCCAAGGAGCGTTTGTTCTAAAATTTACATCATTGAATGTTATTTCACATCCTTTGTGTTCCACGGCACAAGTTTGGATGGATAGAAGTTGATATTCATGGCTTTCATCCGTTCGCCGTGGTTCGCCAATCGAACTTTGTAGTTGTCCCAATTCCGTAATTCCACAGGAGTCCAGCCGATTTCGGCATATCCGGGGAGGCGTGGGAAAATCAGGTATTCGGCTTCCTGACGGTTCGAAACAGTTTCGGACCAAAGTGGCGCTTCAATCCCAATAATGTTTTCCTTTTTAATTTCGGGTTCAAGGTTTCCGGGATCCCAGTTGTAACCTTTGTCCACTTCAACATAACCAGCCCAATGCAATCCAAAGGTACTGGTAGAATCGTACTGCATATCGAGGTAAGCATATTTGGCAGGCGACATTAATACTTTTGCTCCCTGAGCTACCGCTTTTGTGGCATTTTCGGCTTTTGCCCAATATTGAGCAATGGTATTTGGCTTTAAGGTTGAAAGAGCTATTTCGTCCCATCCAAGTACTTTTTTGCCATGAGCAATTACCATATCCTGAACACGGTTGACAAACGGGATATAGTCTTCAATTTTGGTTGAATGGGATTCATCGCCACCAATGTGGATGTATGGGCCAGGTGTTAACGCGGCCAGCTCCCGAATCACATCATCTATAAACTTGTAGGTAATTTCCTTGCCCGTGCAAAAAGAGCTGAACCCGACTTCAATTCCGGTGTACAATTCAGTGGCTTTTCCGTTGCAGTTTAATTCAGGATACGAGGCCATAGCTGCGTTGATATGCCCCGGCATATCGATTTCAGGAATAATGGTAATGTACCTGTCCTGAGCGTATTTGACGATACCGGAATATTGCTCCTGAGTATAAAAACCGCCTTCGCCACCGCCCACTTCGGTGCTTCCACCATGTTTAGTCAGGTTTGGCCACGATTTGATTTCGATCCGCCATCCCTGATCGTCAGACAAATGCAGGTGAAATACATTCATTTTGTAGAAAGCCATCTGGTCGATTAAACTTTTTAGCTCATCCACTTCAAAGAAATGACGGGCCACATCGAGCATAGAACCACGATACCCATAGGTCGAAAAATCGCGGATGGTTCCGGTTGCCAGCTTCCACGGCCCTTTCTGAACAGAATTCATTTCGACTTTAGCAGGTAAAATCTGGCGAATGGTTTGAATACCATGGAACAATCCGGCAGGTTTGTTGGCTAACAGACTGACCGATTCTTTCGTAATCGTTAGTTGGTAACCTTCATCGCCCAATTCGGCATCATCGCCCGAAATTGACAAAAAGATATTCCCCGGAGTTGGAGCCTCAATGGTAGATTTTACTTCAAGCCCCAATCCGGTTGAAATATTCAACTTGTCAGCAAGGTACTGACCGACTTGTTTCATTTCGGCCGATTCGCCCTGTACGTAAATATCAGTCTGATCGTTCATGTTAAATGAACTTCCTGTGGGAACAACCGAAACCGGTTTTGGAATGATGTTTTCTTTCGAAAGATAGGTTGGGGTACAGCCTGTTTGACCTAAGAATACGGTCAATACCACACTTGTCATAACAAAGGTTTTTAATTTAGTTAGTTTCATGATTTGAAATGTAATGATTTATAAAAGATTAGAAAATTCTAATTATTTTCAGAAATGGCAGTTTACTCTTGAACGGGATACCGATTTGTTTTTCAGCCTATTCCACCAATTTCAGGATCCTGCTCTTTTTACCTATTCTGAAATTGATGATCACTAAAGCAAAACAAGCCCTGCAAAGGATATGAAAATAACCACCAACTTGATGGGCTCCACTCTTTCTTTCAGTATAATCATACTGAATAATGTCGCAAAAATGGGGTATGAATAAATATAAACAGAACCCCTTCCAACTCCCAGCTTGATGATGGTCAGATAAAACAGATAAACCGCGACACTTCCTATCAATCCTCGCCAAAAAAGATTTTTCTTATCGTTAAATTTAAGATTTATTACACCGAAAAGCGATAAAATACCGATGATTCCCAAGTAAGAAAGATCCCTTTTGAATTATCCGACCTACAGATCTATTTGATATAATTCATAAAATTGCTTCTATAATCCTGAATATTAACAGATAAAATGACCATTCAAAATTAAATTAATCAGTTTTATAAAGGTTAATTAATCAGATTCCTTATTTTTGAGAGCATCAAAAATAAGGAATTCAGGGTAAAACTATATAAAAAATTCCGCTATGAAATCCATTTTCTTTTTACTCGCCGTATTATTTCTGATGGGTTCATGTAATTCGAACAGAAAGAAGGGATTAGCTGAAAAAAGAAAAGCTGATTCTATTTTAGTCGTTCAACAATTGGAGCGCGAAAACTTTCTGGCCGACAGTCTGGCTAAAGCTGCCCGACTCGATCAGGCCATGACCGCTTTTGGCGAACTGAAATTCGGGATGTCGCGTGATACCGTAAAAGAGATCATGAAAAGAACACTAAATCAAGGAAATAGTAAAACGCTGGGTGCCTGCCAGTATTCTTTTTCACCCACGTTTAACGATGCCGGACAACTTTACATGCTTCAGTTGCAAACGGATTCAGAGTCGTCGCTCCATCTCGAATCATCGGTGAGGGCAAAGGTTGAGAACCTGAAAGAGATTATTACCACCAAATACGACAAACCCAAAAAGAGTTTCGGATATCCGGATGATTTTGCTTTTGTTGAAACCCAGCTTCAATGGACAGACATTTGGGAGTTCGGTACCAAAACCATAAAAATAGGAGTAGCTTCCATTCCCAAAGGTTCACGCTACAAAGCCATCTGCTGGATCTACGACGATCCGCTGAGGGTCAAACAACTGAATAAAGGCAAGGATATGCTAAATTCGAAGATCGAAAAAGCAGCATCTGATTTCTGATAATAAGAAACCCCCGCGAGTTGCGAGGGTTCTGATGTTCTATTCTTCAATAATAACGATCTTTTCAATCAAATCGCCCTGGCGAATGGCATCGATAACTTCGAGCCCTTCGTAAACCTTGCCAAAGCAAGTGTGCTTGCGGTCGAGGTGAGCCGTATTCCGGCGACTGTGGCAGACAAAAAACTGCGAACCACCTGTATTGCGTCCGGCATGAGCCATCGATAAAACTCCACGGTCGTGAAACTGGTTTTCGCCATCCAATTCACAAGGGATTTTATAACCTGGGGCACCGGCACCTGTTCCATCAGGACAACCACCCTGGATCACAAAATCAGGAATTACACGATGGAAAGTCAAACCATCGTAAAAACCGCTTTTCGACAACTTGATAAAATTAGCGACAGTGCCCGGTGCATCTTCATCGTAAAAATTCACTTTCATAACACCTTTGCTGGTATAAATTTCTGCTTTGCTCATTTTGCTGATATTTAAAGTTTGGATGCAAAGGTATAAATTTTACCACAATCAGTATTTGTTGAAAGCATCAACTCTATTCAGCACAGTACAGGATGGGTGATTTACCAGAAAATCTTACTATCGTAATTTGAAAAACAAATTGACAGGATCTATGGCCTGAATGCAGAGTTTTGCAGTGTTACAAAATGTTTCGTAACATCTTTCATACTTTGCATTGCTTTACAAGCGATTACCTGTAAAAATGAATTTGCGTTTTCAGAATTGTTTCATGATTTTTGAATTCTTATTTTTTGTGTTAAATCTATTTCTGAAAGATTTAATTCGGAAGAAATATTCTCATATTAAACTTAACAAACTTGCGGGTGAACAGTAAACTTAAAGAAAGAGTTGTTTCAAAGGAACTACTGGTTCCTTTCATTCTAATTACAAGTCTGTTTGCCCTTTGGGGATTTGCGAACGACATCACCAATCCGATGGTTGCGGCATTTAAAACCGTAATGGAAATATCGAACGCAAGGGCAGCATTGATTCAGTTTGCCTTTTACGGCGGATATGCTACCATGGCTATTCCTGCTGCACTGTATGTAAAAAGGTACAGTTATAAAAAAGGGATTTTGGTCGGATTGGCATTATATGCTTCAGGGGCACTCCTGTTTTATCCGGCAGCAAAATATGGAATTTTTGAATTCTTCCTTTTATCATTATACATTCTAACCTTCGGGCTGGCATTTCTGGAAACAACAGCCAATCCTTATATTCTTTCCATGGGTTCCGAAGAAACGGCGACCCGTCGACTGAACCTGTCACAATCATTTAATCCGATGGGATCATTGCTAGGCATGTTTGTCGCTTCAAATTTTATCCTGACTTCCCTCAAGTCTGATGTCAGAAACGATGCCGGCGAGTTGGTTTTTAACACGTTGAGCGAAGCAGAAAAAGCAACCATTCGGGTACACGATCTGTCGGTAATCCGCGACCCGTATGTTCTGCTCGGATTTTTCGTTATCCTGATGTTTCTGACAATATACTTTTTCAGGATGCCAAAGCGCAAAGATCCTGATCATACCATCCATGCCATGGACACTTTCAGGAGACTGATTGCCAACGTGAAATACCGGGAAGGGGTAATCGCCCAGGTATTTTATGTGGCAGCGCAAATAATGTGCTGGACATTCATTATCCAGTATGCTGAAAATTTAGGTATCAATAAGGCAACAGCACAAAACTACAACATCATTGCCATGGCAATCTTCCTTTCGAGCAGGTTCATCAGTACCATGCTGATGAAATACCTGAATTCGAGAGTCCTTTTAACAGCGTTTGCCGCCGGTGGATTTATTTTAACCCTTGGTGCAATCCTGATCCAGGGAATGGCTGGTTTGTACAGCCTCATAGGTGTTTCTGCCTTTATGTCGCTCATGTTCCCTACGATATATGGGATTGCCCTTGAAGGTTTGGGTGAAGATGCTACACTTGGTGCGGCAGGATTGGTTATGGCTATTGTAGGCGGAGCTTTAATGCCGCCGCTTCAAGGGTTAATAATTGATCTGGGCACCGTGGCCGGCATACCGGCAGTGAACTTTTCATTTATTTTGCCGCTCTTCTGTTTCGTTGTTATTGCTATTTACGGATATCGCACCATAAAAATTCATGTAGTGTAGATTCAGAACCAAGCACAATTAATTGAAGGTTAAAAGGAAGTTTCATCCAACTGAGTTGAAGGACTTAAACGTAAACCAAATAAAATTCAAACCATGGCCAACAAGCACAAACTTACGACGAAAGAGTTCCTGATCCCTTTTATTTTAATCTCGTCCCTGTTTTTTCTTTGGGGAATAGCGCATGGCATGATCGATACATTGGACAAACATTTTCAGCAGATCCTTCATCTGAAGAAATGGCAATCCAGTTTTATCCAGTTTTCACTTTACGGAGCTTATTTCATTATGGCTCTACCAGCCGGATATTTTATGCGAAGATTCGGATATAAAAAAGGGATTATTCTGGGCTTGTCACTTTTTGCCACAGGCGCATTTCTAATTGCAGGAACAACCTCTTTCGAATCATTCTGGGTATTTCTGACCTGTTTGTTTATCCTTGGTTGTGGTCTGGCAACACTTGAAACGGCTGCTAATCCATATACCACCAAACTTGGGCCAAAGGAATCGGCCGAGCAACGAATAAATTTTTCGCAGTCATTCAATGGCCTGGCCTGGATCATTGGGCCACTCATAGCCTTATCGATTTACGGAAATCAAAGCAATGTGGCTGGCGAGAAAATGACATCTATGATTTTACCTTTAAGTATCATCGGATTGGTTGTTTTAACTGTTGCACTGATTTTTTCGCGTCTTCCTCTTCCTGAAATTTCTGAAGAAGAAGTTGGACTTGGGCATGGCATTGATGTATCAGGAGTAGAAGAGAAGCCAACTTTTTTTATACCATTAATTAAACAGCCACATTTTGTTTTGGGTGTCATCGCGCAATTTTGTTATGTTGCGGCACAGACTGGTATCTTCAGTTATCTGATCAACTTTGTAACCGATGAAGGTCAGTATCCCCGTTTCGATGTGAAGAATGGGCCATATTTTCTGTCGATTGGCTTTGCCCTTTTTATGATCGGTCGGATGTCGGGAAGTTATATTATGGGTTTTATAAAACCTACGCGAATATTGGCTCTGTACTCCGCATTGTGCATTTTGTTGCTACCGGTGGTTAGCCTGAATATGGGTTGGTTTTCGCTAATCGCACTTTATGCCATATTCTTTCTGATGTCAATCATGTTTCCAACAATTTTTGCGCTTGGCATCAAAGATTTAGGGCCAAAAACGAAAAAAGCTGCTTCTTTTATCGTCATGGCCATTGTTGGAGGAGCTATATTCCCGCCACTAATGGGTGCGATATCTGACACATTCGGGATGTCAAGCGGATTTTTTGCTCCTATTCCCTTGTTTTTGTTTATCCTTTTTTATTCGCTAAAAGGCCATCAGGTAAAAGCATAAAGATTCTGACTTCCTATTCATTATACAATATTGACTATGAAAGATATTGATCCTTCGAATTTGACCACCTTCATCCGCTATTGCAAAACACTGTCGCTGAAAGACGATGAGACATTGATCGAAGAGTATAAAAAAGTCCATTCTCCATACGCTTTCTGGCCTGAAATTACCAGGGGAATGCAAGAAGTTGGCATCATCGACATGGAAATCTATATTTATGGAACAAGCTTGTTTATGATTATGGACACTGTTGCCGATTTTGTTCCCGACAAAGCCATGAAAGAACTTGCAGGTAAACCAAGGCAAAGCGAATGGGAAGCCTACGTGTCAAGATTCCAGCAAAGCTCCGCGGAAGCCACTGCCGACGAAAAATGGCAGCTGATGGAACGCATTTTCAAGTTGCCCAAGCTTTAGTCGAACATAGACAAATGAATTGACGAAATATCACCAGAACCTTCGTTTTAATTCGATATCACAACTTTTTGAATAAGTTTGATTGCAAACCGATTTGAACAGGTCCGTTTTTATCTTAAATTGTTAATTTAAGCACTGATTTTCAGGCAAAAAGCCCCCTTTTAGATTCATGAGGATTAATCGACGTCCAAAATACTGATGAAAGTCAATCCATGTTGTTAAACATTCGTTTTTAACTACCTAACACGCTAATTAGCTGCAATATAATTTTGTTTTCGTTTTTTTTTAATTGGAATAACCAACAACTTTAAAGAATAACTTTGGCTATTCTTTAAAATTCAAAACACATGAAAACAGACATCAGCGAATTTCTGGAGGCTCTGAAAAGCCGTACTCCGGGCGAACGTGAATTTCATCAGGCTGTTCAGGAAGTGATAGAATCGGTATGGGACGTTTATCAGAAAAACCCCAGATACCAGAAAGCAAAAATTCTGGAACGTATTGTTGAACCCGAACGCACCATTATTTTCCGCGTACCGTGGACAGATGATCGCGGTGAAGTGCAGGTTAACCGTGGATACCGTGTTGAATTTAATTCGGCCATTGGACCTTACAAAGGAGGGCTACGGTTTCACCCGACAGTAACTTTGAGCGTTCTGAAATTTCTGGGATTTGAACAAACATTTAAAAACAGTTTGACAACCCTGCCTATGGGCGGCGGAAAAGGAGGATCGGATTTCAGCCCGAAAGGCAAGTCAGACAATGAGATCATGCATTTCTGCCAGTCGTTTATGACCGAACTCTTTCGTCACATTGGTCCAAATACCGATGTTCCGGCTGGTGACATTGGTGTTGGCGGTCGCGAAATCGGGTTTTTGTTTGGTCAGTACAAGCGGCTCCGGAATGAGTTTACCGGCGTTTTGACTGGTAAAGGACTAGGTTGGGGCGGAAGTTTAATCCGTCCGGAGGCAACCGGTTTCGGTGCGGTTTACTTTGTGCACCACATGCTGAATAATATGGGAAAAGAGCTTGAAGGTAAAACATTCAGCGTTTCAGGTTTTGGAAATGTTGCATGGGGGGCTATCATCAAAATTAATGAACTTGGTGGAAAAGTAGTTACCATTTCAGGACCTGACGGCTATATTTATGATGCCGACGGAATAAAAGGCGAAAAAATCGATTACCTGCTCGAACTTCGGGCTTCGAACAATGATGTGGTTCAACCTTATGCAACCGAGTTCGGGGCACAATTTATACCTGGCAAAAAACCATGGGAATGCCCTGTTGACATTGCCATGCCATGTGCCTACGAAAACGAATTGCATCTCGAAGATGCAAAAACATTGGTGAGCAACGGATGCTTCCTGGTGGCAGAAACCTCAAACATGGGATGTACTGCCGATGCGGTTGAATACCTGATTGAAGCTATCACCTATGCTCCCGGTAAAGCAGTAAATGCAGGTGGTGTAGCAGTTTCAGGATTGGAAATGTCTCAAAACTCCATCCGCATGAACTGGCCCAAAGAAGAAGTCGATTTGTATCTGCACCGCATAATGAAAGACATTCATGAAACTTGCGTGAAATATGGCAGGAAAGGGAATAAAGTAAATTATGTGGTTGGCGCCAATGTAGGGGGCTTTGTCAAAGTCGCCGAAGCCATGCTTGCCCAGGGAATCGTCTGATCCAATCAACTGGCAAATTATAAAAGTGTCCCGCAAACCTTTTCTCCGGAAGAGGTTTCGGGACATTTTTCATGTTGCCTGTTCGATTTTTTTTATCATTAAGCAAGAACAGAGTCTGAATTGATTTTCTGCAGATTTGCCAATAAAATAATATTCGCTTCATATTCAGGTATTATTTTTTGTCTTATTTTGGTCAAATTTTGCGGAAAATGTTGATTGATACCCATTCTCATATTTATTCAACTGATTTCATACACGACCTGGACGAAGTTATTCAGCGGGCGTATTCCAATGATGTCAGAAAGATTATTTTACCCAACATTGACAGTTCATCGGTAAAAAACCTTCTTGATCTGGCGGATACCTATCCACACATATGTTTTCCGTTGATGGGATTGCATCCGACTTCGGTAAACCACGATTACCAGGAAGAATTGCAGGTTGTTGAATACTGGTTGAAAAAACGCAAATTTTATGGAATCGGAGAAATTGGAATCGATTTATATTGGGAAAAATCATTTCTTGAAGAACAAATCCACGCCTTCCGTTTTCAACTCGAACTGGCACGCCAATACAATCTGCCCGTTGTCATTCATGTCCGGGATTCGTTCGATGAGGTATATCAGGTATTGCTCGAAACAAAAGATAATAAACTAACCGGGGTTTTTCACAGTTTTACCGGAACCATTGAACAAGCCCGGCTGATTATAGAACTTGGATTTAAAATTGGAGTCGGTGGAATCGTCACCTTTAAAAAAAGTGGTTTGGATCAGGTGATCAGCCATATTGATCCTTCGCATCTTATTATCGAAACTGATTCACCATACCTGACACCCGTTCCTTTCCGGGGAAAACGAAACGAAAGTTCCTATCTTGTTTATATTGCGCAAAAAATTGCCGATCTTCACCAAATGACAGTTGGTGATATTGCAAAAATTACCACTGAGAATGCCCGAATCCTTTTTGGGATTTAATTATTTATCAGGATATAAGCACATTAACAAGTGAAGCACAAACCATCAATTCTAATTATTTATACTGGTGGCACTATTGGAATGGTCCAGAAATCAGCCAATGGTATTCTTGTACCAGTAAAATTTGACCAGATTCAGGAAGAAGTACCTGAACTTGACCGGCTGGGTTATAACCTCCAGGTGGTCACCTTTAACCCTCCCATCGATTCGTCGAACATGACCCCGGCAATCTGGATAAAAATAGCCAACACCATTGTACGGAATTACAGTAAATACGATGGTTTTGTTATTTTACATGGAACTGATACGATGGCCTACACCGCATCGGCGCTCAGTTATATGTTCGAAAATCTGGACAAACCGATCGTATTGACTGGTTCACAGCTTCCGATCGGAATACTTCGGACTGACGGAAAAGAGAACCTGATCACATCGATTCAAATTGCCGCAGCTCAAAAAAACGGGCAGGCCATTGTTCCTGAGGTTTGCGTCTATTTCAATTCCAATCTTTTCAGGGGTAACCGGATCTCCAAACGTCATGCCGATAATTTTAGAGCTTTTTCTTCCGCAAATTATCCGCCATTGGCAAATGCCGGAGTTGAAATCAAATATTTTCAGGAAAACATACACCGTTTTGCGAACAAAGGAATCTTGAAAGTACGTACTCAATTCGATGAAAATGTAGTTATTTTAAAAATATTCCCCGGTATCGGACGACTGGTTTTCGAAAACATCCTGAATATTCAGGGACTGAAAGGTGTCGTTCTCGAGTCTTTTGGTTCAGGTAATATTCCAACTTCAAGATGGATGATTAGCGAGATTAAAAATGCGATTAAACGTAAGATAATATTCCTGAATGTAACTCAGTGTCAGGGAGGCGCTGTCAATATGGGCCAGTATGAAACCAGCGCCGAACTTTTGAGTGCGGGTGTAGTTAGTGGAAAAGACATGACCACCGAAGCAGCAATAACCAAGCTGATGTTTCTACTTGGACAGGGCTTGGAACACGAAGAAATAAAGCTACATCTGAATAAAAGTTTGATTGGGGAAATTAGTGAATAGCTTTTTTCGTTGTTACATTTTTTTTTGTAATTTGCAGCCGTGAAAAAAGAGTGCCAGCATAGATTTTAGGAGAGATGCAGGAGTGGCTTAACTGGCACGCCTGGAAAGCGTGTGTACCTCAAAAGGGTACCGAGGGTTCGAATCCCTCTCTCTCCGCATTCACGATAAGTTTTGAAACAGATTGACCCGGTTTTTAAAATAGATTCTTTTAATAATTCTCATTTTAGCGACAAACCTGCTGAAATCAATTGACCTGGAAGTAATTAATAATTAAACAAATAAAACAAATTAAAAACTTTAGAGATTTACTAATTAAAATTTAAAACCAAGATGAAAAAACTATTTGCGTTAATAGCAGTTCTCGGCATGCTGTATATAACAGCATCAAACAATGTAGTGGCTCAGACCAGTGCTCCCGCTGCAACGACTGGAGTAAAAAAAGCTGAACCAGCTAAACAGGCTGTTGCTGCTGATCTCGAAGAAAAAACAGCAGCTCAGGCTGAAAAAGGTCAATCCTTTCACAGTGCATTAAAACAAAAATTCATCGAAGGGGGTCCTGGTTTTATGGCTTCAATCCTCATTTGTATGATTTTAGGTCTTGCAATTGCAATTGAAAGAGTTATTTACCTGAACCTTGCAACAACAAACAACAAAAAATTACTTGAAAAAATTGAAGAAGCCCTTAACACAAGTGGAGTTGAAGCAGCTAAAGAAGTATGCCGCAACACCCGTGGACCGGTCGCCAGCATCTTTTATCAAGGTTTAGATCGTGAGCACGAAGGTTTGGATGTAGTAGAAAAAACGGTAGTCGCTTATGGTGGTGTTCAAACCAGCTTATTGGAAAAAGGCCTGATCTGGATTGCATTGTTTATTGCTCTTGGACCTATGCTTGGATTCTTGGGAACAGTTATCGGGATGGTTCAGGCTTTCGATGCAATCGAAGTTGCCGGTGATATCAGTCCTTCATTGGTTGCCGGTGGTATTAAAGTGGCTTTGATCACAACTATTGGTGGGTTGATCGTTGCGATGATTCTTCAGGTTTTTTACAACTATAGTGTTTCTAAAATAGAAAGCATTGTAAATAGCATGGAAGACGCCTCCATTTCTTTAATTGACATTTTAGTAAAATACAATTCTAAAAAATAACTGATCCTATGAAATTTGCTAAAATAACAACTTGGATGTTATGGGTAATTCTGGGTATTTCATTATTCCTGATTATTTCGTTATTATCCAATCTTAATGCCAATGATTCAGACCCTGGTTTGTCAACCTGGATTTCAATGAATTTATATTGGTCCTATGTTTTGCTGGGAATTGCCTTTGTATCAGCCTTAGTACTGGAATTTATAAACACAATTTCTGACAAGGAAGCTACAAAAAGCGCTTTGATTGCAATAGGATTTTTAGGGGGAGTTGTTCTGATTTCTTACATTTTTTCAAACAGCGAGATGCCAAAATTCTTTGGTTCCCAGAAATTTCTTGAAGACGGTACCGTTACTCCATCTGTTCTGCGTTGGATAGGTACTGGACTGATTGCAACATACATTCTGAGTGCACTAGCAATTCTTGCAATTGTATGGTCCTCCGTTTCTCGTGTTTTTAAATAACGGCCGGTTTTAATAACCGCAAAATAAACCAATATGAGAAAGACACCAGAAATACCTTCTGCCTCAATGGCTGACATTGCGTTCATGCTACTTATCTTCTTCATCACGGCAACATCGATGGACGTAGATAGTGGTTTGGAGCGTGTACTGCCACAAATGCCACCTGAAAATCAGAAACAGGACGATACCCCTCCCATCAAAGAACGAAATGTATTCTCAGTATTGTTGGATGCAAACAATCGTTTGATGGTTGAAGGTGAGCTAATTCGTATTGAAAATCTGAAGGAAAAGACTAAGGAATTCTTGACAAATCCGAACAATAGCGAGAATTTACCGGAAACCAAAGAGACTGAAATTCCAATATTGGGTTCTGTTGAAGTAACCAAAGGAGTTATTTCTCTGCGGAACGATCAGGGAACGCAATACGGAATGTACCTTCATGTTCAAAACGAGTTAGTGGCTGCGATCAATGAACTAAGGAATGAATTGGCAACGACAAAATTCAATAAAATTTATGCCAATTGCACCGGAGAGCAGCAAGATGCTATCCGTGAAGCCATCCCGTCCAGGATTTCAGAAGCTGAACCTAAAACGATAGGAGGAAAGAAATAATGTCAAAATTCAGAAAAAGCGGCAATAAAGAAACGCCTGCAATATCTACCGCATCACTCCCTGACATTGTATTCATGTTGCTATTCTTCTTCATGGTCACGACTACCATCAGAGATGTGAGTTTATTGGTCAGCATTAAGACGCCATCAGCAACAGAACTGACTAAGCTGGAAAAGAAATCCTTAGTTAGCTACATTTATGTTGGTCCTCCTCAGAAACAGTTTATCAAAACTTACGGAACTGAGCCTCGCATTCAATTAAACGATCAGTTTGCCAAAGTTTCTGATATTCCGGATTACATTCTTGCTGAACGTGCTGCCCGTGATGAAGCTGAAATTCCTTTTATGGTTACTTCATTAAAGGTCGATGAGTTTACCAAAATGCAAATTGTCGGTGAAATTAAACAGGAGTTGCGTAAAGCTGCGGCTTTGCACATCAACTACTCATCTCGTAAAGCGGATAAAGTCAAATAGAACTTGTTTTTAAAGACAATACAGGGAGGTCAGAAATGGCTTCCCTTTTTTTTGCCTGAAATTTCAGGGTTGTATTAAAATCCACCGGTGCGCTTCGCATAAAAGAACCCCGAAAAAAGAGAGCAGCCGAATCCAGCTAAAAAATGTGTTTCTTTGTACTGAAAAAATTAAATTAGTTTATGAAGTTTGAAGATTACCGCATATCCCTTGAAATAAAAGAAAACCTGTCCATCCTGGGATTTCGCCGCCCAACTGACATTCAATACAAAGCAATTACGCCAATTTTAAAAGGCGATGATGTTTTGGCCATTGCCCAAACTGGAACCGGAAAAACCGCTGCCTTTGCAATTCCGGTGATCGACATCATCCATCAGCTAAAAAGAAGCAGCAGAAGCGAATCTATATATTGCCTGGTCATGGTTCCAACCCGTGAACTGGCCTTGCAGATCACCGAAGTATTTCAGATTCTCTGCCAGCATACCCGTGTAAAAACAGCATGTGTTTTTGGTGGTGTTGATCAGGACCCTCAGATTTCGAAACTTAAAAGTGGTGTTGATATTTTAGTGGCCACACCCGGACGAATGTTTGATCTGGTTAGTCAGGGACACATTCTCTTAGACCAAATACAAATTCTTGTTCTGGATGAAGCCGACCACATGCTAGCACTGGGATTTATTAAAGACATCAGGCAACTGATTCACCACCTGCCAAAAAACCGGCAGACTCTTTTCTTTTCGGCTACCATCAATCCCGAAATTAAGGAATTAGCCTATTCGCTGGTTACAAACCCAATCCGCATTGAAATATCACCTAAAAATCCGGTGGCAAAAAATGTCACTCATTCTGTCGCATTTATCGAAATGGACGCCAAGCGTTTTTTCCTTGAACGACTGATCAAAGAAAACCCTGAATCGAAAATACTGGTTTTTGTCCGTACCAAAGTTCGGGCCGAACGAGTATTCAAAGCGATGGAAAGAGTTGAAATTAAATGCCTTACCATTCATGGTGATAAAGAACAAAAAGACCGGATGGATGTCATGAACCGTTTCAAATCAGGTGAAGTAAAAATCCTGATTGCCAGCGATGTGAGTTCCCGTGGGATTGACATTCCAGATGTTGACTATGTCATCAACTACGATCTGCCTGATGTGGCCGAGAACTATGTTCACCGTGTCGGGCGTACAGGTCGGGGAATCAGGAAAGGATTGGCCATTTCATTCTGTAGTCCGGAAGAGAAGCCAATGTTGGATGAAATAGAAGAATTCCTCGGACAAAAGATAAACGCATTAATCATTGACAAGGAAGAATATACAACTACAATCGATTTATCATTAGATAATCCAAACGATTGGAAAGCATTATTACTTGAGGATGCACAAAACGTAAAGCCAAAAAAGAAAAAGAAGAAATAAAATTTACGCCTCTATACTTCATAAAATCGCCTGAGGTTAGAAAAAGAGTAAAACTCACAAAAACCCTTTTCTGTTGCAAATTGGCTGAAATTTAAGTTTTCACCTTTTTTTGAAAAATTTCTGAATAATTGTAATTTATTGTCAACACCCCAATATTTTCATCGTTTTTCTGAAATAATTGTAAACTTTTTAGCTATTGACCGTTTTTTTTATGCCTGAACTCATTTTTTATATATTTTTGTTATGTGATTATCAAATATACGTTGAGACAACAAACAAAATATAAACTCTTAAAATTTTAAGTTATGGCACAGTTTAGATTTAGAGCACTGGAAGAGGTTCTTACCAGAAAACCGATCGATGTTAAACGTGAAGAAAACCTGGTTTCCGATTTTTACGGTATGATGGTATTTGATCGTCCGAAAATGAAGAGATACTTGTCGAAAGAAGCTTTTAAAGCAGTTGTTGATGCGGTTGACCATGGTACTGTCATCGACCGAAAAATGGCAGATCAAGTTGCTCAGGGTATGAAATCATGGGCACTTGAAAATGGTGCAACTCACCTTACCCACTGGTTTCATCCATTAACTGACGGTACAGCCGAAAAGCATGATGCATTTATTGTTCACGGTGAAAACGGAACAGTAGTTGAATCATTGTCAGGTTCAATGTTATCTCAACAGGAACCAGATGCTTCCTCTTTCCCAAGTGGCGGTATCCGTCAAACTTTTGAAGCCCGCGGTTATACTGCATGGGATCCTTCTTCTCCTGCCTTTATTGTTGACAATACCTTGTGTATCCCAACCATTTTCATTTCATATACCGGCGAAGCGCTCGATTATAAAACACCTTTGTTAAGAGCAATTGCTGCCGTTGACAATGCTGCTACTGAGGTTTGCCAGATGTTCGATAAAAATGTAAGTAAAGTAAATGCCAATCTGGGATGGGAACAGGAATACTTCCTGGTTGACGAAGCTTTGTTCATGGCCCGCCCCGACCTGATGCTGACCGGCCGCACCCTGATGGGACACTCTGCTTCGAAAGATCAGCAGTTGGACGATCATTATTTCAGTTCAATCCCCACCCGTGTTTTCCGTTTCATGGAAGACCTTGAAAATGAAGCTTTCAAATTGGGTATTCCGGTAAAAACCCGTCACAATGAGGTTGCACCTAATCAATTTGAGTTAGCTCCAATTTACGAAGAGTTGAACCTGGCCAACGATCATAACCAAATGATCATGGATTTAATGAAAAAAATTGCACGTCGCCATAATTTCGCTGTGCTTTTCCATGAAAAACCATTTGCAGGTATCAATGGTTCAGGAAAACACAACAACTGGTCACTATCTACCGACACAGGTGTGAATCTGTATTCTCCGGGGAAAAATCCAAAATCGAATCTGCAGTTCCTTACTTTCGTGATCAATACGCTGAAAGCGTTGCACGTCAATCAGGATATGTTGCGCGCCAGCATTCTTACTGCTCCGAATACACATCGACTGGGTGCCAACGAAGCTCCTCCTGCAATTATTTCCGCTTTCCTCGGAACTGAAGTCAGCAAAATGTTAGACATGATGGAAGAAGCTGTTGTTGACCGCAAAATGACCCCGGATGAAAAAACTGCCCTTAAATTAAATATTGGCCGTATTCCTGAAATTATCCTGGACAACACCGACCGTAACCGTACATCTCCGTTTGCTTTTACCGGAAACCGTTTTGAATTCCGCGCGGTGGGTTCTTCAGCAAACTGTGCTTCAGCAATGATTGCTTTAAATACTGCGGTAGCTGATCAGTTGGTCAAATTCAAGAAAGAAGTTGATGTATTGGTTGAAGCAGGTGTTAAAAAAGACGAAGCTATTTTCCAGGTATTGAAAAAACTGATCATCGAATCAAAAGCAATCCGTTTTGATGGCAACGGTTACAGCGAAGAATGGAAAGTTGAAGCTGCCCGTCGTGGTTTAACCAACATTAACAGCGTTCCAACTGCATTGGAGGCCATGCACGACAAGCGTGTTGTTGAAATGTATGCCAGAACCGGTGTTTTAAGCGAACGGGAAATTGAAGGTCGGATTGAGGTTGAGCTCGAAAAATACACTAAAAAATTGCAGATTGAGTCGCGCGTATTAGGTGATTTGGCAAGCAACCACATTGTTCCTACAGCAATTGAGTACCAGACTATGTTGCTCGAAAATGTTAAGAACCTTAAAATTGTGTTCAGCGAAGCAGAGTTCAATTCATTGGCTGAAGGTCGTCTGGAACTAATCCGGGAAATTGGCGCACATATATCGTCAATTAAGGCTAAAGTAAAAGAAATGACAGAAGCACGTAAAGTAGCCAATACAATTGAAACAGAAAAAGAAAAAGCTTATGCTTATGAAGCAAAAGTGAGACCTTATCTGGATGACATCCGTTACCACATCGACAAACTCGAATTGATTGTGGACAACGAATTGTGGCCACTGCCAAAATACAGGGAATTACTGTTTGTAAAATAATTGTTCACACCTACTTGAATAATAGAGATTAGCTTCCGGTTTTCACCGGAAGCTTTTTTTATGGCTTTCAGATTGGGTTCGCGATGCAAGATCCACTGCGACAACAATTTTTCCCTATAAATTCCGTTCGTGTTACACCTAAAATAGTAATTTAGGAACCTGATAACTGAAACACATGAAGATCAAATTCCAGATATTAATGGCTGTTGTGTTCCTGGCTTCATCCTGTTCAGTCAATAAATTGATTTTGGATGCCAATAATTCCTTTTCGGGAAATGAATATTTCATGGCAGCTGAGAAATACAGAATAGCCATTCAGAAAGTAAAAGATAAATCACAGAAACCATCCCTTTATTTTAAAATGGCCGAAAGTTACCGGCATTTGGGTAATTACCCGAAAGCGGCCGTTTGGTACAAGAATGCGATCAGATCTGGTTATAAAGATACAACGGTCGAATTAATTTATGCCGACGTCTTGCGTAGCGCCGGTAAACCGGACGAAGCCAAATCCATCTACGAATCGGAACTTAAAAAAGACCCGAAAAGCAAATGGGCTTCCAACGGATTGGAATCTGTTCGCCTTATTCAGGAATGGAAAGAAATACCAGAATTGTATCAAACCGAGAACCTGAAAAGCATCAATTCCACCGCCAACGATCTGGCAGTGCAGATTTTACCTGGAATCAATCCGTCCATCGGCCTGCAATCTTCACGGAAAGAAATTCCGGATATTAAGATGAATCCGGTCACTGGACAAAAATATGCCGGATTTTTCGTCTCTTTCTTCGACAGCATCAAACAAAAATGGTCGGTTCCGATCTTGATGAAAGAGCCGGGTTCATTAAATTCTCCGAATGAGGAAGAATTTTTGAACCTTGACCAGACCATGCAACTGCTCGTTTATGCCAAAGCAATTCCGCAAATCCAAAAACCGGCAGTCAGTCAGCTCTTCTATATTCTAAAAAAAGACGGACAATGGACAAACCCCGTTCCTGTTCCCTTCACGGCTGATGGCTCTGATTATACCTGCCCCATGATCACTGAAAATGGCAAAACACTCTGGTTTTCTTCCAACCGGGCCGGTGGAAAGGGTGGTTTCGACATCTGGAAATCACAACTATCTGGGCCGGGTATTTTTTCTGAACCCGAAAATGCAGGCGATGAAATCAATACCTCCGGAAATGAAATTTATCCGTTTGAAAAACCCAACGGATACGTTTACTTTTCATCCGATTTTCATCCCGGGCTTGGAGGTTTTGATATTTTTCAGGTACAAAAAAACAACGGAAAATGGCAAATCGATCAACTTCCACCACCAGTTAATTCTCCAGGCGACGATTTAGCCATTCAATTTTACGGCAATCTCGAGAAAGGATTTTTCTCATCCAACAGACAAGGCAGTCGTGGCATGGACATTTATTCATTTTTCCTTCCGCCCAAGTTATTTCAGTGCTTCGGAAAAATACACGACAGCGAAACCGATTCGATCCTGCCCGATGTCAACATTCGCGTTGTTGGTTCTGATGGTAGTTCCCAAAAGATCAGATCGGTCAATGGCCGGTTTCAGGCTTCATTAAATCCTGAAAGTGACTATGCAATCGTTGTTTTCGCCAATGGTTACCTCAACGCGCAAGCGAAATTAACCACCCGCGGACTTCGTACAGCCAAAGAATTTGAAGTTGACATCAGGCCGATTCCCACCAATAAACCCATCCAGATTGACAACATCAATTACGAATCAGGAAAATGGGAGTTGTTGCCTCAAGCCAAATCTTCGCTCGATAAGCTGGTCGATCTGTTGAAATTAAATCCTGAAGCAATCATTGAAATATCAGCTCATACCGACGATTCGGGCGATGAGAAATTCAACATGGAGCTGTCAGGCAAACGGGCCGCATCGGTTATGCAGTATCTGGGCGAAAAAGGAATTCCGGCAAAGAACCTGAATTCGAAGGGATACGGAGAGTCAATTCCATTAAAAGTGAACCAGAAACTGGCCAAACAATACGAGTTTCTTCAGGTAGGCCAAGTATTGAATGTGGCAACCATCAACCAACTTGAAAGCGAGAAACTGAAGGAAATTGCCCGTGGGTTGAACCGCCGAACAGAATTCAGAGTTTTACAGGTCAGATCAGTTCCTGGTTCGAAATAATTATTCCTTATCAGCATACTTTAAATAAAGCTTTTCCGTTTTTTAGAATGGATTAAAAATGGTTACTTTTACCACCACACGTGATAGTTTGAAAATGAAGAACCCGCTTTTCTTAAAAATATTTCTCATTCTTCTGGTCGTATTCCTTGGTTCCTGTTCGGCGCGTAAATACATGAGCATGGCCGATAATTCCTACAACATTGGTGAATACTATCAGTCCATCGAAAAATACAGAAAAGCATATCGCAGCCCGAAACTTGGTCAGGAAAAAGCCCAAATGGCCTTCCGGATTGCAGAATCATACTATAAATTGAGCGATTTTGCCAAGGCGGCTGTTTGGTATAAAAATGCCATTAAGCGAAATTATGCCGGCTCCGTGTGCATGCTTCATTATGCCGATTGCTTGCGCTCCACCCAAAAATACGAAGAGGCGATAACCTGGTATCAAACCTACCTGGGAATAAATCCTGACGACCAGATTGCGAGAAACGGACTGGAAGCCAGCTTGGTTGTTAAGGAATGGCTGGATAAACCAAATCGCTTTATGGTGAGTGCGGTAAAGGAGCTGAATTCGAAAGAAAACGATTACTGTCCGGTTTTTGTCGGTGGCCGCGACAACGAAATTATTTTAACCTCCACCCGCGAACTGGTTACCGGCAAACGGAAAAGCAACATCACAGGCACTCGTTTTGCCGATTTATTCACCAGCAAATTTGAAGTGCAAAAACAGAAATGGGAACCTCCCAAATTGCTCGAAGAAAATAACATGATCAATACCGCCAGCGATGAAGGAGCTGCAACGCTTTCAGACCGGGGCGACCTGATGATTTTTACCCGTTGTCTGTACGACAAATCCAAAGATAAAGGCGCCCAATTATATGCAGCAAATCAATCAAGAGGCGATTGGTCAGAACCTACTTTAATCGAACTGGTTGGAGACAGCCTTACTGCTGCCCATCCCTCGCTAAGCGCTGATGGCACCATGCTGTATTTTGTTTCAGACCGTCCGGGTGGTTACGGTGGAAAAGACATCTGGGTAGCTGCCGACAAGGGCGGAAAATTTGATAAACCGGTAAACCTTGGTCCTGAAATAAATACTCCAGGCGACGAAATGTTCCCGTTTATCCGCGAGAACGGCGAGTTATATTTTTCATCCAACTTTCACACCGGAATTGGCGGACTGGATATTTTCAAAGCCGTAAAAGACGAAAAAGGAAAGTGGAAAATTGAAAATATGAAAGCGCCGATCAACTCACCCGGTGACGATTTTGGGATTTCCTTCATCAAAGGAGAAGTTGAAAAAGGCTTATTCTCGTCGAACCGCAAAGGATCGAGAAAAGATGATATTTATTCATTTTACCTTCCTCCTAAAGTTTTCAATGCTTCCGGCGAAATTATCAACAAGGAAACTAACCAAAAAATTGACGGTGCGCTCATCCGGATTATCGGAACCGATGGAACGAACCTGAAAATGCGGGCGGACGGCGGACGGTTCCAACTGAAATTAAAACCGGAAATAGAGTACGTATTTGCGGCTTTTAAAGATGGCTATCTGAACGATAAAGTCAGAACCACCACCATTGGTCTGGATAACAGCAAGGATTTCAAGTTCCTGTTTAAACTTTCACCAACCGATGAACCCATCAAAGTCAATAACATCAATTATGCCTTCGGAAGTTATGAGATCACGGAAGAATCAAAAGCAGCACTCGACACGGTTGTTCAGCTGCTGATTCTGAACCCGACCATCACCATCGAACTGATGGCTCATACCGATTTTGTTGGAAGTGAACAGTTCAACTCCGAACTTTCACAAAAACGGGCACAGTCAGTGGTCGATTATCTGATTTCAAAAGGCATAAACTCAGCCCGTCTGGTAGCCAAAGGATACGGAGAAACCTGGCCAAAGAAAGTGACCAAAGCCCTTGCCAAACAATACGATTTCTTAAAACGTAACGACGAGCTGACCGAGGAATTTATCCTGAAACTCACTCCCGAACAGCAGGAAATAGCCAAGATGCTCAACCGACGAACGGAATTCAGGATACTGACGAACGATTTCCACGATTAAAATTTGATCCGGGAATATATTAATAGCCTGAGTCAATATAGGGATAACTCATTTTGGTAATGTTGTGCAGAAATTCAACCTCATATCCAAAATGATCGGTTTCAGTCCGCTAAAAAAGAATTCGACAGCAATAACCATCACGATCAGGCCCATTAGCCTCATCATTACATTGTTGCCTGTAGGACCCAGAAATTTTATAATCCGCGACGAACTGTAAAGAATCAGGTAGGTAATAATCAGGACAATGGTGATCGCAGCAAAAAGGATTATTTTCCGTTCGAGGCTTGCAGCATCCTCCATCAGTACGATGGCATTGGTAATGGCGCCGGGGCCGCAGATCATCGGTATCGCCAGCGGTGTAATGGAAATATCGCTCATGTAACTTTTTACTTCCGATTCTTTGATTTTCACCTGACCCAGTCGTGCCTGAAGCATATCCATCCCCATGATAAAAAAGATAATACCACCTACAATCCGGAAACTATTCACCGAAATCCCAAAAAAATTAAATAACAATTGTCCGGAAAGTGCAAAACCAACAATGGTGAAAAAAGCAATGACTGTAGCTTTTTTCGCTGTTGTATTCCGTTGACCAACATCCAACTCGGAGGTCATGGTCATAAAAATGGGCATAGTGCCTAGTGGATTTATGAGAGTAAAAAAGGAGGTAAAACAAAGCAGTCCGAATGAAATGTAGTCTTGCATATCGCTATTTTTATCTTGAATGTTCTACCCTGTCAGCCAAAGCAAAGGTGTTCGATCAGATTGTTTTCAGGAAGCAAAGATGTAACCATCAGATCATTCATTCTTCCCATTCTCTTCCGGAAATTCTGCCTCAAGCTCAGTATCTTCCTCTTCATCTTCTTCATAAATCTCGATGATGGGTTCAGTAAATGCCTTGCTGACCAGCCGTTTGTCAAGCGTAAGCAGAAGTGACGGAAGTACCAAAATATTAAAGAACATAGCAATCAGCAAAGTGGTTGATATAAGGATTCCCAATGCCTGTGTTCCGCCAAATTCTGAAACAATGAATACGCTGAATCCCAGTACCAGGACGATGCTGGTGTATATCATGCTAAATCCGGCTTCGTGCAAGGCATTGATGGCCGATTGTTTAATAGCCCCATCACTGGATTTATATTCGTGCCGGTACCGCGAAAGGTATTGAATGGCATTATCAACCGAAATTCCAAGGGCAATACTGAATACAATAATGGTTGACGGCTTGATGGGAATACCTGCAAACCCCATGATAGCAGCCGTAATCACCAAAGGAATGATGTTTGGAACCATTGAAACCAGAATCATCCGTATGGACGAAAATAAAATGGCCATGAGAATTGAAATCAGGATAATCGCGATTATTACACTCTCAAATAAATTCCGGATCAGAAAGTTGGTTCCTTTGGCATAAACCACACTGTTTCCGGTTACTTTCACGTTAAATTTGGCCGGATCGAAGATGCTGTCCACCTGAGGACGAATTTTTGCCATCAGCGAATCCATGTGATTGGTACCAACATCGGCCATCTGAAAGCTAATCCTGGTAATTTGTTTGGCGCTGTCGATGAATGATTTCAGCAAGTCGTTGCCGCTTCCCTGAACCTTTTGCGGTAAATAGCTTAATATGAAGTTCTTTTCCATCAAACTTGGCAGTGAATATTTGCCAGAATCGCCGCCATAATAGGACTGTCGGGCGAATTTGAATACCTCGATCAGCGAAAGGGGCTTAGAGAACTCGGGGTACTGATTGATGGTATGTTGAAGTTTGTCAATTTTTTGAATGGTTGAATAGGTTAGTACACCGTTTCTTTTCTTCGTGTCAACTGAAATCTCGAAAGGCATTACCCCGCCAAAATTATTTTCAAAAAACTTCAGATCGATATACACCGGATCATCGTGCCTGAAATCATCCACTATTTTTCCGGAAGTCTTCATCATGCTCAATCCGATAAATCCAACGACAACCAATCCTCCGGCTATGCTGTAAATCAGGTTTCTCCGGAAGCTGATCAGATAAATGACCTTATCGAGAACTGCGCCAAAGAAGTTATTATCGAGGTGTTTAAGGTGTTTGGCCGAGGGTGGTGCCAGCAGGCTAAAAATAATTGGAAGCAAAACAATGCAAAGCACATACAGGATCATGATGTTGAGGGCAGTTATCAATCCAAATTCGCGCAACAATTGGTTCGGGACCAGGATGAAAGCGGCAAATCCAAGGGCAGTCGCAGCATTGGTCATGAGTGAGGCAAAGCCGATCCGGTGAATCACCTGTGATAAGGCTCTCATCTTATTGCCATGATTTTTATATTCCCAGTGGTATTTATTCAGGATATAAATACAGTTTTCAATCACTATGATTACGATGAGCGACGGAATAACCCCGGTCAGGATGGTGATTTTGTATTTAAAAAGCGCCAATGTACCCACCACCCAGATAATGCTTATTCCAACAATTAGAAGCGAACTTAAAACTACACGTATGGACCGAAAAAAAAGAAACATGATAAAGGCAGCAATGGCTATACTCATGATCACGAAAAGGAAAAGTTCATGTTTTACCTTTTGCATGGTAACAGTCCGGATATAGGGCATTCCGGAGAAGTGGATTTCAACTTTGTTTTTAGTCCGGTATGACTCAACAGCTTTAACAATTTTGTCGATCAGCGCGATACGGCTTACATCGTTCAGTTTGTGCCTGTCGAGGGCAATAGTCATCAGCGTTGCCTTGGTTTTGGGATTGTATAACATCCCCTCATAAAATTTAAGGCTTGTGATCCGGTTTTTCAGACTGTCAACTTCTGCTTGTGTGGTAGGTTTCTGCCTGACTACGGGATTGATATTGAACTGGTGGGTTTCGTCATTTTTCACCAGTGTTATGGCCCTGGTGATACTAACAACTTCCTGAACACCATTTATTCCGTGTATTTTATTGCCCAGGTCAGACCATGCGTTAAACTGATCAAGAGTGAAAATATCCGGATTTTTTGCTCCGATGACGATGACATTTCCATCTTCGCCAAAAAGCTTCTTGAATTCAAAGTATTCAATTCTTGTGCTGTCCTTCTCTGGTAATAACGATGAATTTTCATACGATAGAGTTACATCCTTCCCTTTGTAGGCCATAAATGCGGTCATCAGGGCAAGAATCAGAACCAGTAAAAATCTGTTTTTAAGAATGAAACGGGATATGTATGTAAACATTAGCAGGGGATAAAGATCTGTTTTGTAGGCAGATGTTTGATGTTAAATTTTATTTGGTTCAAAAATAGTACAATATTGGTACTTAAACAAGTTACGGACTATAACGTTCGTGAAGATTCCGTGCCTGTATGGATTTGCAAATGATTTTCAGAAACCAGCGTCCAGAATTTAAATCCATTTTGCTGATTAACCTGTTCCCTTAATCTCCGAGGCATAAGGTTTCAAAAATAAAAATCGGAATTTGGATCATTCTTAGTAAAACTAACTAATTTTGGGATGTTTTTTTATATTCTGTATGTTTAAACTTAAACAGTATTTCCGAAAAATTGACTGGAAAAATGATCTGCTGAATACAAGAAGTATCATCAACTGGATATTATTTCTTTTTACACTTGGTCTGTTTATGATGGCAATTCAGGATATAGGTTTTCCAAGTCCTGACCGGGTGTCCATGTTTCAAATCCACAATCGGTATTTTCAGATTAGCTACACCATTATTGGTGCGTTGTACATCATTCGTTCAATTTTCTTTAGAGGAAGTTCGAGTTTCCGAAAAGTATTTATGACTCAACTGTTTATTGGAGCATTCCTGATCTTGTTCTTTTTCCCCAGTTTCGTGGTGAATTATGGGGAGACCTTTAAATATTACCTCTATCAAACATCCGGGATTCAAATGTTGTCGTTTCTGCTTTTCTTTCTCGAGTTGGCGAGGATGGAGATGAATTTAATGATAAAAGTGCTCAACCCGGCCCAGTTGTTCATGGTGAGTTTTGCGTTTTTTATCTCTGTCGGAACTATGCTTTTAATGTTGCCTATGTCGACAACTGTGCCGATACAGTTTACCGATGCGCTGTTTACATCCACGAGTGCGGTATGCGTTACCGGTCTGACCGTAGTTGATACGGCAACCAGATATACCTTTTTGGGGAAATTTATTATTATGGCCCTGTTCCAGATAGGAGGCATTGGAGTCATGACCATTACCAGTTTTTTTGGCATTTTCTTCAAGGAAAAATCATCCCTGCGCGAACAATCCATGCTTCGCGATTACCTGAGCGAAGACAGTTTTGATGGTATCCTGAAGTCGTTGATGAAAGTGGTGCTCATTACATTTTTAATTGAAGCTATCGGAGCGACGGTTATTTATCTTTCGCTTGAGAAAAACGCTCTCGGATCAGTAAGCGACAATCTGAGATTCTCCATCTTTCATTCGATATCCGCATTCTGTAATGCAGGTTTTTCAACACTTACCGATAATTTATACGATGCCCGGATCCGGACAAACTACAGTGTACATGTCTGGATTGCCAATCTGGTTGTACTCGGAGGTATCGGATTCCCGGTTTTACTGAATTTATACCAGTACAGCAAAAGTCAGGTTAAATGGCTATTTGAATATTTCAGGACCAGAAAATCGTATGTTCACCGCGTCAACATGATTACGTTGAACTCTAAAATAGTCATGTTTTCAACTTTTGTCCTGTTGGTTTTCGGAACTTTATCTTTTCTGTATTTTGAAGCCAGCAACACACAGTTGGGTATGGATTTAAAATCAAGACTGGCCATGTCATACTTCCAGAGTGTCACTCCCCGAACTGCAGGATTCAATACGTTTAGCATGTCGGCCCTGTCGATGCCATCCATTCTGATTATTACATTTTTAATGTGGATTGGCGCTTCTCCTGTTTCGACCGGAGGTGGTATCAAGACCAGTACGTTTGCGATAGCTATCCTGAATAGTTTGCGCATCATTAAAGGGAAAAATCACATCGAGATACACAAGTATGAAATTCATGAGTATTCGGTCAATAAGGCATTTGCCATTATTACCCTGTCAATTTTCATCATACTTTTGGGAGCTTTCGCCATCTTTTCTTTTGATGGAAAGTTCGGAATGTACAAGATCATATTTGAATGTTTTTCGGCATTCGGAACCGTCGGATTGTCCCTCGATTTAACGCCTCATCTTTCTTCACCTTCCAAATATATCCTCGTTCTTTTAATGTATATTGGACGAATGGGAAGTATAACACTTCTGTTATCGCTGGCAAAAGGATTTGGAGGTTCATCGTTATATAGGTACCCGAAAGAGAATTTGATTATAACTTAGTTCTGAATTGCCTGACTTACCGGGAGAAATTCAGCGCAACAGATTAAATAAATTTTATTAAAATATCTTGAAATGAACATTGTTGCAATCGGATTAGGAAATTTTGGAGCCTCACTGGCAAAAATTCTAACTTCATTAGGACACGATGTACTTGGTGTGGATAATAATTTAAACAAGGTTGAATATTTTAAAGACGCCGTGGCGAACACCATTTGTCTGGATGCAACCGACCCGCACGCCTTGAGGCTTTTACCAGTTAAAGAAGCTGACGTATTTGTGGTTTGTATCGGAGATGATTTTGGGATCTCAGTCCAGATTGCCGCTTTGCTTAAAAAATTTGGTGTTTCGAGGGTCATCTGTCGCGAAAGTTCCTCCATTCACCTCACAGTGCTCAATGCCATTGGAATCAAGGAAACCATCAATCCGGAATATGAATCGGCCCGAATAATTGCTCAGATGCTGCCTCTTAAGGGCATTCAAAATCTTTTTTCAATCTCCGATTCGTTTAAGATTGTTGATATGCAGATGCCCCCGCTTTTGGTCGGGAAAAAATATTCTGTTGCCAATTTCCGGAAGGAAACTCATCTGAAAATCATTGCTCTAAAGAGAAATCACAGGCTCATTTATTCATCAGCAATGGCATCTGAAAATGAGGATAAAATCGAAAATGAATTCAAGGAAAACGACACCTTGGTTCTGGCCGGCGAATTAAAAGATATCAAGCGTTTTTTGCATGAATAGTCAGGAATCGTTTATTTTTCCTGTTCAACAATCATTTTCTTCATTCCTTCAGAAAAGAAAACTTCATATCCTCCCTGCGGATTGCTGTAAACAAAATAGACTTCAATCCCCGGAAGCTTAGCTAACAAGCTCTTGCTTTTTTCTACTCCCAGAACCATAAACGCGGTGGCATATGCATCGGCCGTTATGCAATCATCGCAAATAACGGTGGTACTCAGCAAGGTATTCCGGGCTGGAAAACCGGTTTTAGGATCAATGGTATGAGCATATTTAATTCCGTTTTCGATAAAAAAACTACGGTAATTTCCTGAAGTAGCCAGCGCCTTATTATCTATTCCGATGATAGCCTGAAGTTCTTTTCCCGGGTCCATGTTTCCTTCAGAAGGCTTGTCAATACCAATGTGCCACAATTTATCTTTGGCATTGGTTCCTTTTCCACGAACTTCGCCGCCAATCTCTACCAGGTAATTTTTCAGGCCTTTGCGCTGTAAAAATTCACAGACCACATCAACCGAATAACCTTGTGCAAGCGCATTGACATCGAGATTTACGCCTGTGTACTTTTTGACCACTTTGCGTCCTTCTAGTCTGACTTTATCCATCCCAACGAATTGCAGCAAACTATCAATGTATGCAGTGTCGTGCTTGGCAACCGGACCGTTTCCAAATCCCCAGGCATGCACAACCGGGCCGACGGTAATGTCGAAAGCCCCTCCTGAGGTGGTGTTTACCCCGGCAGATTTATTGAAAACGTCAATAAACCAATCGTCTGCTTCAACGGTGGGATCATTGTCGTTTATCCTTGAAATAATGGAAGTTGAATCGTAAATCGAAAGAGAGCGGTCAAAAGCCTTTAAGATTGAATCAATTGCCTGACTATAATCTTCGTGGGTCGAGTTTTCGTAGGTGATGTTGTAGGTCGTGCCCTGTGCAAAACCTGAAATTTTCATGTAATCACTTTTTCTGGGCTGACAGGCCGTAATTAGCAGGATAGCCAATATAAAAAATCCGGTTGGTTTCATGGAATTTATGTTTACTGATGCAGTATGTCTGGCTGACAAATGTAGAATTTATATATCAGCGGGACAAATCACAAACTGTGATATTATTTCGGTTTGATTTCAGCAAATATTGAATTGCGAACAGTCAGAAAACCTGTTCTTGCCTGATTTCTCATAAGGATTAATTATATTTGGAGGATACGAAGAACATGTCAAATTTTATCCGGGCAAATGAAACAGTCACATATTGATTTCAAACGCGTAATCATTGTTTTATTCTTTGCTACAATTGCTGTTGCAATTGCTTCGCTTACCATCGGAAGGGATATATACGAAAACAAGGGAATGACTGTACTTTCGTTTGCCATTGTAAACTTTTCCGGATATTTGTTTTTTTTGTTTATGCCTGTTGAACTGGCATTTATTTTTTACCTGAAAACTGGTTATGATCCCTGGATTCTGAACCTCATTGCCCTTGGGACAGCTGTACTTTCTCAATCAGTCGATTACCTGATCGGCTATTTTCTCAGCTCAGGAGTTATCGACCGACTGATAGGCCGCAGCAGGCACAAAAAAGCTGAAGCTGAAATCCGTAAGTACGGAAACCTGACCTTGTTGGTCTTCAACCTTTTCCCTTTGTCGTCGCCGGTGATTGCCTTAGCCGCCGGTATGTTGAAATACCGCATTAAAGATGTTCTGTTATACAGTATTGCAGGCCTGGTTCTTAAGTACCTCGTGCTAACACTGATTTTTTAAATTCATTTTTTACAACAAGTCAGCTTCCAGCAGCAACTCTTCCATATCAACCTGAACATTTATCGCTTCGTTACGGGCTTTTTCGGCAAAGTCTTCGCCATCCGATGCGTAAATAATCTGGCGCGACGAGTTGACCAGCAATCCGCACTTATCGTTCATGCCATATTTGGCCACTTCTTCGAGGCTTCCGCCCTGAGCGCCAACTCCCGGAACCAAAAGAAAATGATCGGGAACCAGTTCACGGATTTCTTCCAGTTTTTCAGCTTTAGTAGCGCCAACCACGTACATCATGTTGTCAGTGGTTCCCCATTGCTGCGAAGTTTTCAGCACGGTTTCAAAAAGCTGATCACCAGTTTCAGCATTCTTCAGGTATTGAAAATCGGCCGCTCCTTTGTTCGATGTTAATGCCAGCAAAATTACCCAACGATCGAGGTAAGTCATGAACGGTTTGATGGAGTCTTCACCCATATAAGGAGCGACAGTCACCGCATCAAAGTCCATGTGGTCGAAAAATGCACGGGCATATAAATTTGATGTATTCCCAATATCACCACGTTTGGCATCGGCAATAATGAATTGCTCCGGATATTTCTCCCGGATGTATTTCACCGTTTTTTCCAGGCTAATCCATCCGGCAACCCCCTGGCTTTCATAAAAAGCAAGGTTGGGTTTATAAGCCACGCACAAATCTTGTGTAGCATCAATAATTTCTTTGTTGAAGGCAAAAACCGGGTCGCTTGTATCGCTCAGGAAACGTGGAATTTTAAGAATATCCGTGTCCAGCCCGATGCATAAAAAGCTACGTTTCAGTTTGATCTGTTCAAAAAGTTGTTCTCTGTTCATAAGGCCCCCTTTAATTTCCCCAAAGGGGAAGATGAGTTGGTGAATAATAATATCTGAACTGTAATTGCGCCATCCGTTTAGTCCTTCCCCTTTGGGGAAGGGTTGGGATGGGGCTTCTAAATTTCCGCTTCCTTCAGCCGTTCAGCGTTTTCTTCTACCTGTAACTTGTCGATGATTTCATCGAGATCGCCGCCAACTACTGCCTGAAGGTTGTAGATGGTCAGGTTGATACGGTGATCGGTGATACGTCCCTGTGGCCAGTTGTAGGTGCGGATCTTGGCTGAACGGTCACCGGTCGAAACCATTGTTTTACGTTTAGAGGCAATCACGTCCAGGTATTTCTGGTGTTCCTGGTTGTAAATTCGGGTACGCAATTCAATCATAGCCTTGGCCAGGTTCTTGATCTGCGATTTCTGGTCCTGACAGGTAACCACAATTCCAGTCGGAATGTGAGTCAGCCGAATGGCTGAATACGTGGTGTTTACCGACTGTCCGCCAGGACCTGAAGAACAATAGGTATCTTTCCGGATATCGCTATCCCGAAGGTCGATGTCGAATTCTTCAGCTTCAGGCAAAACAGCCACAGTAGCTGCCGAAGTATGTACACGGCCTTGTGTTTCGGTTTGCGGCACCCGTTGCACACGGTGCACACCCGATTCGTATTTCATGATTCCGTAAACACCTTCGCCTGAAATGGTTGCCACGATTTCCTTGAACCCGCCTGAAGTTCCTTCGCTGGTGTTGGTCACTTCGAGTTTCCATCCTCTGCGTTCGCAAAATTTGGTGTACATGCGGAACAGATCGCCTGCAAAAATACTGGCTTCATCGCCACCTGTTCCGGCACGGATTTCCAAAATGGCATTTTTACCATCTTCCGGATCGGCCGGAATGAGTAGTAGTTTGATGTTAAGTTCTTTCTGCGGAATCAGGGCTTCTGAGTTTTCAATTTCCTCCCGTGCCATTTCGCGTAACTCCTCATCGCTTTCCTCGGTCAGCATTTGTTTCCCCGATTCGATGTTATCGACCAGGGCTTTGAATTCCTTGAATGCATTGGTCAGCAATTCAAGTCGTTTGTATTCCTGATTTAATTTGACATAGCGTTTCATGTCGCTCATCACCGACGGATCGGTGATTTGCTGTCCTACTTCCTCAAACCGATACCTGATCGATTCGTATTTTTCCAATAATGAATAGTCTGCCATATGATAAAGGTGCTAGATTTTAAATAAAAGATATTAGACAAAGACGGGCAACCCGGAATACCCAAGCTAATATTCAAATTCGCCAAAAGTTGACTTGATGGTGAGTTTTTTGCCCTCAAAAGCTTCAACACGGCCAACGATACGGGCTTCGATGTTAAACTTTTCGGAAATAGCGATGATTTGAGCTGCAAATTCAGGAGCCAGATAGACTTCGAAACGGTGACCCATGTTAAAAACCTTGTACATTTCGGGCCAGCTTGTTCCCGATTCTTCCTGAATAAACTGAAACAGAGGCGGAACATCGAACAGATTGTCTTTGATCACATGAACGTTATCAACAAAATGCAACACTTTGGTTTGTGCGCCACCCGAGCAGTGAATCAGACCATGAATATTTTTCCGTAGGGACTCGAGGATTTCCTTCACCACCGGCGCATAAGTACGAGTCGGTGAAAGCACCAGTTTCCCGGCATCCAGACCAACTTCGGCGATAAAGTCTGTCAGTTTTTTGGTTCCCGAATAAACCAGTTCAGCCGGAACTTCCGGATCAAAACTTTCGGGATATTTTTGCGCCAGGTAATTGGAAAACACATCGTGACGGGCAGAAGTCAATCCATTGCTGCCCATGCCGCCATTGTATTCCTTTTCATAAGTTGCCTGACCAAAAGATGCCAGCCCGACAATCACATCGCCTGCCTGAATATGATCAGCCGAAATCACATCTTCACGTTTCATGCGGCAGGTTACAGTTGAATCAACAATGATGGTGCGCACCACATCGCCTACATCGGCAGTTTCGCCGCCTGTTGGATAGACGTTGACACCCATATCGCGCAATCCGGTGCACAGTTCTTCGGTACCGTTAATGATGGCTGCAATTACTTCACCCGGAATTTTATTTTTATTCCGGCCTATGGTTGATGAAAGAAGAATATTATCGGTAGCTCCAACGCATAATAAATCGTCGAGGTTCATAATCAGAGCATCCTGGGCGATACCTTTCCATACCGAAATGTCGCCGGTTTCTTTCCAATACAAGTAAGCAAGCGCCGATTTCGTTCCGGCGCCATCAGCATGCATGATGTTGCACCAATCCGGATCGCCACCCAGAATATCAGGAATGATTTTGCAAAAGGCTTTGGGATACAGCCCCTTGTCAATATTTTTTATGGCATTGTGAACGTCTTCTTTTGAGGCCGAAACACCACGAGCCATGTACCTGTTATCTGTTGACATACAATCTGAATTTCCGAATCAATTTTCGGACGCAAAGGTAATATTTTTAGGGAAACAAAATAAATGGCTATCATGTTTGGGGATGGCTCAGGGATTCCATCCTTCAAAACAGGAAGTGAATCTGTTCACGATTAAAGAATGTCTTCTAAAGGCAAGGGATGGAATCCTTTGCTGCCATGGAGCCGAGAATATTTTCCGTCTGTTTCGGGTTGAAGCAGTCTGGCGCGTAAGGACCCAATCCATACTGGGTGCTCCTGCTTTTGGACTTCGGGCCAAATTCGAAATCAAATTGTAAGAGAAAATCCAAAAAATCTTTTTTTGATAATCACCACGAAGGCAGTTGTTTAGAACATTCTAAAACAGCAATCATTTTTTGAATATCCAAACAAATTACTAACCTTTGACGTAAGTAAATAAAATTCATGTCATGATTGTTTCTTTTGCCAATAAAGACACAAAAAGTATTTGGGAAGGTGAACGAATTTCAAAGATTCCGTTTGAGATTCAGCAAATTGGCCGCCGAAAATCAAGAATGCTGAATAACTCACAAAACATTGGAGATTTGACTGTTCCGCCATCAAACAGACTTGAAGAACTCTCAGGAAAATTGAAAGATTATTACAGCATTCGGATCAATGATCAATGGAGAATCATCTTTAAATGGGAAAACAATCAAGCTAAAGAAGTTGAAATTCTGGATTATCACAAATAAAAGAAAGTCATGGAAAAGTTATCAAACATTCACCCCGGAGAAATTTTATTGGAAGAGTTCATGACTCCAATGGAAATCACTGCATACAAGTTATCAAAAGACATTCATATTCCACAAACCAGAATCTCTCAAATCCTTAAAGGGAAACGAAGAATTACTGCGGATACTGCATTGAGATTAAGTCTATATTTCGGGAATTCGGCTAAATTCTGGCTTGGATTACAGGATGATTTCGATCTTGAAACGGAAAATCAGATCAATGAAGAATCGTTTAAACAAATCAGATTATTCAGGAAAGAAAATACTCAACTTCCCGATAATGAGATGAAAGCATCTTAAGTTCCAATTAATGATCTTCAGCCAACGAAACAACTCAACCAGGGGCATTATACCGAGACGATCAACGGGACCTGGGAATCTGAAAAGATAGAATTTAAAACCGGCACCTATATCATACGGACAGGTAGGAATTGAAGATACTGTATTACCTTTGTTGTAGGATGTTTTTTCACTTCCCTCTTTATTCTGAAAATGGAACTGATTGTACTTGGATTGTTGATTGTGCTGAATGGGTTTTTTGCCTTGTCGGAAACGGCATTGATTTCGAGCAAAAAAGCGCGGTTGGAACAATATAAAATCAAAGGTAAGGCTGGTGCAAAGGTTGCTCTGAGATTGCTTGAAAATTCTGAAGTTTTTCTTTCGGCCATTCAGGTTGGAATCACTTTAATTGGCATAATTACAGGTGTTTACGGCGGAGTTAATATTGCCGACGACATCACTCCATTCTTCATTCAGTTTGAACTTACCCAGGAATATGCTTACGAAATTGCGCTCTCTCTCACTGTACTGGCGATCACTTATATTTCAATTGTGATTGGCGAATTGGTACCAAAGACCATCGCACTAAGCAATCCTGAAATGATTTCAGTGAGGGTAGCGCCAATTGTGTATTATTTCAGCAAAATATTTTACCCTTTTGTTCGCCTGCTTGCCCTTTCTACCAATCTGATTAACAAACTCATAGGCCTCAACCCATATGAGGGGAAAGTAACAGAAGAAGAACTGAGGCATATCCTGAAATTTGCTTCACACGAAGGGGTGATTGAAAAGGAACAAAACCTAATGCACGAGAAGGTATTCTACTTTTCGGATAAAAAAGCCAAACACATCATGACTCACCGGAAAGATGTGGAATGGATTGATATTGAACAAACTAAAGAAGAATTTAATGCTGAAATACTGAGCTTCAAACACAGTAAAATTATTGTTGGCCGTAACAGTATCGACGAATTCACAGGTATTCTGAATGTTAAAGAATATCTGATCAATTTCTATTCGTCTTCACCCCGGAAATTAGAAACTTTACTTCACGATCCGCTTGTCATTCCTGAAAATGCCGATGCGCAAAAGGTATTGGACCTATTCAGGCAAAAACAAAATTACACGGCCATTGTAGTTGATGAATACGGTAGTTTTGAGGGAATTATCACGCTGCACGACATCATCGAAAACATCATCGGAAATGTTCCGGAAGAAGGTGAACTTCCTGAACCCGATGTATTTGTCCGCGATGATCAATCGGTTTTGGTAAGTGGCGATGCTCCCATCGAAACGCTGGTCGATCTGATCCAGGATTTTTATATCAACTTCGAAGAGATTGACTATTCAACCGTTGCCGGATTTGTTTTTAACAAAATCAACAAAATTCCGGAGTTAGGCGACAAGGTTGTTTTATCCGATTGCGTCATCGAAGTGGTCGATATAGACAACAATAAGATCGACAAGGTGTTGATCACAAAGAAGAAATAGTAATATTTCCTTGTTTATAATCCTGAATGTAGGTCACGATCCGTCTGATACAATAATCAAAATCCGTCTTTACCTGCTTTTCCCAGAAACGCATAACACACCAGCCCCGATCAGTTAAGAATTTCTCATTTTGGGAATCGCGTTGCATGTTCCGTTCAATTTTAGGTATCCAGAAACCACGGTTAGATTTTATTGTTGCTTTTTTCCCTTCCCAATTAAATCCATGCCAGAATTCGCCATCAATGAAAACAACCAGCTTTTGTTTTGCGAAGACAATATCAGGACAGCCGGGAAGCTTTTTGACATTTTTCCGGTAGCGGAATCCTAGCGCCCAAAGGGCTTTTCTGACTTTAATCTCTGGCTTTGTGTTTTTCGATCTAATTTTTGACATTAACTCGGAGCGTTGCTTTGTGGTATAAAAGCCACTCTCCTCATTAAACCGGGGCACAACAATATTATTTTCAGGATAAGTTTTCAAAGTAAAGATTGAAAGAATTTTTCAGCACTAATTGAAACAACAAACCAAAACATCTTATTTGTTTTTTTCAAAATTCTTAAACCATTCTTCATCAACTTTTACTGATTCTTTTAGTTCAATCTTCAATCCAATATTTAATTCTTTTAGCTTTTCAGCTAATTTATCTCCATCAATTAAATCAATTGCAGGAACTCCATCTCGTGTCGCTTCGACAATCGCATCTCTTGTAAAAGAACCAGTAGTTATGAATAATCCCTTATCTGTCCGTCCTGCCATTGCTCCTCTAAAATCTCTAATCTCCTTTGAACCAACCTTTGCTTTGGCTTGATACTTTTTACATTGAAAGATGATATGAAAACTAAGAATCCCATTAATCTTGGCTATTCCTCTTCCATCAATTCCACCATCGCCACTTCTACCAGTAACTTCAACTTGAGTAAAACCTTTCTCCCTTAATATCCTCTGAATTAATCGTTCAAAAGCTGATGGGGAAAGATTCTCTGTAATGACCTTAATTACTCTCTCTTTCCAATCTTCCTCATCATTTAATTCTTCATTAACCTGACTTTCTAATTGCTTATCCCATTTAACTTTAATTGATGTAAAATCACCACTTGAACTAATCGACCAGATTCCTCTTTGCGAATTTTCAAGAAGCCCCTGATTTTTTAGCATCGTTCTGACCCAAGCCATTTGATACTCAAATTCGGTTTGATTGGTATCCTTGTGCATTACAGCTAACAGATCATCCGATATTTTCAATAATTCGATGACTTTATTATTTATTTCATCATTAGAACCAGATCCACCCAATTCTTGGACAGATTGTAATACTGGCTTAAAGAAAAATTCTCTCTTGGGAAATTCATTCATTTTTTATATCTTCCAGGTTACATACAAATATAGTCTATAATTTTTAACTTAAAAAAATGGAAATTGTCAAATCTATTGCTCATCTAAAAGAACTTAGTGAAATTGATGGTTTTGCTGAGTTTAAAATGATTTTGGCTGGTGGACTTTGTCATAGTAGCAAAAGAATTTGTTATTATGCTGACAGTAAAACTTTTGATGTACACAATGAAATTGATGATACTTGGAATGAAGGTATTACTGAAGAAGAACTTGATTCTCAAACTATGATCCCATTAGCGATTGAAAGGGGAGCATTTTTCTACTGTGGCTATCAATTGAATAAAAGGGATCCAAAAAAACCTTATTCTCTTCATTTAGACTAATATGTTTACTTGCCAAAGCTGTGCTTTGTTGTGTAAAAAATATTAGTCAATTGTTAAGTTAAAGCACTATTATGGCCTAAGCCAAGTAAATAGGGAGTTTGACTCTTGCAAGCTATTTTGAGATTTTTTTCAACCACTAAGACTCAAAGACCCTTTTCCTGAGAAACGAAAGAGAATTTTACGAAAACCGAAAGAGCCTTACTGAAACGAATCAGCAAGGCTCCTTTTATTTTAATTATTCAGGATATTTCCTGGAGGTTCAATATTACTGCTGAAGGTTTTTCATCTTCACTTCTTCAAACTGTGCATCAACTACCGCGATGGTAACCATGTTGAGAATATCACGCACCGAGCTTTCAACGTTCAGGATATGGATAGGCTTGTTCAGTCCCATTTGGATTGGTCCGATGGTATCGCTCATCCCAATTTCAAGCATCAGCTTATAGGCTATATTCGATGAACTGAGGTTCGGGAAAATAAGCGTATTTACGTTCATCCCGTCAATTTTCGAGAATGGGAAATTTTCGTGGCGCAAATCACGGTTGAGGGCAAAATTCACCTGCATTTCACCGTCAATAAGCATCTCCGGATTATTCTTATGCAAATAATCAACAGCATCGTGTATCATCGCCGGACTCCCAACTGCACGCTCACCGAAATTTGAATACGAAAGCATGGCCATCACCGGTTCGGTGTTGAACAGTTTAACCGCATTGTGAGCAAGCTTGGAAATGTCAATCAATGTTTCTTTTGAAGGATGGTTGTTGACCATGGTATCGGCGAAAAAGAAGGTCCCCAGCTTGGTCGTAACGATATTCAATCCTGCAATGTGATTGAGCCCTTCGCGCATCCCTACAATTTCGATAGCCGGAATAATGGCATCCTGATATTTGGTGTAAACACCAGTAATAAAAGCATCAGCATCGCCGGCTTCAACCATCATCATCCCAAAATAGTTACGGTCGAACATTTTCTCGTAAGCTTCATTTAAAGTCATTCCTTCGCGCTGACGTTTAGCAGTCAGCATTTTGGCATATTTCTTACGTCTGGAGCTTTCCCTGTCGTGACGCAGGTTCACAATTTCAACTCCATCAAGCTCAATCTTATGTTTATTGATTAGTTTCTCAATACGTTCTTCATTTCCCAGAAGAATAGGAATGCAAATCCCTTCGGCGCGTGCCACCTGAGCCGCTTTCAGCATATTGATATGGTTGGCTTCAGCAAAAACCACCCGTTTCGGATTTTCCTGGGCTTTTTCGGTCAACCCACGAATCAGCTTATTATCGAGGCCCATTCGCTGACGTAACTCTTCGGCATATTTATCCCAATCTGCTATAGGTTTCCGGGCAACACCACTCTCCATGGCAGCTTTTGCCACTGCAGGTGCAACAGTCTCCAACAGTCGCGGATCTAAAGGCTTTGGAATAATATACTGCCGTCCGAAACTCAGCGAAGTCGTATTGTAGGCGGCAGTTACCACTTCCGGAACGGGCTTTTTGGCCAGCTCGGCAATGGCATAAACAGCAGCAACTTTCATTTCTTCATTTATGGCCGTTGACCGTACATCAAGAGCTCCCCTAAAAATATATGGGAATCCAAGTACATTGTTTACCTGGTTGGGATGATCGCTGCGTCCGGTGGCAAAAATCAGGTCGGGACGCGAAGCAATGGCATCGGCGTAAGATATTTCCGGATTAGGATTGGCCAAAGCAAATACAATCGGATCTTTGGCCATGCTGCGAACCATATCCTGAGAAAGCACGCCTGCTACAGAAAGTCCCAGAAAGACATCGGCGCCTGCAACTGCTTCCTCAAGGGTATTGCATGGAAGAGACGTGGCAAAAGGAAGCTTGCGGTCATTCAGATCGGTACGACGAACAGAGATAACTCCTTTACTGTCAACCATAATTATATTTTCGAGTTTAGCACCCAATTGCATATACAGCTTGGTACACGACGAAGCTGCAGCTCCTGCACCATTGACTACTATTCTAATGTCTTGGATTTTTTTTCCAACCAACTCAAGTGCATTGATCAATGCCGAAGATGAAATAATAGCCGTTCCATGCTGATCATCGTGCATAATAGGAATATCGAGGGCTTCTTTCAGTTTCTCTTCAATTTCAAAACATTCCGGAGCTTTAATATCTTCAAGATTGATCCCTCCAAAAGTACATGAAATGGCTTTTACCACTTCAATAAATTTCGCCGGATCTTTCTCATCCACTTCGATATCAAAAACATCAATATCGGCAAATATCTTGAACAAAAGACCTTTCCCTTCCATGACAGGTTTCCCTGCTAGCGCGCCAATATCGCCTAAGCCGAGCACTGCAGTACCATTGGAAATAACAGCGACCAGATTACCTTTGGAAGTATAATCGTATGCACACTGGAGATCTTTTTGGATTTCCAAGCAAGGGATCGCAACACCAGGCGAATAAGCCAGCCCTAAATCGCGTTGAGTACTGTATGGTTTGGTGGGTACAACCTGAATTTTGCCCGGTCTGCCCTGTTTGTGGTAATCTAAAGCTTCCTGATTTTTTGAGTTCTCCATCCCGTTAAAATGAATTTATTAATACTTTATTTATTCAATCTGTCCTGCTATTCCCCATCTTTATTTCCTCCGGGATCATAAAAGAACATTAAACTAATCTCTCCAAAAGTATTGTGAAAATCTGTTTCTTGATCATTTAGAGATGTAAACGTCAGATAAAATTAACATTGGTCCTGTAGTTCAAAAACCATAAAATGACTATTAAAAAAAATCAGCCTGGAAATAGGCGTGTTTGCTTTCAATAAAAAAAAATCCAAACTAGTGTGGTTGAACTAGTTTGGATTTGGTAGGGCTCTTCAGAATCAATTTTTACAATCTCTGATTAATAGCCCCAGTTTGTCATGATTTTTAAATCTTCTTCGATGCATGCTAATGGCGCTTTTCCCTGGTAGGATTCCTGTTCGATGATATATACCTTGGTTCCACCTGATTTCCGGCAAAGATCTATAACTTCTTTTACCGGGATAATGCCCTTGCCCAGAATGGCGCTTTCGTATTTTTCTTTGGTATTTACAGCAATTTCGTCTTTCACATGAATCATTTCGAATTTTCCGGGATACTGACCGATCACATCGAGCGCTTTTGCGCCGCCAATGTACATGTTGCCAATATCAAGCTGCATGATCACTTTATTCACATCCAGCTTTTGCATCATGATGTCGAAAAGTTTCATCCCATTCAGTTGTTCACTGAATTCGGCCCAGTGGTTGTGGTAGCCAAATTTCATTCCCGACTTCTGGCAAAGTTCTCCGCTGAGGTTAAAAACATCCAGGTAACGAACCATATCGTCATAGGTTTTGCGCATACTTTCGTCCATCCACGGACTAATCACATACTTCTGGCCCATGAAAGCCGCATCTTCGACGGTATATTTCCAGGCATCGGTGAAGTCTTTTTTACCGGCATCCCAGTGGTTTTTCCCCATTACTGTGTGACCGCAAGGCATTTTCAGGCCAAGATCGTCCAGCACTTTTTTGAATTCTTTTGCCGAATATCCATAGAATTTGCGGTCGATGTAGTTGGCGTGCTCCACATGTTTGTACCCGATTTTAGCCAGTTGAGTTAACGTTCCAACCGGATCTTTTTTCATGTCATCACGAACCGAATAGAGCTGTATTCCAATAATTTCAGAAGCTTTAGGTGCAGCAAAGGCTGCTTTTGACAAGAGTGCGCTTCCGGCAAGAAGAACCGCGCTGTTTTTAATAAATGACCTGCGTGAAGTTTTCATTGTGTGTAGTTTTATTGGTTAAAGTGTATGTCTAGTTTTCTAATATTGATGGAATGCCTGCGACACAAATTCCAGAACAGTTGGCAAAGCTTCGCGCCAGTAGGTCCAGTTGTGGGCGCCATCGCGGATACGAAATTCGTGAGGAATCTCTTTTTTTCGCATGGCAATGTGAACCAGGCTGTTGCCTTCGAAAAGAAAATCGTCGTCGCCACAGTCGATGTACCAGCGAACCGCTTTTTTCTGATCTTCAGGCATATTTTTAATCAATTCAGTAGCACTGAGGTTACTGAGGTATTTCACAATTTCTTCATCCTTGATATCCGGATACTGTTTTTTCAATCGGTCATTAGCATCTTCCAGAGTAATCGATCCGGTATATGCACTTAACGGACAGGCAGATGAAAATAACTCCGGATGATGCAGGGCATACATGAATGTTCCGCCACCACCCATCGATAATCCTGAAATGGCACGGTATCTTTTTTCAGCCCGGGTACGGTATGTTTTTTCGATGAAAGGCATAAACTCCTGAAAGAAAAAATCTTCGTAATTCCAATCTCCTTTGGGGCTGTTAAAATAACCACGCTGACCGGTGTTTCCGTCTGGCATAACAATGATCATGGCCGTGCATTTTCCTTCCTGAATGGCTTTATCGGTAATGTTTTTCACCTCGCCAAACTGAACCCAGCCCGATTGGTCGTCGCCTGAACCGTGCAACAAGTATAAAACCGGATAACTACGTCCGGAAGTTTCATAATCAGCAGGCAGGTATATGGCATATTTCCGGTCCATTTTCAGAATTTTGCTGGGCGTTGAGAGGTTGTCGGAGACTTTGCCGCCAGATTGGGCAAACAGCAGAGATGATACAAATAAGAATAATGTAACACCCAAAATAAAAGATTTCAAAATTTTCATAATCTGCATTTTAGATTTAGTTAGTAAGTTTTGAATTCCAAAATGGGATTCAAATGCGACCAGTTAAATAGTCTCCACCGTGTAGAGGCTATTGAATTTTCAGGTCGTTATTTTTTTAAAAGAACCTAATTGTTGATCAGAACGTTATGCTGAACTTGTTTCAGCGTCCCAAAAGTTCAATTCTCATTATTTCTGATACTTTGATTCAAATGAAAAGCTGCCAGAACCCGCTTCGAATATAGCATATCCATCCCGAAACTCCATGAATTTCAGGGCTAAAGATTTTTCGGCTGGTTGACCTCCTTCTAAAACAGCATGTTTGGGAAGTGATGGTACGTAAATCATTGCCTGTGTATTGGCCGGAACAGTAACATTCAGGATGAATCGCGTTCCTTCAACCGAATTCAAGTCAGGTTTTCCGGGGAAACCGGTCACTTCCACATACCGGAAACTTGAAAAAGTAAATTCAGGAGTAAAAACTTCATCACCCACACCTTTCAGAATATAGGTATTTACCATCATCGGATCGTCCGGACAACCGGGGCCACCTTTCAGATTCCATATGGCTTTTAACTGACCGGTAATCACAGTCAGGTAATTGAGCGTTCCATCGGCATGAATATCTTCTCCTCCACGCATCGCAACAACTGTTCCTGCTGGTCCGTTTACTTTCAGGCGCGGAACTCCGGCAAAATTCTGGCCAAAATCGAACAGGTAAACGCCCGGTTTGGGTTCGGTCATTTTTACCGGATTCAGGATTTTGGTAGCGCGTACAGGTGGCATATACCGGGCAATGAGCTGACCTTTTGGTCCAACTTCTAATTTTGCTTTTTTCCACTTTTTATCGTCAAAACCTGGCTCTGCCCAACCTTTTTGTTCAAGTCGGGCATCGTACAATTCGCCCAGGTAAACGCTGTTTTTCAGGATTGGCCCCTCTCCTGCTTTCCAGCTTTCGTCAGTCGCAATCGTCTCTGTTGAGCCATCGGTATATACAATCCTGAGTTGAGCTTTCAGGCAGGGTTTGCCAACAGTGAGTACATCCCGAAAATTAAACCATTGAAACATCCGGATGGGCATTGGATTGTACCAACCATTTCCGAGCATCACTCCAATCGCATTTTCGCCTTTCCGGAGCAGCGGAGTCACATCGAAGGTATTGTACGTGGCTTGTTTGGCAAATTGTGTCCAGGGCATATCGAGCATGTGATCGCCAACCCGCTGGCCGTTGATGTATGCAATTGAATATCCCAGACCGGCGATATACAGTCGTGCCGACTTCACTTCTTTCTTCAGTTTGATTTCCTTCCGGAGCAACGGATTTGGAGTTTCCTTGTAAAAATCTTCATCTTTTGATGGCAATGGACGTTGATCCGAAATCCATTGGGATTTCCAATCAGAGGATTTCATCATGCTGATTTCAAACCACGAAGGCTGACTCCATTCAGACGCTTCGTCTTTTTGATTCCAAACCCTGACTTTCCAGAAATAGCGGGTAACCGATTTCAAGAGTTTCCCGGCATATCGGATTCCAAAGGTTTTGCTCCCCTGAATTTTGCCTGATTGCCAGCAGTTTCCGGATTCCAGTTTTTTCTGATCGTCGCTAACCAGGATTTCGAATGCAGTTTGCGTGGTTCCTCTTTCTGACGATTGCAAAATCCAACTAAACTCCGGAGTCGGATTATCAGAGCCGAGCGGAGTGATCTGATGGTCGGTTTTTAACAGTCTAATTTCAGTATTTTGACCAAAAACGAGAATGGTTAAAAACAGGCAAATTGCAGTAGTAAGGCTTTTAATAAACATGGCAAATTGATTATTGGTTATTGGACAATCGATTCCAGGAATAGAAACAAGGTAACCTGAAATATTGAAAGGTGTACAGGGGGAACAATACAGAGATTACAGGAGTAAATAGCTCTCTCCAATTTTTTTTCGTGAGTATCTTCTCGAGAATTTTGAAGTTTGTTTTCAAGAGTTCATGTTAGGTTAAAGTTAGTTTAGCTTTCAAAGCTAGGATAAATAATCCTTTCAATGCTTTTTATACGTGAATCTGAACGCAATATCTGGCAATACCTCAAAATAAAATGCCACCTGATCAAATGGAACAAGCGGCATTTTTCCTTATCTATCTTAACTATGTACTGTAACCTATCAGTTATTCGTCCTCGTCATTCAACAGCACTTCTTCAATCACACGGGAGTAATGCTGGTGTTCCAGTTCATGAATCCGGGCGGCGAGTGTTTCGGGAGTGTCCCCACGCACCACAGGGCAAGTAGCCTGAAAGATGATTTTCCCTTTGTCGTAATCCTGGTTCACCTGATGGATTGTAATTCCTGATTCTTTATCTTTTGACGCCAAAGCAGCCTTGTGCACATTCATTCCATACATTCCCTTGCCTCCGTATTTTGGAAGTAATGCCGGATGTATATTGATAACCGTAAACAATTCAGTCAGGTTTTTCGGAACCAACCAAAGAAAACCCGCCAGAACAATCATGTCAATACGGTGGTCGTATAATCGGTACAGAATCTCATTTGAGCGGTAAAATTCATCACTATCAAAAGTAAAAGTTTCAATACCCAGTTTCTCTGCCCTGATTAAGGCATAGGCATTTTCATCATTTGACCAGAGTGAATCAACAACTACATCCTTACTGGTTGAGAAGTACTCAATTATCTTCTGTGCATTAGTTCCTGAACCGGAGGCAAAAATGGCAATTCGTTTCATTTAATGTTCTGTTTATAGATTTATGCTAAATGGAATTTTAGAATCAAAGGTTCAAATATAGTCCTTCAGACAACACCTTTCGATCTTTATTCACCCATTTAAATCATTTTTTGCATGAAATATCGAGGGTAAATTTATTACTTTGCATCGAATTTTTTGAAACTATTTTAATATTAACCAAAAATTTAGAGTTATGTCTGACGTTGCAGCAAAAGTAAAAGCAATTATTGTTGACAAATTAGGTGTTGATGAGAGTGAAGTAACGAATGAAGCTTCATTCACGAATGACCTTGGTGCTGATTCACTTGACACCGTTGAATTGATTATGGAATTCGAAAAAGAATTTGATTTAGCGATTCCAGATGACCAGGCTGAGAAAATCTCAACTGTTGGTGAAGCCATCAAACACATCGAAGAAAATTTGAAATAATAATTAGAAAACAACATTTATGGAATTTAAACGGGTAGTTGTTACCGGACTTGGAACTGTTACCCCGCTTGGTAATTCAATTGAGGAATTCTGGGATGGCATGAAAAACGGGAAGAGCGGCGCAGGCCCCATCACCCATTTTGATGCGACAACACACAAAACGACTTTTGCCTGTGAACTGAAAAATTTCAATCCTGCTGTTTATGTAGAGCAGAAAGAAATCAGAAAACATGATCCGTTTACATTGTATGCGTATGCTTCAGCAGCGCAGGCAATGGCTGATTCTGGCCTTGATCTCGAAAAAGTGAACAAGGATCGGGCAGGTATTGTGTGGGGTGCCGGTATCGGAGGCTTACAAACCTTCTTTGAAGAAACACTGAATTATAAAAACGAAATGCCTCGTTATTCACCTTTCTTCATTCCAAAAATGATTGCCAACATTGCCAGTGGATTGCTTTCAATCCGCTATGGATTCAGAGGTCCGAATTTCACCACTGTAACAGCATGTGCTTCTGCATCTCATGCCCTGATCGAAGCAATGAACTACATTCGAATGGGAAAGGTAGATCTTTTTATCGCAGGCGGTTCAGAAGCTGCTATTAATCCTGCAGGTTTGGCTGGATTTAATTCCATGCGGGCCCTTTCTACCCGCAACAGTGATCCATTAACTGCTTCGCGTCCGTTCGATCTGAACCGCGATGGATTTGTGATGGGAGAAGGTTCAGGAGCGCTTATTCTGGAAGAATATGAGCATGCTGTAAAACGTGGTGCAAAAATTTATGCAGAATTACTGGGCGGAGGCATGTCAGCCGATGCTTACCACATGACCGCACCTGATCCTGAAGCGGGAGGAGCAACTTTAGTAATGAAATGGGCATTGGAAGATTCAGGTTTGAATCCGGAAGACATCGATTACATCAATGTACATGGAACTTCAACTCCGCTTGGAGACATTGCTGAACCAAAAGCTATCAAGAATGTTTTTGGTCACCATGCTTACAATTTAAGCATTAGTGCGACAAAATCAATGACAGGCCACTTATTGGGCGCTGCCGGAGCAGTTGAAGCAATTGCATGTATCCTTGCAATTCAGGATGGTATCATCCCGCCAACAATTAACCACTTTACCGACGATCCTGAAATTGATCCAAAACTCGATTTCACTTTCAATGTTGCTAAAGAACGAAAAATCAAAATTGCTTTAAGTAACACTTTTGGTTTTGGCGGACACAATGCTTCTATTATTTTCAAGAAAATCTAATACAAGTGATACGAACCATCGTTCAAAGAATAAAACTCTTTTCTTCTTCTAGAAAAGAGTTTTATTTATTTTTGAAATCGTTACTGGGTTTTTATCCGACAAATTTGCGGATTTACGACATTGCTGTTATTCACAAGTCGGCCTCGAAGATTGATTCTCAGGGCAATTACGTCAATAACGAACGACTTGAATATTTGGGCGACGCCATTCTGGGAGCAGCCATTGCTGATTTTTTGTACAACCGGTTTCCGAATCAGGATGAAGGTTACCTGACACAAATGCGGTCGAAACTGGTCAACCGTAGTTTTCTCACCCAATTGACTTATCAGATCGGTCTGAACCATTTCATCCAATCGAACACCACCTCAACCATCGAATCAAGTCACATATACGGCGATACACTAGAGGCGCTAATCGGTGCAATTTATCTGGATAAAGGCTATCCGGAAGCAAAAAAATTCATCACCCGGAAACTGCTGAACAACTACGTCAATCTGGTTGAAGTGCAAAACACCAATACCAACTACAAAAGCCAGTTGATCGAATGGTCGCAGAAAAATAAAAAGGCGGTTGCGTTTGATACCGTTGACGAGAGTAAAAATGACGGGAAACAGCCCTGGTTCCATGCAACCATTGAAGTTGACAACGAACTTCTCGGAAAAGGTTCAGGAACTTCAAAAAAAGAGGCCCAGCAAAATGCCTGCAAAGTTGCCCTTGATAAAATTAAAGTCCTTTTCCCCGGTACCATTTCTTCTGAATAACATCTACTTTCGGATAAAACTCCCTGAACAAAGTATTTTCAGGTCTCCTCATTTTTCAACTGCCATTTTTATACAGTGGAAATTTCAGTTTTCTACCTTTCTTTTCAAATTATTTTTCAGCGTTTAATCTTTGTATTTGTACTGGAAAAAATCAGTGTTAAATATTGTTAAGTATTAATTATCAGTATTTTTAAAGGTTATCTTTGCATTATGAGCAGAAGGGTAATTTTGACATTGATTATTTTGATGGCTTTGGTTATGACCAGTTTAATTCTGGTTCAAACCAATTCAATTTTAAAAGCTCTCGAAATAAAGGAAGAACAATTCAATGCAGCGGTAAAAAGCGCTTTGATTCAGGTTTCAAACCGGCTTGAGATGGAAGAGGCTTCAATGTTGGCTGAACAATCAAAAAATGTTTATCAGCCGCGCACCAGTGGAATCTTCCCCAATAACATGCAACATTCAACTCCCGGAAATCTGAATCAACAGAACTCCAAACTCTCTTTTCAATATTCGCAGCAAACCACCGGAAGTACATACAGCGAAGAGTTAACCATTGATTATTCCGGCTCCAAAGCCGAAGAAAAAAATGAAAGAGGAAGACCGGGCGATTATCCCAATGCATTCGACATTATTCACGAATATGACGGCTATGTCCGCCAGCAATACGAAGACCGGCTCAACCAGCGAGCCCGGATGCTGGAACTTACTCAAATTGCTGTAATCCTGTCAAATCTGTCTATCGAAGAACGCATTGAGGCCAAAACACTGGGGAGATTTATCAAAACTGAACTGAAAAACCAGGGAATTAACCTCGATTTTAAATACGCGGTTAAAACCTTTCCCAAAGGGGAAGAACGAAATATATTCGGTGATAAGAATTATAATGCTAAACTGCAAAAAGAATACAACACCCTGTTATTCCCCAACGATTTGGATGACCTGAAGAAACCCAATTACCTGTTTCTCTACTTTCCGAAACGGGATACCTTTCTCCTGAAAGAAACCGGATTGCTGGTTATCCCAACCATGGTTCTGACAGCCATGCTCATCGGAATTTTCGTCTTCACAATCCTGATTATCCTGAGACAGAAAAAACTATCGAACATTAAAAACGACTTCATCAACAACATGACCCATGAGCTGAAAACACCCATTTCAACCATTTCGCTTGCCAGTCAGATGTTGCGCGACAATACGGTAACCAACACGCCAAAAACTATTGAGCACATTTCCGGAATAATTTATCAGGAAAGTAAGCGGTTGACCACTCAAGTTGAGAAAGTATTGCAAATGGCTGTCTTTAACGAAGGAACCCTGAAGCTAAAGTTCAAAGAGGTCAATATTAATGCATTAATTAATTCGGTAGTGTTAAATTTTGAACTACGGGTTAAATCGAAGAACGGCGAACTGACTTCAGATCTTAAAGCAGAACCTGCCATCATAAAAGGAGATGAAGTACACATTACGAATGTTTTGTTTAACTTGCTCGATAATGCAGTGAAATACAGCAGAGACGAACCGCAGATTGTTATTTCGAGCGAGTTAAAAGATGGGTTTGTGATGGTGGCAGTGAAAGACCATGGAATCGGGATACAAAAAGAATATGTTGGCCAGATTTTTGAGCGGTTCTACCGCGTCCCAACCGGAAACATACATGACGTTAAGGGCTTCGGACTTGGATTGAGTTACGTAAAGAAGATTATTGATGCACATAAGGGCAAAATTAAAGTTGAAAGCGCCCCGAATAAAGGAACAAAATTCATGATATATTTTCCAATAAACATACAAGAACATGGGAAAAAAAGTAAAATTGCTATTAGCCGAGGATGATGAAAACCTTGGATTGTTACTCAAAGAATATTTGATTGCCAAAGGCTACGAAACTGATTTGTACCCCGATGGAGAAGCCGCGTACAAGGGGTTCACGAAACACCAACCATACAGTCTCTGTATTCTGGATATCATGATGCCTAAAAAAGATGGAATTTCATTGGCCAAAGATATCCGTATGCTAAACATGGATATCCCGATTATTTTCCTGACTGCCAAAAACATGAAGGAAGATGTTCTGGAAGGTTTTAAAATCGGCGCCGATGATTACATCACCAAGCCTTTCAGTATGGAAGAACTGATCTTCCGCATCGAGGCGATCATGCGACGGATAAGCCAGGACAGTAATTCACACGAAGATGCTATTTACAAACTGGGAATCTACACGTTCGATTCGCGCAAGCAAATCCTAACCGGTGGCGAAGAAGAAGAAGTTAAGCTGACCACCAAAGAAGCCGAACTTCTGGGGCTGCTTTGCAACAATGCCAACAAGGTGCTCGAGCGCAACTTTGCCCTGAAAACGATCTGGATCGACGACAATTACTTCAATGCCAGAAGCATGGATGTTTACATTACCAAACTCCGGAAACATCTGAAAGATGATCCGAAGGTGGAAATCATCAACGTACATGGAAAAGGCTACAAGCTGATCATGTAATCCGAAACTAATCTAATTTCAATACAGCCAGAAATGCATTCTGCGGAACTTCCACATTACCAATCTGCTTCATCCGCTTTTTACCTTTTTTCTGTTTTTCGAGCAATTTGCGTTTCCGGGTAATATCACCACCATAACATTTGGCAGTTACGTCTTTCCGGACTGCTTTTACTGTTTCACGGGAAATGATCTTTGCTCCAATAGCAGCCTGAATCGCAATATCGAACTGCTGGCGGGGGATCAGCTCTTTCAGCTTTTCACACATTCGTTTGCCAAAATTATACGCATTGCTCACATGAATCAAGGTCGATAGGGCATCGACCATCTCTCCATTTAGCAGAATATCCAGACGAACGAGTTTTGCCGGACGAAAATCGAGCACGTGGTAATCGAACGAAGCATATCCTTTTGAGATACTTTTCAGTTTATCGTAAAAGTCGAACACAATTTCTCCCAGCGGAAGGTCGAACACCAATTCAACGCGATCGGTAGTCAGATAATCCTGTTTGATGAGTGTTCCGCGTTTTTCGAGGCACAGTGTCATGATAGACCCAATGTAATCAGATGCAGTAATGATGTTGGCGCGTATAAAAGGTTCATCAATATCATCGATGGATGTGGTAGGAGGCAGCCCTGATGGATTATATACGTTGATTGTTTCGCCCTTGGTAGTATGCACGTGGTACAAAACGTTGGGAACTGTAGTGATCACGTTCATGTCGTATTCACGGTCGAGTCGCTCCTGAATAATTTCCATGTGCAACAATCCGAGGAATCCGCAACGGAAACCAAAACCAAGAGCTGCCGAAGATTCGGGCTCATAAGTGAGCGATGCATCGTTCAGTTGCAGTTTTTCCATCGAATTACGGAGGTCTTCGTAATCTTCAGAGTCGATCGGGTAAACACCGGCGAAAACCATGGGCTTCACTTCCTCAAAACCAGCAATAGCCTTATTGCATGGCGCTTTTGCATGGGTAATGGTGTCCCCCACTTTTACTTCTTTTGCTGTTTTAATACCGCAAATAATATAGCCCACATCCCCGGTTTTCAGTTCGGGCCGCTCAAACATACCGAGTTTCAGCACACCAACTTCATCGGCCAGGTATTCTTTCGATGCATTCACGAACTTCACCATATCGCCTTTGCGAATTACCCCGTTCACCACTTTGAAATAGGCAATTACTCCTCTGAACTGATTAAATACAGAGTCAAAAATTAATGCCTGAAGCGGTGCATCTGCGATGCCCTGTGGTTCAGGAATTACATTCACGATGCGTTCCAGAATATCTTCGATACCAAGACCTGTTTTTCCACTTGCACGAATAATATCACTTTTTTTGCAGCCAATCAGACTGATAATCTGATCCTCCACGACCTCAGGCATGGCATTATCCAGGTCCATCTTATTCAGGATCGGGATAATTTCCAGGTCGTGATCGATGGCCAGGTATAGATTAGAAATGGTTTGAGCCTGGATTCCCTGCGTAGCATCGATAATAAGTAAAGCGCCTTCGCAGGCAGCAATTGAGCGAGATACTTCGTACGAAAAGTCAACGTGTCCGGGAGTATCAATCAAGTTCAGGGTATATTCCTGCCCGTTAGATGTGTACTGCATCTGGATAGCATGGCTTTTAATCGTAATGCCACGCTCCTGTTCAAGATCCATGCTGTCGAGAACCTGTGCCTTCATGGCCCGGCCATCAACTGTTTTGGTATATTCGAGTAACCTGTCGGCCAGTGTACTTTTCCCGTGATCGATGTGTGCAATTATACAGAAATTACGTATGTTCTTCATCCCTAATCTTTCTAAAAACCTTATTAATCGAATACTCCAATCGCATTTGGCGCAAAGATATCTAATTTTTGTGAATGACAATCCAATATCAATACTCAGAGTCTGACTTCGTGTCAGACTCTGAGTAAATAAAAAAAATACCATCGTTTTCCAATTCCTGATGAATATGCCTACCTTTAGGCCGTTCACAAAAAAAACAGAATGAAGCGATTTTTGTACCTGATAAGTGCCCTTATTTTTATAACAGCTTGCAAGGAAGTGTTTGAGACACCGCCGCAATCTTTGCTTAAGGCTTCGCTGGTTAATTCTTCAACCAAAAATGCCCTGACATCAAGTGTCACGGTTCAAGGTACCGGACTCGACAGTCTCTGGGTTTACGAAACCAGTATGACCGAAATGATGTTGCCCTTATCGTCAAATGATACAACCAGCTTCCTGATTTCATTAGATTCAAAAATTGACACAGTCACTTTTTTACACGTAACCTATCAAAAATACATATCAATGGAATCCGGATTCTATTTTGAATACAAATTGCATTCGATAGATTATTCACACAACCGCATTGATTCCATCCAAATTATTGACAGCCTGGTAACCAAAAATTGGCATGAGAATATTAAGCTTTACATTCGTCCTTTGCCTGCTGGCAATTAGTAGTTACGGACAGCCCAATCAGGAAAAGAAAATTAAACCGAAACGAACCGATAACTACATCAGGCTAAAAGGTATCCGTTTAGGAATGGATGTGACTCGTCCGTTTCAGGATTTGTGGACCAAAGGGAACCGCTATGGTTCCGAATTCTCGGCTGACATGGAGCTTTGGCCCAATTTATTTCCGGTTTTTGAATCGGGCTATGAAGTCATAAAAATCAATACCCGGTACATCAATTACAAAAGTGCAGGAAGTTATTCGCGAATCGGGATCGATTACAACTTCCTTCAGGCTGAAAATAAAAATGACAAAAACATTCTTTTTGCAGGTCTCCGTTATGGATTTGTTTTGGCGAACCAGCAAGTGAATAACTATTTAATCGATTCATACTGGGGACCCACATCAAACCAATTTGGAAAACAGGATTATTTTGCTCACTGGGGTGAATTTCTACTGGGAATTAAAGGTGAAATATTTCATAATTTCTATATGGGATGGACGATTCGAGGAAAGGTAAAATTCAATAACAAAGAACTGGGAATGCCTCCGGCTTACTTTATTCCCGGATACGGAAAAGCAGAGAAAGGATTCACAATGGATTTCACTTATTCAGTTTACTACAATATTCCATGGGATTTCCGAAAAACAATTGGAAAGAAAAAGCCTGATATGTTGAAAAAGCCAATCCCAAAAAAGTAATTCTGATCAACGTTTAGACACAGGATAAAGTAAGGAAAGTGTTCTGTAACAATCGGTAACAACCTGAAAAACGGACTTGTAAAATTTAGTAAAGTTTCATATCTTGTTGAAATTTAAAACTCACTAGCTATGGCAGACAGAAGAACATTCCTAAAATCGCTTGCAGGGGCTACTGCAGGCCTGACTTTAGGCGGCACTGCGCAGGCCGGGGCCAATGACAAAGATCGCCTTGGAGAAGTGCTCCCAAAACGAAAACTGGGCCGCACAAATGAATATGTCACTATGCTCGGAACCGGAGGCTATCACGTTGGATGGACCACCGAACGCGATGCTCAGGAAGTCATTGAAGCCTCACTCGAGGGAGGTGTCCGGTTTTTCGATACGGCAGAAAGTTATGCCGACGGAACCAGTGAAATACGCTATGGTAAATACCTGACCCCCAAACACCGGGATCTGGTTTTTTTAACGAGTAAATCGACTGGTAAAGATGCCAAAACAGTAAGAGAACATTTGGAAGGATCGTTGCGAAGGCTAAAAACGGATCGAATCGATTTATACCAGGTTCATGCCATTTCAACTCCTGACGATGTTGACAGCAGGATTCAACTTGGTGTACTCGAAGTTTTACTGAAAGCCAAAGAGGAAGGCAAAATCAGGTACCTTGGATTTACCGGTCACCAAAATCCGTTTGCTCATGCCAGAATGCTGGAAAAAACAAAAGTAAGCGACATTTTCGACTCCGTTTTGATGCCGGTAAATGTACTGGATCAAACCTATTTCAGTTTTACCCAGACGGTCATGTCTAAAGCGTTGGAACGGGATATGGGAATCCTGGCCATCAAGTCACTGGCTGATGGGAGGTTTTTTGCCAAAAAAGAACAGGCCAACTGGACATCCAATGATCCGGTGATCCCAAACTACCTGAGTATCAAAGAAGCCATGCATTTTGTCTGGTCGCTGCCAGTTTCCGTTTTGATTTCAGGAAATGAAAACGCAACTTTCATGCACGAGAAAATTGCACTCGCACGTTCGTTCTCTAAACTAACAGAAGAACAAAAAACAACTTTGATCGACAAAGTAAAAAATATTGCACTTACCGGAAAGGTTGAATATTACAAAAAGAAAGAAGCATGACAGGATAAAGTAACCAGGCAAAGGCTCAGGCGAAGGAAAAGAGAAAAAAGGATATAAAACAAAAATGACCAGCCAGGCTGGTCATTTTTGTTTATCTTAAAGTCAAAAAAGAAAATATTCCTTTTTTTATTATTTTGTAGGTGCAGGAGTATCAGCTTTTTTGTCTGCTGAAGCACAGCAAGCTTTTTTATCTTTAGTACATTCTTTTGCTTTTGCACAGCATTCTTTCTTGTCAGTTTTCTTGGTGGCATCTTTAGTTGATGCACTTACAGTTGATGCAGCTAAACCCATTGTGAAAGCTACTGCCAAAACCATTGCTAATTTTCTCATGATATCAAATTTTTTATGGATTAATATTAAATTCTTTGGCCAAGCTAAATATATTTTCAGAATTAAAAAAATGCGTTAACAATTATTTAGAATAATAATAAATAGCGATCCTTTGAAACGCCTTCATACTTGCCTGAACTCTCCTGTTAGCAATACGCATCGTGAATTCCTCTTTTAACTTTTTCGAGCAAGTTAACGGCACGTTCACGGGCAATCCCTTCCATCGAATTAATGATATCTTCAATCAGGTTTTCTCCGATCAAACGGGTTTCATACGAAGCATAGTCCATCAGGTATTCCTGAAAGGTGGAAACAGCATTCGGGTTACAGTGATTCTTGATATCGCCTGGTTTTGCCCGGTCCATAAAATCCTGACCAGTTCTCCCCAACCGGTAACATCCGGTACAAAACGAAGGAATATAACCCATTTCGGCCACATCGCGGACAACCTCATCAAGCGAACGATGGTCTCCTAATGAGAATTGGCTGCCATCGTCTTCATGAAGCTGGTCGGAATAACCTCCAGGATTCGTTCGGCTACCTGCTGAAATCTGTGAAACTCCGAGTGCAAAAGTATCACGCCTCATCTGTGCTGTTTCGCGGGTTGACATGATGATGCCGGTGTAAGGAACAGCCAACCGAAGGATGGCCACAATTTTACGGAAATCGAGATCGGAAACGGCAAAGGGCGGATGTGATGCGATATCGGAACCTGTGGCTGGCTCTAGTCGTGGTACGCTGATGGTGTGAGGGCCAAATCCAAAAACCTTTTCAAGTTCCCGAACATGCTGCATCAATGCCAGCAGTTCGAAACGGAAATTATACAAGCCGAAAAGAACTCCAATCCCAACATCGTCGATTCCTGCTTCCATGGCCCGGTGAAGTGCTGTTACGCGATAATCGTATTCGCTCTTCTTTCCGCCGAGATGAACTTTCTGGTAGGTTTCGCGGTGATAGGTTTCCTGAAAAAGCTGAAAGGTTCCAATTTTGGCCTCTTTCAGAATTTTGAATTCAGCAATTTCGAGTGGCGCTATGTTAACGTTTACCCGCCGAATTTCACCATTCCCCACTTTCGCCTGATAAACCGAAGCAATCGAGTCGATCACATACTGGAAACCCTGTTTGGGATAAGATTCTCCGGCAACCAGCAATATCCGTTTGTGACCTTGTCTGACCAATATCTCAGCTTCATGCCTGATTTCGTCCTGGGTAAGCGAGCGACGGACAATTGATAAATTTTTCGCCCTAAAAGCACAATAGCTGCATTCGTTGGCGCAAAGATTGGAAATGTAGAGCGGGGCAAAAATAACCAGGCGCTTTCCGTAAATTTTTTCCTTGATGTGATTAGCCTCCTCGAAAAGTTCAAAAAGCTGCATCGGATCACTGATGTTGGAGAGCACCGCCACATCGCTTAGATCCAGCCCTTTCATTTCTTTGGCTTTGTTGAATACCGCAGTAACTTTTGCCGGATCAGGCTTTTGATTTTCTTCCAGTATCCGCGCAATTTCAACTTCGTTAATAAATGCTGACATAGTTGGAGTGTTCTAATTTATCTATCAAAGGTACTATTCAAACCTCAAAAATGATGGATTTAATCCCGAATAATGTGATATACTTGCATCCTGTTCCCTGATCCAAATCTCAACCAATATGCAGGAAATTCTGATCCGACAATTCTCTATCGCAAGTGTATCGCTCCTGAATTTGGCGATAACCTGCTGGTATTGCTGGCTGACCTATAAACAGAAGATCAGGCCAGCATTGGCCATGTGGATTTTTTTCACTATTGCGGTAGGTATCAGCCTGGTTACTTACCTGGAATCGGATCATTTCAGCTGGCTTGACAACATTTTGAATACCACAGACCTGGCGCTGACAACCATCATTTCGATCGCCATATACCTGTTTGGCGATCACACTTCACGTTTTAGCCGTTTCGACAAAGGATGCCTTCTGGCCGTAATAGTGATTGTTGTGTTCTGGTTCATCACCAAAAATCACTTGGCAACCCACGCACTAACACAGGGAATTCTGGTGATTGCTTACTTTCCGGTGGTGAGCCGTCTGTGGAAGACCCGGGAAAATAGCGAGTCATTCCTGATATGGATCGGAATGTTGCTCGCACCTGCTTTGGCACTTTTATCAAGCAAAGGATTGCTGGCGACCATATATTCGGTCAGGGCCATTGTCAGCATTCTGGTTCTGCTGATGTTAATGCTACGGGTTGAATACCTTGAACATAAACGATCTGAATAATCCAATCCTGATAAAAAAAACACCGCCCAAGGTAAATCTCGCTATTTGCACAAAGTCACAGCCGACAATGGATTCATCAAAATTTTGCCAGCCTCAGATTTGTGTGGTACCAAAATAAACCTAATTTTGTACAACACTCTCTAAAACGCACCTGCCATGACAAGTGAAAAAACCGTTGGCGAAAAAATCAAACAAATTCGGGAAATGCAAAAGGTTGGCATGGAAGAGCTGGCCGAGCGGAGTGGCCTTGATATTGCAGCGATTCAGAAAATTGAACAGGAGCAAAATGTTCCTTCTTTAGCTCCCCTGATTAAAATTGCCCGTGCTCTCGGGGTCCGTCTTGGCACTTTGCTCGACGACAACAATTCGTATGGACCGGTGGTCGTTCGCTCGGGCGAACATACGAAAGGAGTCCGGTTCACTTCACAAACTGGCGAAACCCGGGAACACCTGAATTTTTTCTCGCTTGCCTTTGATAAAGCCGGAAGAAACATGGAACCGTTTATCGTGGAAATTGAACCCGGACTTAAATCGGAATACATGCTCTCTTCCCATGAAGGAGAAGAGTTTATTTATGTGCTTGAAGGAGAAATTGAAATCAATTACGGCAAGGAAGTCTATAAGTTGTTCCAAGGTGACAGTATCTACCTCGATTCAGTTGTGCTCCATAATGTTCATGCAGGGAATAACCAGTCAGCCAAAATCCTCGCAGTTGTTTACGCTCCTTATTAATTTTCAATCCATTCTGAAAACCTGATTTCATGCAATTAATGGAAAACACCCTGGGCGAATTACTGGAAAAGTATGCCATTGAAGCGCCCGACAGGGAATTTGTAGTTTATGCCGACCGTAATTTACGTCTGACTTATTCACAGTTTAATGAACGGGCAGATCAGCTGGCAAAAGGATTACTTTACATCGGGATCGTGCCCGGAGACAAAGTAGGAATTTGGGCCAACAATGTTCCTGACTGGCTCACCTTCATGTTTGCCACGGCTAAAACAGGGGCTGTTCTGGTCACCATCGACACCAATTACAGATCATCAGAATTGAAATACCTGCTTCAGGATGCCGACATTCATACCTTGTGCTTGGTTGACGGCTTCCACGACAGCGATTACGTGAACATGATTTTTAATTTGGTACCCGAATTAAAAAACAGCCAACGCGGAAACCTTCAATGCGACCAGTTTCCGGAACTTCAAAATGTCATTTATATAGGGCCACAGAAACACCGTGGAATGTATAACACTTCCGAACTCATTTTGCTTGGCAGCCACATTGACGACATGGAACTTGAACTCATCAAAGAAAACATCAGTTGTCACGATGTAGTCAATATGCAATATACTTCAGGAACAACAGGCTTTCCGAAAGGGGTGATGCTCACCCATCACAACATCCTGAATAATGGTTATTCTGTTGGCGAATGCATGAAATACACGCACCACGAGCGTCTGCTGGTTTGTGTTCCGCTCTTTCACTGCTTCGGAAATGTACTGGCCGTTTGCTCCATCATTACTCATGGGGCAACCATGGTAATGGTCGAAAACTTTGACCCGCTAATGGTACTTGCTTCGGTCGAAAAAGAAAAATGTACTGCCTTGTATGGCCTACCAACTATGTTTATCGACGAGTTAAACCATCCGATGTTCAACATGTTCGATTTAAGTACACTACGCACCGGAATCATGGCCGGAGCTCTCTGCCCTATCGAGATTATGAACCAGGTGATGCAGAAAATGCACATGAAAGACATCATCATCGTATATGGATTGACCGAAACATCACCGGGAATGACGGCTACACGAGCACACAATTCACCTGAAGTGCGGGCAACTACTGTTGGGTTTGAACTGCCGAATGTGGAAGTTAAAATCGTGAACGAGGAAACCGGCAAGGAATGTATGATTGATGAACAAGGCGAAATCTGCTGCCGGGGGTACAACCTGATGAAAGGCTACTACAAGAATCCGGAGGCCACAGCCAAAATGATCGATAAAGATGGCTGGCTTCATTCGGGTGACCTGGCTGTAAAAACACAAGACGGATTTTACCGCATCACCGGGCGCATCACAGACATGATTATCAGTGGCGGTGAAAAAATCTATCCCCGTGAAATAGAAAATTTCCTGTTTGGCATTCCTGAAGTTGAAGTTGTTGAAGTAGTAGGTATTCCGGGCAAAAAGTACGACGAACAGGTTGGCGCCTTTATTAAACTAAAAGCAGAAAGCCAGTTAACAGAAGTGGATGTTCAGGAATTCTGCCGGGGGAAAATTGCCCGGTATAAGATTCCAAAGTACATTTTCTTTGTTACTGAATTCCCGATGACGGCCAGCGGTAAGATTCAGAAATATAAATTAAAGGAACTTGGCCTCGAACTGTTCAAACAGAGAGGGATTGAAATTGCCTGAAAACAGTTCCTGTGAAAATTCTCACATCAAAAACTTCCGTGCCTGTTCCAGGTCGTCCGGAGTGTCTATACCCAAATTTTCGAACTGAGTTTGTGCTGTTTTGATGTGGTAACCGTTTTCGAGCCAGCGTAGTTGTTCGAGCGACTCCGCTTTCTCCAGGATACCAACCGGCAAGTGTGTGAGCTCAATCAGAATTTCGAACCGATAAGCATACATACCCAGGTGGCTGTAAAATACATTTTTGCTCAACCATTCTTCAGGCTGACTGTCGCGGACGAACGGTATGGGCGAACGACTGAAATACATGGCTTCCTCGTTCTTGTTAATCACCACTTTAGGGCGATTAATGTTGGTTATTTCAGAAGGATCTGCAATTGATTTGATCAGCGTGGCAATCTCTGTTTCGGGTGTATCGAAGCAAGCTTTGAGGCTTTCAATTTGCTCTTGCCTGATAAACGGTTCATCACCCTGAATATTAACAACCACATCAAAATCCAATTGTTCGGCAAGTTTAATGGCCGCCTCTGCACAACGGTCGGTTCCGCTTTGATGGGTGGACAACGTATAAATAGCTTTCCCGCCAAAAGCCTGAACGGTCTGAAAAATACGTTCATCGTCGGTAGCCACATAGACTTCGCCAAGTGCCTTTTTTGCATTTTCGTAAACCCATTGAATAATCGGTTTACCTCCGAGTAAGGCCAATGGTTTACCTGGGAAACGGGTCGATTGAAAACGGGCAGGGATAATTCCGATAAAGTTCATAATTTAAACAGTACTTAAACGTTAAAATAGTAATTTTGCAAAGTTAAACATATTGTCCTTACAATGGATATTCAGGAAATAAAACAACGATTTGGAATTATTGGCAGTTCGCCAGCATTGCTGCATGTAATCGAGATTGCAGTTCAGGTCGCACCCACCGATCTGTCGGTTTTGATTACCGGTGAGAGCGGTACCGGAAAAGAATCTTTTCCGCAGATCATTCACCAGTTTTCGGCCCGGAAACATGGCAAATACATTGCTGTCAACTGCGGCGCTATTCCGGAAGGAACCATCGACTCGGAGCTTTTCGGACACGAAAAAGGTTCGTTTACCGGCGCTTTGGCCGAGAGAAAAGGTTATTTTGAAGAAGCTGACGGCGGCACTATTTTCCTCGATGAAATTGGTGAATTACCCCTTTCAACCCAGGTTCGGTTACTGCGTGTACTCGAAGCCGGTGAATTCATGAAAGTGGGATCATCAAAAGTAATGAAAACCAATGTCAGGGTTGTTGGCGCCACCAATGCGAATCTCGCCGATGCCATCGAGAAAGGTAGATTCCGCGAAGATTTATACTATCGGCTGAACACGGTACCCATCCGGGTATTGCCTTTGCGCGACCGTTCGGAAGACATTCACCTGCTTTTTCGAAAATTTGCTTCCGACTTTGCCGATAAATACCGAATGCCGGCCATCAGGCTCGACAACGAAGCCGTGCAAGTTTTGCTCGAATATCACTGGCCCGGAAATGTGCGTCAGCTGAAAAACATTACCGAACAGATTTCGATTATCGAAAAAGAAAGGATCATTGACGCAAAGACTTTGCAACGCTACATTCCGGCTCACTCGGTGAACAAGCTGCCGGCCTTGTACCATAATGTGGATGAAAAAACATTTTCCTCTGAACGCGAAATCCTGTACCAGATTCTGTTCGATATGAAGAAAGACATGAACGACCTGAAAAAACTGGTTCATGATATTCTTCAGAATGAAGCTACCATAGCTGATGTACGCGACGACAATGCCCAACTGATCAGGAAACTTTACCAGAACGAAAGCGGCAATTATGTTCCTGACCAACATGCCGCAGGACGCGTAAACAATAAACCTTCAGTTCATGAAAACATTTTGGATACCGAAGAATTTGTAGAAGAATCTCTTTCGCTTGAAGAAAAAGAAGTTGAAATGATTCAGAAAGCACTCGAAAAGCACAAAGGAAAACGGAAATATGCGGCCCGCGAACTGGGAATATCAGAACGGACCCTTTACCGTAAAATCAAAGAATACGACATCGATTAATTATGAAGATACGAAGTTCAATACTCATTCTGCTTACAGTCATTCTCTCTGCTGCAGTTTTCACGGCTTGTAAAATCAGTTATTCGTTTACCGGAGCATCAATCGCAACGAACGTAAAAACTTTTTCGGTCGATTATTTCTCAAACCGGGCCAAACTGGTTAATCCAAATCTGAGTCAGCAGTTTATTGAAGGTTTGCAGGAAAAACTGATCAAGCAAACCTCGCTGAACCAGATAAAGGAAAACGGCGACCTCGAATTCTCCGGGCAGATAACTGAATACGATGTGAAACCAATGAATATTTCGCAGGGCGACCTTGCAGCCCAGAACAGGCTCACTATTACGGTTAAGGTCAAATTCACCAACAACAAAGACCACGAATCGGACTGGGAAAAATCGTTCTCGGCCTACGAAGATTTCAACAGCAACAGCTCGCTCAACGATGTTGAAGATGAACTTGTTCGTTTAATCATTATCAAACTTACTGACGACATATTTAATGCTTCGATTGCAAACTGGTAAAACATGACAGCCGAGCAAATTCGCCAAATCGTGCAGGCTCCTGAAAAGTTAAATCAGGAAACGCTCCCTCTTCTGAAAGAGCTGGTAGGGCGGTATCCTGCTTTTGAAGCCGGTTGGATACTTTATCTGCGAAACCTGAAAAACCTGAACGATTCATCGTTTGGACAGGAATTAATTCAGGCAGCCCTACGGATACACGACCGACGCAAATTATACCTTTTCCTGAACGAAAAATCCAGAATAACGGAACCGGAACCGGCTGGATCAGATGAAAAGGCGGTCTCAGATGACAGTGATATTTTCAAGATGATATTTCCTTCGGAATACCAGCTGGAAACACTTGAAAAAGCGGATGATACGGTGGGCGAAGTTATCCGGTCAACTCAGAAAAGTTCAGAAAAAAAATTCAGCCTGATTGAGAAATTTCTGGAAATTCAGCCTAAAATGCCTACTGTAAAAGAGGAAGGTTCATTGTCTCCAATGGAAAGCAGCAGCGCTAAAGATGACGATGATGATGATTTTGTAACTGAAACTCTGGCATTTATTTATGCCAGGCAAGGTTACAACAAAAAAGCCATTCGCATATTCGAAAAATTAAGTTTGAAATATCCGGAAAAAAGTACTTACTTTGCCGCTCAGATCGAAAAAATCAAAAATTTAATGAACAATTAATTCCAATAACATGTACACACTCATCACCGTTCTACTATTCATTATTTGTATCCTGCTCATTTTAATCGTATTGGTACAAAACTCAAAAGGGGGTGGTTTGGCCAGTAACTTTCAGGCTTCAAATCAAATCATGGGTGTTCGTAAAACTACCGACTTCCTTGAAAAAGCAACCTGGGGTTTAGCCGGAGCATTATTGTTCTTATCTATTGTGGGTACAGCTTTCATTCCAAGGGATGTTCAGTCTGGTGGACAGTCGGCAATTAAAGATCAAATCCAAAATGCGATTGATCCGAACCAGGTTCCCAGTTTCCCGGCTCCTGCCGATGCAAAGACTGCAACCCCTGCTGCTTCTCCGGACTCTGCAAAATAAGAAAACCTTTTCAGGCTAAAATCTGAATATGCTATAACTGAAAGTCTTCAATGCAAAACCATTGAAGACTTTTTTTTGCCCTGTTCCTACTGAATTATCAAAACTAAATAAAAACTAATCCATAATGAACCGATTATTTTCAGGATTAAGCTTTGTTTTTCTCTGCTCTCTATTCCATTTTTCTGCCTGTCAGCAACTAGTTTCACCACCTGCGCCAGTTTTACCAGTTCCAACCGATCGCCAACTGGCCTGGCACGAAATGGAACAATATGCCTTTGTGCATTTCACCACCAACACCTTCACCGACAAGGAATGGGGATTTGGCGACGAAAGCGAATCAGTATTTAACCCGACGTCCATGGATGTGACCCAATGGACCAAAACCTTTAAGGCTGCAGGTTTAAAAGGTGTGGTACTCACCTGCAAACACCACGATGGTTTTTGTTTGTGGCCCAGCCAATACACCGAACATTCGGTTAAAAACAGTCCGTATAAAAACGGAAAAGGAAATGTGGTTGACGAAGTTGAAAAAGCTTGCCGGGCCGAAGGTCTGAAATTTGGCGTTTACCTTTCTCCCTGGGACCGCAACCGCGCTGACTATGGTTCGCCTTCGTATGTTGAATATTACCGAAACCAGCTGAAAGAACTTTTTGCAGCACATTCACCCGTGTTTGAAATGTGGTTCGACGGCGCCAATGGCGGCGATGGTTATTACGGAGGAGCAAATGAGAAACGTAAAATTGACGGCAAATCCTATTACGACTGGCCAACGACACTCAAACTGGTTCGTGGAATGGAACCCAATGTAATTTTCTTCAGCGATGCCGGTCCTGATATTCGCTGGTGTGGCAACGAGCGCGGATTTGTGAACGAAACCAATTGGAACACGATAACTGCAGATAGCTTGTATGCCGGGAAAAGCGGTATTGAGAAATTGCTAAACACCGGAAATGAGAATGGAAAAAACTGGATTCCTGCCGAAGTAGATGTTTCGATTCGTCCGGGGTGGTTCTACCATGCCAAAGAAGATTCGCTCGTAAAAACTCCGGAAAAGCTTTTCGACATTTACCTGAGTTCTGTTGGCCGAGGCGCCAGCCTAATTCTAAATATTCCTCCCGATCGCCGTGGGTTGATCAATGAAATTGATGTGGCGTCGCTGTTGGGTTGGAAAAAACTGATCGACGAAAGCTTTAAAACCAATCTGGCACTGAACATACCGGTGAAAGTTTCATCATTTCGCGGGAATTCGAACGATTACAATGCTTCACTGGTTACTGACGGCAACAAAGAAACTTATTGGGCAACCAACGATGAGGAAAAAACCGGTAATCTGGAAATCGATCTGGGAGAAAGCAAATTGATCAGTTTTGTTGTGATTCAGGAATACATTAAACTGGGGCAACGCGTTAAAAGCTTTTCGGTTGAAATAGAAAAAGGAGGAAAGTGGCTGGCAATTGCCAAAGGCACAACCATCGGCTATAAACGGATCTTGCGTATTTTCCCAACCGAAGCACAAAAGGTTCGGATTGTAATTACTGATTCAAAAGCCTGCCCGGTTATTTCGAACGTGGAGGTTTACTAAGAAGCCCCTCTCCAACCTCTCCCCAAAAGGGAGAGGCTAGGCCTTGAAAATTCTGATCGCCTACTCAATTAATAAAAAACATCTGATTTTTTTTAATGAATTATACGGTCAATGTTTAAATGATCGGGCTATGGTTCTTTCTCCCCTCCGTTTGCCCGCCTGCCCTGCCTCGTCCGTCAGGCGGGCGTCGAGGCAGGGAGGGGTTGCCTGCCTGCCGGCAAGGCAGGGGGGAGGCTACTGACAGTCTGACACGCAAAGTGACAGTCAGCATAAACCGATCAAACCGCTTTTATTTCAGCATTTTACGAAAACAGAATATGATTTATGCAATAAACGAATGTAAAAATGTCAAACTTCTGTCCTATGTTAGGGCAATATCTTCTTTGGCATAGTATCTGCTAAAAAAGGTTATCAAAAAATAAATAAAATGTATTTCTAACTTATAAAATAATTCGAAAATGGCAGATTTAAAAGGAAAAATCCTTGCTGGCAAAGTATTGGTACAGCCAAAGGAAGCAGAAAAGAAAACAGCTAGTGGAATCATTATTCCTGATTCAGCAAAAGAAAAACCACAGGTTGGTAAAGTGGTTTTAGTTGGCTCGCCTAAAAAAGATGAACCGATGGAAATTCAGGTTGGTGATCTGGTATTTTACGGAAAATATTCCGGTACTGAATTGAACATCGACGGAACTGATTACCTCTTGATGTCACAAACTGATGTTTTATTTGTTGCTGAATAACTGATTACTAACATTTTAAAAAGAAATAAAAATGGCAAAAGAAATTAAATTTAATATCGAAGCCCGCGACCTCCTGAAAAAAGGAGTGGATAAATTGGCTGATGCTGTAAAAGTGACCCTCGGACCAAAAGGCCGCAACGTGGTTATTGAGAAGAAATTTGGCGCTCCACAAATCACCAAAGACGGTGTAACTGTTGCAAAAGAAATTGAATTTTCGAACGCTTATGAAAACATCGGCGCTCAAATGGTGAAAGAAGTAGCCAGCAAAACAGGTGACGATGCAGGTGACGGAACAACAACTGCCACTGTTTTGGCACAATCTATCATTTCAGTTGGTTTGAAAAACGTTGCTGCAGGTGCAAATCCAATGGATTTGAAACGCGGTATCGACAAAGCTGTTTTGAAAGTTGTTGAAAGCATCAAACAACAGGCTCAGAATGTTGGCGATGATTTGAAAAAAATTGAACAGGTTGCTAAAGTTGCTGCCAACAACGACAGCGAAATCGGCGCCCTGATTGCTGAAGCTATGGCCAAAGTAAATAAAGAAGGTGTAATCACTGTTGAAAGAGCCAAAGGAACAGAAACTTATGTTGATGTGGTTGAAGGTATGCAGTTCGACCGCGGATATATATCTCCCTATTTCATTACCGATGGCGAAAAAATGGCTGCCGATCTGGAACGTCCTTTCATCCTGATTCATGACAAAAAAATCAGCTCAATGAAAGACCTGCTTCCAATTCTGGAACAATCGGCTCAGACTGGCCGTCCGTTATTAATCGTTGCTGAAGATGTTGACAGCGAAGCTCTGGCCACTTTGGTTGTAAACCGCTTGCGCGGTTCGCTGAAAGTATGCGCAGTAAAAGCTCCGGGATTTGGTGACCGCCGTAAAGAAATGCTCGAAGACCTTGCCGTTTTAACAGGTGGTGTGGTAATTACCGAAGAAAAAGGTATGAAACTGGAAGACGCTACGCTGGAAATGCTTGGAAACGCTGAAAAAATAACTGTTGACAAAGATAAAACAACTGTTGTTGCCGGTGCAGGCGATGTTGAAGCCATCAAAACACGTGTGAACCAGATCAAAAAACAGATCGAAACCACAACATCTGATTACGACAGGGAAAAACTTCAGGAACGTTTGGCGAAATTAGCCGGTGGCGTTGCTGTACTTTATGTTGGCGCATCTTCAGAAGTTGAAATGAAAGAGAAAAAAGACCGCGTTGACGACGCTTTGCACGCAACCCGCGCTGCTGTTGAAGAAGGAATCGTTCCTGGCGGTGGTGTTGCTTACATCCGTAGTATTGCAGTTCTGGAAGGCTTAACCGGCGAAAACGATGACGAAACTACCGGTATCGAAATTGTAAAACGTGCCATTCAGGAACCATTGCGTCAGATTGTTTTCAATTCAGGAAAAGAAGGCGCAGTCGTTGTTCAGAAAGTAATGGAAGGCAAAGACGATTTTGGATACAATGCACGCACCGATATGTACGAAAATCTGTACGAAGCTGGTGTAATCGATCCTGCTAAAGTGACCCGCATCGCGTTGGAAAATGCCGCTTCAATTGCCGGCATGTTCCTGACTACCGAATGTGTATTGGTTGACGAAAAAGAAGAAAAATCAGCCATGCCACCAATGGGCGGTGGAATGGGTGGCGGTATGGGCGGAATGATGTAATCTCTGCACAATACCTTCAAAACAAATATATTCTAAACCCTCTTCCGGAGAACCGGAAGGGGGTTTTTTGCGTTTGGGGAATGCACAGTTAGGAACATAAAATATCCTAATATTAGCATGCTTGTAATTTTAATCATTTTGATGTACTTTTGAATTATAAAACCGATGTCATGATAGTTGAAAGAACGAGTAATCAAATTGTTATAAAAGTTTCTCCTGAAGTGGATACTTTCGGATTCCAGAGAATCATGGACTACCTCGATTATCTGGAAATAACTGCTAAAAGTAAGGCTACACAGGAAGATGCGGATAAACTTGCGGATGAGCTTAACGAAAACTGGTGGGCCAATAACCGCAAGAAATTCATTAAATGAAGATAATCGTTGATGCAAATATTGTCTTCAGTGCTATTTTAAATACAAATAGTAAGATTGCAGATTTGTTGCTTAACTCGAAAGGAATCTTTGAGTTCATCGCTCCTGATTACCTCTTGA
>JAUXUF010000032.1 GCA_030684645.1 Bacteroidota bacterium | reverse complement strand
ATTCCTAAACGTACTTTAAATTTTGGTGTATGTGTATCCATGACAGTAAGTATTGAGTATTATTTAAAGAATGATTTGATTAACGGGTCAGGTGACTTTTCAAACTCGTCTAAATTTCCTTCCTGATAAACTTCCCCATCTTTTAACATGATGATTCGGTTGGCCGTATTGCGGGCACATTCGATATCATGTGTGATGATGATGGATGAAGTTTTATATTTTTTCTGAACGTCATTAATGAGAAAACTTATCTCATCTGAGGTTACCGGATCGAGTCCTGTTGTTGGTTCGTCGTACAGCATGATCATGGGATCGACCACAATGGTGCGCGCTAAACTGATTCTTTTTCGCATTCCTCCTGAAAGTTGTGAAGGCATTTTATGCAGTGCATCAGCCAGACCCACATTTTCCAGAACCTCCAATATTTTTTCCTGAATTTCTTTTTCAGTCAGATTCTTTCGGATTCTTCGCAATGGAAATTCCAGGTTTTCTTTAACAGTCATCGAATCGTACAAGGCGCCACTCTGAAAAAGGAAACCTATTTTCTGTCTCAGAACACCTAGTCCATCACTGGTTAAAGTACTCATATTTTCTCCCAGCACATTAATTGTGCCGGCATCAGGATTCATTAAGCGAACAATACATTTAATCAGGACAGATTTTCCGGAGCCTGATTTACCAAGGACCACCAGGTTTTCGCCATTATAAAGTTTAATTGAAACATCTCGCAATACCTGCTGGCTGCCAAATGATTTTTTCAGGTTATTGATTTCGATAACCGGCTCCTTACTTGTCGATTTCGACGGAGCATTCTTTTTGATATCTGTTTGGACTATGGTCATTTTATTAGCATATCGGTGATTTGAACGGCAACCATATCAGTAATTATCACAAGTAGTGAAGCCAACACTACCGCAGAATTTGCAGCAATACCAACACTTTCGGTCCCGCGCCCGGCATTGTATCCTTTGTAGCATCCTACCAATCCGATGACTGCCCCGAAGAAGAACGATTTTACAACCGCAGGTAAAAAGTCCAGAAAATCAATTGAGCTAAAAGCCTGCGAGAAAAATAAAGTGAAAGTAACGTCGCCTTTTATATTTGCACCGCCCCAGCTTCCCAGGATGCCAAGTGCATCAGCATATAAAATCAGTAAGGGCACCATAAGCGTTGCCGCCAACACTCTGGTGACCACTAGAAACCGCATTGGATTGGTTGACGAAACTTCCATGGCTTCGATTTGTTCGGTCACTTTCATCGAGCCTAATTCGGCACCCATACCCGATCCGATTTTTCCCGCGCAAATCAAGGCGGTGATTACCGGACCCATTTCCCTGATGAGCGATACGGAAACCATTCCGGGAAGCATGGTTACTGCCCCGAAATCTACCAGTACCGGGCGGGATTGAATAGTCAGCACCAGGCCCATTATGGCCCCGGTGATTGAAATAAGCGGTAATGTTTTGTATCCGATTTGAAAACATTGCCTTAAAAATTCCCTAAACTCAAAGTCGCGCGAAAACATCTCTTTGGTGAGATGCGTCATAAACAAGGCAACATCGGCAACATCGGTAAAAAATTTGCTTGCCATATTAGTTTGTTTCAGTGTTTTTTCGCTGAGCTTCCTCATCGAATGCTCCGTCGCATCCCGAAGTTTCGGGATTACTTTACTGACAGGATCATATTTTCCCATTTCGATTATACCTTAAACTTGTAAGTTACACAAAACTATGTGCATTACCTTGCTAATGTGTTACATAACTATTAAAATAAGTTACATGATTCACACATGATGGAAATGATTCAGAAATCAAGTCGTTTTTTTAATCCGAAAAAAAAGACCGTCTCAAATCGGAGACGATCTTTTTTGCAATGAAACCTCTCTAATTAAAACCGATACCCGACTGACAGTCCGAAACCAGTATTTTTAGCTGCCGATTTATCAGCAGTAAATCCTTTATATTCAGGATTAATGTTTATCATACCAAATTGTGAATCCAACTGGATAAACATCCCGCTTGCCATTTCATATCCGAAGAAAATGTTGGCGCCTGCATCAAATGCCTTGTAATAAGGCACTAACAAGTTATCTCCTGTCTCTACAACATTCTTAAATTTAACATCTTGCTCCAAAGTCAAAGAGCTACCTTCAGTTTTCACCTTGCCCCCGATTCCATAAGCAAGGTATGGTCCAAATCCGAGCATAACAAATCCATTGCCCAGCGTGGCTTTGTAAACCATATTCAAAGGCATTTCAATATAATTCAGCCTGGTTGTACTTGTTGATGAGGTACTCTTGTTTTTAGCACCTTTGGTAGAAAACGTTAATCCGGGTTGAAAATAGAATTCCGGAGCAATGGGAATCTGAACATTAGCCCCGAAATGATAACCCAAAAGCATATCATTAGCAAGTTTATCACCATTATATGATTTTCCGTTAATATTCTGGAAATTGACTCCGCCAAGAACGGCAAATGACATTTTTGTTTTTTCCTGGGCAATCGCAATTGACGCTGAAAGCGCAAGGATTACCAAAATAGAAAATAGTCTGTTTTTCATATCATTTTTTTTAGTTTGAAATATTTGTGCTGAATTTTTATAAACTGTCAAAAGCAATTTGGCAAAATGATTACAGTTTTTTTACTTTTGCCTTTGGATTTATTTAGCTGTTTCTTTTGCTGCTTCAGCCTTCATCTTTTCATTGGCAGTGATCAGGAACTCAACCCTACGGTTTTGAGTACGGCCACTTTCGGTATTATTGTCATATTTCGGCACATTTTCGCCAAATCCTTTTGTTCTAATCCGGCTGTTCATGATCCCTTTGCTGTACAGGTAACCAGATACTACATTTGCCCTGCTTTCAGAAAGGGTCATGTTGTAAGAGTCACTTCCTTTGCTGTCCGTGTGTCCCTGTACTTCAATATCTGTATCAGGATAGACATTCAGAATCTTAACCAGTTTGTCAAGGTTCGTTTTAGCATCCGACGACAAATTCGAACTATCGAATCCAAACAGAACATTGCTGCTGAACTCCACTACAATTCCCTCTCCCACTCGTTCAACCTTGGCATCCGGAACAGTGTTCTTAATCTCTTCAGCCTGTTTGTCCATTTTGTGTCCGATCACAGCGCCTGTAGCGCCGCCAACAGCAGCTCCGATAATAGCGCCCAGGCCCGTATTACCGGCCACTTTGCCAATTACAGCGCCCATTGCGCCCCCGGCAACAGCTCCGATACCTCCACCTTTTTGCGTTTTATTTAACGACGCACAACTGGAAAACAATAAAGCTGTACTTAAAATCATTACCATACTCATTCTAACTCTTTTCATAATAGATGTATTTAAATGTTTAAAAATTCCTGAAATGAATTTTACCTACCCAATTACCAGATCACAAGCTGATTGAGATTCTAAACGGACGGCAAAAAGGTTGTTTATTATCATTTTTTATTCCGACAAAGTTAAGCTCCCTAAAACCCAAGGTTATTACACAACTTTTGAAAAAAGTTACATGATTCACACATTAGGTCCTAAATGTGTGAATCATGTAACTCTTCTATGGAATTGTGTAACTCCTGTCAACCTTTGAGAACTCACCTTTGCTGTGTGAAAATTCTTTCACTCCTAGAACTTAATGGAAATGAACACTAAAGAAATCAAAGGAAATTGGAACGAGACAAAAGGCAAACTCAAACAGAAATTTGCTGTTTTAACTGACAATGACCTGATGCTTTTAGATGGTAAAAATAAGGAACTTCTTGGAAGACTTCAAATCAAACTTGGCAAAACAAGAGAGGAATTACTAAAGATTATTTCAGATCTGTAATTTAAGGTACTTCCCTGATCAAGATACCGGTCGGTATCGAATCCGTTAAAAAACACAATCTTATCCACCTGATTCGCAGATCATAAATTCTGCGAATCAGGTAGATAATCTCAATCCAATCGATTTGCCGACTTATTTATCCTGAATATTCAGAGAATCGAAATGGAGTCGAAAATTCTGCAAAGACAATAACGTCTTTAAACCTAAGATCAAAAGAATCTTTAAAATCCAATTCACATGAAAAATCTTTTACTCAGTTTTTTAGTTTCAGTCGCCCTGTTTTCTTTTCCGGAAGTAATCTTCGGACAAGCGCCCAACCTGGGAACATCTGCAAATTTTGTTCTTTTTTCTACTAACGGGGCAGTAAGCAACACGGGTATCTCGCAGCTTACCGGCAATGTAGGTACCAACAGTGGTTCAAGCACTGCTTTTGGTAATGTGAACGGTGTAATGCACGATAATGATGCTGCAAGCGCTAAATGTGCAGCCGATTTGCTGGTGGCATACAATCAGTTGAACAGTGCCATTCCAACTTTTTTCCCGGCTCCTTTGCTTGGAAACGGTGTCACCTTAGTTGCAGGTATTTACTCCATTGCCAGTACAGCATCATTAAACTTAGATCTTACTTTGGATGCCAAGGGAAACTCCAATGCGGTATTTATCTTCCAGATCAAGGGAGCATTTTCCACAAGCGCTTCTTCCAGTATTAAATTAGTTAACGGCGCAATGGCCTGTAATGTATTCTGGAAAGTCGAAGGTTTGGTTGACATGGCTTCAGGAACCAGTATGAAAGGAACCATTATTGCCAACAATGCTGCAATTGTTATGAATACAGGTTGTACGCTGGAAGGTAGAGCGCTTTCGACTGCCGGGGCAATTACTGTTGACGGCGTTCTCGCTTATACACCCATCGGCTGCGGAAGTCCGACACTTACAGGACCTGTGGCTCCTGACCTGGCTTCAACTGCATGCTATATTTTATTTTCCGGGAACGGTTCGGTAACTAACACCGGTATTACAACCGTTAAGGGTGATGTTGGAACAAACGTAGGCCTGACCACCGGATTCGACGCACTGAAAGTATCTGGTACCATTCATCCCATTCCGGATGCTTCAACAGCCAAATGTGCAGTCGATTTGGTTAAAGTCTATACTTACCTGAATACTTTGACATATGATATTGAATTGTTGTATCCAGTCCAGTTTGGAAATGACCTGGTACTTACACCTCATACCTACCTCCTGAATGCTGCGACGGTGTTTACTGGTAAACTTTATCTTAATGCACAAGGCAATTCCAATGCTGTATTTGTAATCAAGATTAAAGGTGCCCTTTCAACAAGTACCTATTCAGAAGTAATATTAACTAACGGAGCACAATCAAAAAACGTGTATTGGATGATTGAAGGCGCCGTGAGTATCAATAACTATTCTGTTTTCAGAGGTACCATAATTTGTCATGACGGCGCTTTGGGCGCAATAAATACCGGAGTTACACTGGATGGCCGTGCACTTACAACCTCAGGATCATTAACAACTAATTCAGTTACTTCAACATTGCTTTCCAACTGCGCACCGACAGCTATTGCCACGTTGGGTATGGGAAACGCAAACAAAGCTGTTGACATTTATCCGAATCCGTTTACAACTTCAATCAACTTCATGATCAACGATGCGTCGCAAATGAATAATTGCGAATTGAAGATATACAATATTTTAGGAGTAGTTGTTATTGATAAAATCCTCACCACACGATTAACCAGTCTTGAAACAAGTAAACTTCCTTCAGGAATTTATTTATACAAACTTGTCCTGAGCGGAGTCGAAGGAGTGAATAGTAACAACAAAACGATTCAATCAGGCAAGCTGATTTCGCGACAATAAACAGCTCAAAACAAAAGCCCACTGTCCGATTGATATCAGGATGGTGAGCTTTTTCTTTTAGTAATACTGAAAAATTAATATATGAATGAGTTAACTCTTTCCTTTATTTAACTGCATTAACTTATTAGAAAAGACAGACTAAATTAGAAATGAAGCTATCTGCTTGTTTGACTGTGACAATGAAAGTAGTATTAATACCCGAAACCTCCCAGAAGTGTGAATGATGTAACTCTTTGCCGGAATTATATAACACTTCACGGAAGCATAGAACCTACCTTTATCATCAAAGAAATTCTCTATTATTAAAATTAAAAAAATGAAAATGAAAAAATTAAAACTTTTATCAATCCTTGCCTTAGCATCGGTTGTATTTATTACAGGGTGCAAAAAAGACGAATATGTGGCGAAAGTCGGCGTATGCCCGCTTGTGGTATCGACAATCCCCGCAGATAAGGCTGTTAATGTACCACTCAGCCAAATTATTACGGTAACGTTTAATGAAAAGATGAATCCTGTAACAATCAATCCGGCTTCATTTACTATTCAGCAAGGATCAACGGCAGTCGCAGGTACAGTATCGTACAGCGGATTAGTTGCCTCTTTTGCACCTGCCAGTCCGCTTGCACCTTTTACTACCTATACCGGTAGGGTAAAAACCTCGGCGAAGGATTTATTGGGCAATGCCTTACAAACCGATTATGTGTGGACATTCACAACCATTCCTCTGGTCACCTTATCATCAAATCCGACAATAGGTGGAACAACCAGTGGAGCAGGGACATTTAACCAGGGCTCTTCAGTTACAGTAATTGCAACACCGGCTACTGGTTATGCATTTACCAACTGGACCGAAAATGGAGTTGTAGCTTCAACCAATTCAAGCTATCAGTTTACTATGGCTGGAAACAAAACATTGGTTGCTAACTTCTCACTTCAATTTACGGTAACCTTATCGTCAAATCCTGTATTAGGAGGAACAACACTTGGAGCTGGTTTATATACTACAGGTGCTTCAGTAACTGCATTAGCAACGCCAAATGCCGAATATACCTTTGTTAACTGGACAGATAACGGAGTTATCGCATCAACAAATACAAGTTTTGTATTCGTGTTAACTGCAAACAGAACCTTAGTTGCTAATTTTGCAGCTAAAACTTACACCTTAACTGTAACAGCAACCAATGGAACTGTAGTGAAAAATCCTACTCAGGCAACTTACAACAGTGGATCTTCGGTACAGCTTACTGCTACACCAAGTGCAGGATATACCTTTACTTCATGGAGTGGAGATGCAACTGGTACAACTAATCCAATGACAGTTACCATGAATGCAAATAAAGCTATCACCGCGAACTTTACGCTGAGCGCTTATACCTTAAATGTAACTGCGAACAACGGTACTGTTGTGAAAAATCCGGCTCAGGCAACTTACAATAGTGGATCTACAGTACAGCTAACAGCAACGCCAAATACAGGTTATACCTTTACTTCATGGAGTGGAGATGCTACTGGTACAACAAATCCATTGACAGTTACCATGAATGCGAATAAAAATATCACTGCGAACTTTACGGTAGTAGCTAGCGGATTTACCTTAAATGTAACAGCAAACAACGGGACAGTTGTAAAAAATCCGGATCTGGTATCTTACACCAGCGGAGCTACGGTTCAGCTAACTGCAACGCCAAATTCCGGATATACCTTTACTTCGTGGAGTGGTGATGCTACTGGTTCTGTAAATCCATTAACAGTTACCATGAATGCCAATAAGAATATCACCGCAAACTTCACAGGTGGTGTAATTCCTCCGTCAGGTCCGTTAGCAATTGACCTTGGTTGCGCTGCACCGTTTGCAGTACTTGCCGGCTCGACCATTACCAGCACCGGTCCTTCAATAATTAACGGAGATGTTGGACTAAGTCCGGGATCAGCACTGATTGGTTTTCCTCCAGGCATAATCAATGGAGCAAAGGAAATCACTACTCCAATCGCCGCTGCTGCTAAACTATGCTTAACAACTGCTTATAATGATGGTCAAAGCAGATCATTAAATCGTATTTCATTGCCCGGACAACTCGGTGGTCTTACCCTTGCCCCTGGTCTGTATTCTAACTCATCAACGAGTGGAATATCAGGAACGGGAGCGAATGGAATTTTAACCCTGGATGCACAAGGTAACGCAAATGCAGTCTGGATATTCCAAATGGGATCTACACTTACTACAGATCCTGCTACCAGTATTGTTCTGGCCGGCGGTGCACAAGCGAAAAACATCTTTTGGATAGTTGGCACTTCAGCCACACTTGGAACAACCTCTGTTTTCTACGGAAACATCCTGGCTGATCAGGCAATCACCCTCAATACCGGTGCTGAACTTAACGGCAGAGCATTGGCACGAATTGCTGCGGTTACGTTAGATGCCAGTACAATCACAAAACCATAAATTATAAAAACATATGAAATCTATTTTAAATTTTAAAAAGGGATCGCGCAATGCGCGGTTCCCTTATAGCCTGACCTTTAAAAGTCTCTTTATAAGCGCTTTGGTTTTGGCAGGTTCACAAGTGTCCGTTCAGGCACAGGATGCTAAGTTCACGAAACCATCCTGGTGGTTTGGCGCTGCAGGTGGTGCAAATTTCAACTTCTATCGTGGTACCACTCAGGAAGTGAATGCAGATTTAACCGTCCCAACTGCCTTTCATAATGGCAATGGGTTAGGACTCTATGCTGCACCTATTATGGAGTTTCATCCTTCCAATTCTAAATTAGGATTTATGCTCCAGGCTGCATTTGATAGCCGCAGAGGCAAGTTCGACCAGGTAATATCTCCATGTAACTGCCCGGAAGACTTATCAACTATCCTTCGCTATATTTCAATAGAGCCTAGCATACGCTACAACCCATTCGGTTCAAATTTTTATGTGTTTGCAGGACCGCGCCTGGCTTTCAATGTGGATAAACGATTCAAATACCAGCAAGGAACAAATCCTGCTTACCCTGAACAAGTTGCCGATCCGGAAGTGAATGGAGTTTTCAGTAACATGAACAAATCCCTGATTTCTATGCAGGTAGGGGCCGGATACGATATCTCACTCACAGCTGAAAACAAGCGGACACAAGTTGTACTGGCTCCTTTTGTTGCTTTTCATCCCTATTTTGGACAGGACCCACGATCAATTGAATCATGGAACCTGACCACTTTGAGGGCAGGTATCGCACTTAAGTTTGGCCGAGGTCATAAAATTGCAGTGCCGGAAGAGGTTATAGTACCAGAACCTGTAGTTGTGGTAGCTGTTGTTGAACCGGAAGTCACTTTTACGGCTAACTCACCAAAGAACATTCCGGTAGAACGGAGCGTAAGGGAAACATTCCCTATTCGTAATTACGTGTTCTTTAATTTGGGATCAACGAATATACCTGATCGATATGTTTTACTTAGCAAGGGTCAGGTGAAAGAATTCAGAGAAGACCAGTTGGAAGTTACCGCACCAAAAGAACTGACAGGTCGTTCGAAACGACAAATGACTGTCTATTATAATGTGTTAAACATCCTGGGCGATCGTATGATAAAAAACCCTACGGCAACTGTTACTTTGGTCGGGTCGTCGATGAAAGGCCAAAAAGATGGCCGGGCAATGGCCCAGTCTGTCAAGACATACCTGGTTGATGTATTTGGAATTGAAGCTTCGAGGATCACTGTTGAAGGTCGTGTTAAACCTAAAATTCCGTCTGAACAGCCGGGTGGAAAACTTGAGCTTGTACTTCTTCGTGAGGGTGACCACAGAGTATCTATCGAGAGCTCTTCGCCAGCCATAACGATGGAATTCCAGAGTGGTCCGGATGCACCGCTGAACCCAGTTGAAATCGTTGATGTTCAGGTAGCGCCAATTGACAGCTATGTTTCAATCAATGTTTCCGGGGCAGATACAGCATTCTCTTCGTGGTCATTGGAAATCAAAGATGAACAAGGAAAAATTCAAAATTTTGGACCATATAAACAGGAAACTGTAAGTATCCCCGGAAAAACCATTTTGGGAACCCGTCCTCAAGGCGACTACAAGCTGACGATGACCGGACAAACAATGAGTGGAAAGGTAATTAAGAAAGAAACTTCTGCACACCTGGTTCTTTGGACACCGTCGGTAGATGAGGAAATGTTGAGATTCAGCGTGCTTTACGAATTCAACAACTCGAAAGCCATCGCGATTTACCAAAAATACCTTACTGATGTGGTAATACCTAAGATTCCAACAGGCGGAACAGTTCTCATACATGGCCATACCGATATTATCGGAGGTGAAGATTTCAACCTGAAATTGTCATTGGCCCGTGCTAACGATGTCCTGGGTATTCTTGAAAATGGTTTGAAAAAAGCTGGACGAAGTGATGTTAAATTTGAACTTCATGGATTTGGTGAAGATCAAAATTTGGCGCCGTTTAACAACAAATACCCGGAAGAACGCTTTTATAACCGTACCGTTATCATTGATATTATTCCGGGCAAATAAGTTTTCAGATAAAATAGTTACAAAAGAAGAGGTCACATCATGGCCTCTTCTTTTGTTGGAGAAAACTCCAACTATTTTTAATTCATGAAAATTAAGTTGTGAGTTATTTTGGGTCTGTTGAAAAATGTATTAAGCAATAGTTATACAGCAATAAATAATGAAATTTCTAACTATAAGTTCAAGGTTTTTGAGTGTTAATATCCGTTCCCCTTACACTTCACAATGTCCTGAAAGGACTAAATATGAATAACCGCCAGTGGAACTGGCGGATGTGAATATCTCAAATAAACAGAACCCTGAAAGGGTTCAATAATAACATATTGTAATGTTGTTCAGCCCACTACGGGGCTGGAATTGTCGGTTGTTCAGCCCCCCAGTTCCGTAAACTACACTGGGGGTTATTCACATTTAGCCACTCCGTGGCATGGAATAGTTTTTCAGCAGAAACTATTTGCTTGAATGTGTGAATATTGCAACTTATTTAAAAAGTTGTGTAACACTTTCCGGAACTGAAGACCTGATCTTTGTTTCGTAATTATTTACATATCATTAAAATGAAAAAAATGAAAACGATTCAAATGAAATCAGGTACATCATCAATTTTGAATAAGATAATGTATGCAACATTAATCGGCATCCTGTTTATTCAGATGTCATCCTGTACGAAGGATAAGAATGCAGGAAAGGCGCAACTCTCGGTTCGAATGACAGATGCCCCGGCAAACTATGATGCGGTAATGATTGACGTGCAGGGTGTGGAAGTAACCGGAGATGGGGGAACTTCAGTTTTACTCAATACAACTGCCGGAATGTATAATATTCTGGAATTATCGAACGGATTAAATACTCTTATCGCGACAGGCGATTTGGATGCAGGAACAGTTTCACAAATCAGGTTGATCCTGGGACCGAACAGCACAGTAAAAGTGAATAACGTGGATTACCCACTCAGTACACCAAGCGCTATGCAATCGGGATTGAAGTTACAGGTTCATCAAACTTTTGAAGCAGGTGTAGCATACAGTATCCTTCTCGATTTTGATGCCGGTCAATCGATTGTTGAGCAAGGAAATAACGTATATCAGTTAAAACCTGTTATCCGGACTATCGATACAGCCATTTCCGGATCTATAAAAGGAAGTATTAGTCCTATTGCCGCAAATGTAATGATAACAGCCACATCGAATGGGATTACATACACCTCAGTAACGAATGCCAGCGGTAATTTCCTGATTGCAGGTCTGCCAGTCGGCACCTATTCTGTTACCATTACTCCTGTCCTCCCCCTGTTACCAGTTACATTAACCGGTAAAACAGTTGTGGTCGGAATTTCGACTGATTTGGGAATAACGGCACTTTAGGTTTTAAATTTTCAACTATTCATAAAAGAGGCTGGCTCAAATGAGCTCGGCCTCTTTTATGATTTGCAGTCCGATCACTACCTGAAAATGTGTGAATTATGCAATAGATTTGAAAAGTTATGTAACACTTCTACTCCGGATGTTGATCAACTTCACATCGTTAATCACTTAAAAATTCAAAATGAAAAAAACAGTTTACTACATCGCATTCTTATCCATGATTCTTAGCTTGTCTCTCACATCATGCGGACCAGGTAAAAAGTTAGTTAGTTCACGGGCAAAAGTTACCCAGCTGCAAAAAGACAGCATCAATACACATAATCAACTAAATGAATGCAATACATTGGTAAAGAATCTGAATGACGATAAATCGTCTCTTCAGAACGAAAAATCCAGGCTGCAGAACGATAAGACATCTTTGCAGAATAAAAACTCTGCTGTTCAAAACGATTTGAACGTACTTTCTTCAGAATCAAAAATGACGATTGCTGAACAAGCTGCACGGCTTAAAACCCTTCAGGATATGATTCAATCGCAGAAGGATGTGATGAACAATCTGAAGAATTCGATCGCCGATGCATTGATGAATTATAAATCGGATGAGCTAAACATACTCTACAAAGACGGAAACGTTTATGTTTCGCTGGAAGAAAAATTGCTCTTTAAGTCGGGAAGCGATGTGGTTGATCCGAAAGGAAAAGAAGCGCTCAAGTTTCTGGCCAAGGTACTAAATAACACCAAAGACATTACGGTGATGATTGAAGGCCATACGGATAACGTTCCGATTAAAACAAAACTGATTAAAGATAATTGGGATCTGAGCACAGCCCGGGCCACATCCATCGTACGTATTTTAACCATTGACGATGGCTTTGATCCAAGTCGCATCACAGCATCTGGCCGGAGCGAGTTTCACCCTGTAAAACCGAATGATACAGTTGAAGGACGGGCAAGTAACCGCCGGACTGAAATCATTCTATCGCCAAATATGAAAGAACTTTATAATCTGATCTATCAGTCAAACTGAAAAGTGTGAATCATGTAACTCTTCTCCGGAATTGTATAACACTTTCCGGAAGTAGATGGGGCACCTTTGTCATATAGAATTGAAATCATAATTTAATATCAAATAATATGAAACCCTTAAAATTAATTATTGTCGGATTGATGCTGTTTTTTGCAGTTGCAGTTGAGGCACAAATATCAGTACATATAAATTTAGGTACACCGCCGCAGTGGGGACCTACCGGATATTCTGATGTCAGATATTATTATTTGCCCGACGTGGAAGCATATTACGACGTTCCTTCGTCGATGTTTATTTATTTCAACGGAGTAACATGGGTGCACCGGTCATATCTTCCCAGTCGTTACAGAGACTATGATTTGTACAATGGATATAAAGTTGTGATGTCAGATTACCGGGGAAATACACCATACACTCATTTCCGCGAGTATAAAGCGAAATATGCCAAAGGATATCGGGGCGAACGCCAGAAAACTTATGGTGAAAGACCTGAGAGAGGCTACTCCGAGCAGGGAAACTATTCTAAAAATCGCTCCGATCAAAGATACAGCCGTGATAATCATCAGGGCGACCGACGTGGTAATGATCACGGAAAAGAAAAAGGTCATGATCATGGAAGAGGAAATGACAAGAATTGAAAATAATACAGATATAATATTTAACCAAATTTAAAATCAAACAAATGAAAAAAAGAATTTTCACAATCGCATTACTTTCCCTTTTTATGATCTTTGGGACCAATTTATCTGCTCAGAAAAGAGTCTTTACTGAAAATCACGGAGGCGCCTTAAACTTAGGTCTGGGTATTGGCGGATACGGAGGTTACTACGGTTATTACGGACGTTCCTTGCCGGTTTTTAGTCTTAACTATGAATTTGATGTGGCAAATAATTTCACATTGGCCCCTTTTGCCACTTTTGTTACTTACCATGATTATTACAATAACTATGGTTATAGAGAAACAATTATCCCGATCGGTGTTAAAGGTACTTACTACTTTGATCAATTACTCAATGCTAATTCGAACTGGGATTTTTATCTGGCAGGTTCATTGGGATTTTCAATTGTAAAAACAGCCTGGGAAGGCAGTTACCTGGGTGACAGTAACTACCAGACTGCAAATCCATTATTCCTTGATTTACACATAGGAACAGAATATCACCTAAGCAATCGTCTTGGAATATTCCTTGACCTTTCAACCGGTGTTTCAACGATTGGATTGGCAATTCATTAATTTTTAAGAAAACTTATTCAATAATATCTCTTAAAATCCCGTTTTTGCGGGATTTTTTTTTACCATAAATACGCAATCACAAAAGAAACTCAAAAACCAATTAGGTTCCATAGAGTGTCAAAAGATTCGAATCCTGATGGTTGATGCAGAAAGCCTCACAAATCATAGATTTGCAAGGCTTTAACGTTTTAAAAGTGACCCAGTTATGGATTTAACCACCAAAGGTACTTATCTAAATATCAATATATTACCATTTTTATTCCCTAAAGGGGGTACGATCTGGACACTGTGCTATTATAATTCTGTCTGCCTTTGACAAACGCGTGTCTGCATCAATCTCAGGTTCAAATTTACAATTTATTTTTTGACAAACAAACATATTGAACATCAATTTTTTATCTCAGGTACAAGGTGCAAGCATCAATATATAGATATGCTTGCACCTTGTACCTGACTATGAATGACGTTTATAGAATTTCATGTAATTTCCATGCCTGAATATGCCGGATACCTTTATTCGAAGGTAAAGAAATGTCATCAAGTGAGACAACAGTTTTTTCATAATTATCCCCTATTGCTTCCAGCGGAGCATATTCGCGTAGTATTGTTTGCTCATCAACCAAAAGATAGGTGCTTTGAAGGTAGATCAGCCTATCCCCTTTTTTAGCGACAAAGTCCACTTCTTTATCACGCATCGCGCCAACATAAACCTCATATCCCGCCCTTCGTAGTTCCAAATAAACTAGATTTTCAAGCTTATACCCCACCCCATATCCGAATCCAGGATAAAGATAATTTTTGAATGACAAGTCGTTTATATAATATTTACAGTTACCGGAAATTGTTTCCTTTCCCCTGATGTCATAGCGTTCAACTTTGTGTATCATGAACGTATCTTCAATATAACTGATGTAATTTGCAACCGTATCGTATGTTGTTTTTCTCCCGTTACTCTTGAAATAGTTCACAATATTGACTATCGAGACCAGATTAGAGGCGTTATTGACCAGATAAACAAAAACATCTTCAAGCAACTTTGGGTCTTTGATACTGTGTCGTTGTATAATGTCGCGCAGCAATACCGTATCTTTAATGGCAGATATGTAATTACGCTTTGTTTCATCGTTAGGCAATACAAACAGTTCAGGTAATGCTCCGCTCTCCATGTAGTCGATGTAACTTTGCTTTTTTACTTCTTTTTGAGTTATTCCAGTGTATTCCGCATAACTAAAAGGGAATACCTCAAAATTGACATAACGGCCTGAAAGCAGGGTTGCCAATTCCATTGAAAGCATTTTTGAATTGGAGCCGCTTATGAATATTTCATAGCTTTCAACGAAATCCTGTGAATGAGAGTTCACAAAATGTTCCCATCCGCTGATATTTTGTACTTCGTCTATAAACAGCCAAACTTTACCTTCAGGCTTAAGTTTCTCCCGATATAGCTTAAGTAGCACTTCAAGGTCTTTATAATCGCTGATAAAATCGAAATCAGTAAATTCTTTGTTGACATAAAAGATATTCCGGGGATCTACACCACCCTCGATCAGTCTGTGTGCTATCTGACGGAGAATATAGCTTTTACCCGTACGGCGCTGGCCTACCAACACTTTGACAAGTTTACTGCCTGTATAGTCAAATATCTTGTCTGTATAATCTTTGCGGTAATAACCCAGTTCAGGAACATTGCCTTCCCAAAAATTATATTTTTTTAAGGCTGTGAAATTTTCTTCCATACTCGAATTTATTTGCACAAATATAAAAATATTCTTTCATACTCGAATATTTCACCAACAAAAACATAGGAAGTTGTCAACTTCGACTCGATGTAACTTGGGACAAGCTTCGTAAAATTCGTCACTGTGATATTTGCACTTGATTTTTTATAAATCTGCTATGATTTAATAGAGTTACTTATGACCTTCGGGAAACATCATTATCTTTGCAAATAACAATAAGAATTATCGCGGTCTAGGTACCGCTAATATATAGACATAACGTTCGCTGAACGTCTCGTCACGAAAACTGGTAATTTTCAAAAAGAAGAGAGACTGACGCGCAATGTTCATGCTATACGAAAGTATGGCGTGGGCTTGCCTGTTTTCTTCTTTGGGTAACCAGTACCTCGTGACGGATCAGTGTGAGTTCCACGCTTTTTTATGAGGCTTTGGCGGACAACAAAAGGATTGTTGAACGAATAAATGTCTGGTGAATATGAAGAAACTAAAATTCTTTATCATTGCGTCAATTGATGGTTATATCGCCTGCCCCTGGGATGATGATATTAAGTGGTTCGCTGAATTTCCCAATCCTTCAAAAAATGACTACGGTTACAGAGTTTTTTTTGATTCCACGGATACAATCATCATGGATGAACTCGTATACAACGAAATTTTGTGTCTCAGCGTCATTTGGCCATACAAAGACAAAGTCACGTATGTTATTTCCCGGTTTGAACGAAAATCAGAAGAGGATATCCGGTTTGTAACTGACGGTATTGCTGAAACTCTGGCCAGACTTAAACAGCAATCAGGAAAAGATATCTGGCTGATTGGAGGTGAAGCAATTGCTAAATTATTCGACCAGTCAGACGAAATGCACTTGGTTTACATACCTATAATTCACGGCAATGACAAACCATTGTTCCCCGAAAAACTTAGTTTTTCCCAATGGACATTATCAGAAAACAATGTGTTTGACAATGGAACAATACGATTGACATATCAACGAAAATAGAACGGTAAAGGTCTTCCTTTTAGTTCATATATTATTTGCAACATATGCCCATAACAAATGATTTTCATATAGAAGAATTTTTTCTTTCAACAATTCAACACATTGATATTTTGCGTTTGTGAGGCAATCAATGCCAAATGGAAGCCAAGGATCACATGACATTGTTGTGGGGAACGATATAAAAATGAATCTTTGTTATTAAAAAACAGAGATGCTATGACAATGTTAAATGATCATTACCAGAGCCTGATCCGACTTCTTTTGCCTTCGGAGATATTTGATTATTTTG
>JAUXUF010000028.1 GCA_030684645.1 Bacteroidota bacterium | reverse complement strand
TTTATTGCAGTGTGGACAAAGGTGATGAATCTTGGACGTTTCGACTTGGTTTAACCACCAGAAATTATATTGAAAATGTGAAGGTGGTTCAGGAACGGACCACCTTTTTACCGTTATAACCTGCACCCTTTGTTATGAGCTTAGTCCGGTCCGGCGACAACAATCCTGTTATGGCCTCATGAACAATAGTGAGGCAGGGCGGGCAAGCCGGTATAAATTCAATTTAAAAACAAGAAAATTCCCGGGAGAAGAATTTCCGCTTTTTGGGAAGTGCTGTGCCAGACAGGGCCTAATCCTTCAGACAAGTTTCACGGTTTGGTCAAGCAGTTCTACATTGAAATTAATCCTCGCATTCAATGCTTTAAATACCTTAATGATTGTCTCGAACCTTGCGTCTGTCAAACTGTTTTCAAGTTTAGAAATCTGAGCTTTTTTTACTCCCACTAACTCGCCAAGTTCCTCCTGGGTCAGATTTCGTTCTTTACGGGCTTGTTTAATTGCTTCACCAAGCAAATCAATTCTAAGTTCATATTCAAATGCTTCACGTTTAAGCGTTCCGCGTTTACCGATATGTTTATCAGTAATTTCTTCTAAGCTGTACGTTTTTAATGCTCCTTTTTTCATTTTTGCCTATTCTTTTGAAAGTAAATATTTCTGATTCTCTCTGCTTTGTCGAGATCACTCTGAGGGGTTTTACCAGTTTTTTTAAGAAGTCAGTGAGTAGAAATAACCAGAGTATCGGTTTTGTCAGTTTTATCCCAAAATGCAAACAGCCTGTAGTACGTTTTTTTAAATAAGGTTCTGAATTCCCATATTTCTCCCGTCAATTTTTTAAAAAGCTCATTATCGTTGGTTCTTTGTGCCTTTGTAATAGTATAGATTATTTTATCCCTTGTCTTTTCATCAAGATTTTCAAGGAATTCTGCCGCTTCTTCTAAAAACTGAACTTTGAATTTCTCCGTCACATTCAAGTATTTAAACAAAGATAAAGTTTCTTTATTAGGAAA
>JAUXUF010000017.1 GCA_030684645.1 Bacteroidota bacterium | reverse complement strand
CCCCCTTTTTGTAAAACAATTGATGAACCATGAACCATTGTTAATCAATGGTGATGGTGAATATTCGCGCGATTTCACCTACATAGATAATGTTATTCAGATGAACCTGCTCGCCTTGTCAACAAACAATCCGGAAGCTTTAAATACGGTTTACAATACAGCTTTCGGAGATCAAACCACACTAAATCAATTGGTCGGTTATCTCAAAGAGTTTTTAAGTGAGTACGATCCTGAAATTGCAAATATCGAAATCCTTCACGGACCAGACCGAACCGGCGATATCCCCCATTCTTTGGCTAGTATTGATAAAGCAAAACAATTATTGGGATACAACCCGCAATATAACCTGAAAGATGGTTTAAAAGAAGCCGTTCAATGGTATTGGGAAAACATCAAATAGTCCACAGATTAAAAGGTGAAACAATTAGTCCACAGATTACACAGATTTTCACAGAAAAATAATTTGTGTCCATCTGTGTAATTTGTGGATAAAAAATAAGCCTGTCTTTAGACGGGCAATTATACCAGTCTTTGTATTGCATTAAAATCTGAATTCATTGATTGACTACCAGAAATTTGTGTTAATCTGTGAAATCAGTGGACAAAACAATAAGCCTGCCTTTAGACAGGCGTCTTTTGGAACAAAACCTGTGGACAAAAAAATCATTGAAATGACTGATTTTCTTTATAAAGATGAAACATACCTGATTATTGGCGCGGCAATGGAAGTGCATAATGAACTTGGTCCAGGTTTTCTTGAGCCTGTTTACCAGGAAGCATTTGAAATTGAATTAATCAGCCAAAACATTCCTTACGTAAGGGAAAAGATTATCAATATCTATTATAAAAATGAAAAACTAAAGAAAGAATATTCAGCAGATTTCTTTTGTTTTGATAAAATCATTGTTGAACTTAAAGCGCTTGGCGAATTGAACAGCGTTCATGAATCACAACTCTTAAACTATCTTACTGCAACAAAAACGAAGGTCGGATTGCTAATCAACTTTGGAACAAAAAGTTTACAGCACAAACGAATGGTAAAATGAAAACCTTTATCCACAGATTACACAAATTTACTTGTGAAATATATAGTCCACAGATTACACATTGTTAGTCCACAGATTACACAGATTTACACAGAAAAAAACATCAAAAACCAAGTCTATCAATAGTCTATCATACAATCCGTGTTAATCTGTGAAGTCTGTGGACAAAAAATAGCCAGCCTTTAGGTGGGCGTATCTTCTGTGCTAATCTGTTTAATCTGTGGACCAAACAATAAGCCTGCCTATAGGCAGGTGTCTTTTATAACAAAACTTGTGGACAAAATATAATTCTATGGAAAACATTCGTATTGCCGTTATCGGCCTTGGTTATGTGGGGCTTCCATTAGCCCGCTTATTCGCAACCAAATATCCGGTTGTAGGATACGACATCAATAAACAACGCGTAACTGAACTCAATCAAGGGATAGATACGACCCTTGAAGTTGATGAACAAACCCTCAAATCCGCATTGCTCGATTATAATCCCACATTCAATCGGTTCATGGGCTCGTCGAAGGACAATCCTACGGTTTCCGATAACACTAATAAAAGCGCTTCTTTCTCCCCTCCTGTGGAGGGGTTGGGGGAGGCTTCTTCTTCCTCCTCACCCTTTGGGGGAGGTCGGGAGGGGGCTATTGGTCTTTTCTGTTCTACCAATTTAGACGACATTCGTACTTGCAATTTCTACGTTGTTACCGTTCCCACTCCAGTTGACCGGAACAACCGGCCTGACCTTACCCCTTTGATTAAAGCCAGCGAAACAGTTGGTAAAGTAATTTCCAAAGGTGACATTGTGGTTTACGAATCAACCGTATATCCCGGGGCTACTGAAGAAGATTGCATCCCGGTGGTAGAGCGGGTCTCTGACCTGAAATTTAATGTGGACTTCTTTGCAGGTTATTCACCCGAACGCATCAATCCGGGTGACAAGGAACATACCGTTGAAAAAATCAAGAAAGTCACTTCCGGTTCTACTCCTGAAATAGGCGAGAAGGTAGATTCAGTTTACCGTTCTGTTATTACTGCCGGAACCCACCTTGCCCCAACCATTAAAGTTGCCGAAGCAGCCAAGGTAATTGAAAACTCGCAGCGTGACATCAATATTGCCTTTGTAAACGAACTGGCCAAGATTTTCAACCTGATGAACATTGATACCCATGCGGTTCTTGAAGCTGCCGGTACCAAATGGAATTTTCTGCCCTTTAAACCGGGTTTGGTAGGTGGCCATTGCATTGGGGTTGACCCTTTTTACCTGGCCCAAAAAGCGCAGGAATACGGGTACCACCCCGAAATTATCCTGGCCGGACGCCGCCTCAACGACAGTATGGGGAAATACGTAGCTACCGAGGTAATTAAATTAATGATTAAAAAAGGCACTCCAGTAAAAGGAGCCAAAGTCCTGATGTTGGGCATTACCTTTAAAGAAAATTGCCCCGATATCCGTAACACCAAAGCCATTGATATTTACAACGAATTGTGTGAATACGAAATTGAAGTTGATGTTTACGATCCCTGGGCCGATCCTGATGAGGTAAAACACGAATACGGGATTAAAACCATTACCGAATATCCTGAAGGCGCTGCCCTGAGCCCAGTCGAAGGGGGTTATGGAGCAATTATTTTAGCGGTGGCACACAATGAATTTATGAGGATTGATCTGAAGGTGCAAAAAGAAAAGGGATGTATTATTTACGATGTAAAAGGTATCCTGGAGCCAACCGTTGTTGATGGAAGGCTTTAATTTGAGTAAATTTTTGACGACCTTTTTAAAATTTGTATCTTTGAAAAAGTAAAAAAATGATTGAGTTATGGTAACAGTTAAAATGACAGAAATAGAATATAAAGCATATCAGCTTTATTTGAAAAGCATAAAAGTTATGCTTGAAGCTGGGAATAATGCTTCCCCAAAATCTTCATTAGACGAATATCTGGCTATTTCTGAAAACACCAACGAATTAGAAGCCGGACTTGAAGATGTTAAGGCCGGACGTATAACTTATATCGATCCTGAAAATATATGGGAAAGTATAAAATAGCCTTATCCGATCGGGCGAAAATCCATCTTTCTGAATGGAGAAAGTCAGGCCAGTTAATCGCGTTAAGGAAAATAGAAAGGATATTTATTGAGCTTTCTAACACCCCATTTTCTGGCATTGGCTCGCCCGAATCACTCAAATACAAGTTCACAGAATGCTGGTCAAGGCAGATTGATAAAAAGAATCGCATTATTTATCAGGTTAACGATGAAGTTATTTCAGTCTTTGTCATTTCTGCCAAAGGACATTATGGGGATAAATAATTTTTCAGTAATAACTACGGCCTTCTTAACTTTTCACAATTCCTTTTCAATGCTTTTAAATCTTCATTCTTCACTTTCTAAAGTTGCTGTTAATCCAAGGCCAAGTATGAATATTGATAAGGAAATATTAAGTAAAAAACTGATCGAACGTAACTGTTTTTGGTCCTATAAAATGCGACAGGATACGCCTATACCAGACGATATTTTGATTGAGAAAACATTAATATACCTTGATCTGGACGATATAAATAAACTATTCAAACTGTTTCCAAACCGGAAGATCAAACAAGTGTGGCGTAACCGCCTGGTTATACAAGGCGATTATTACAGAAGCTTAAACAAACTGCTTGCATGGTTGTATTTCGACATAAAAAACCCTGACAAATACATTAAGACTGCAGTGAGTCAACATGTAAATAAATTAAAATGAAACGAGCCATGAGCTGTAATCTCACACAGACACATAATTATCGCTGGCGAGTTCCCTGTGGCAATTAAAAAACAAATTATAAACACATGAAAGCATTAGCACCCCATACCAGCGAGATATTTGATCAGATTTGCTCCCTGGAATGTATAATACCTTATTTTCTTGTTGGAGGGACAGCTCTCGCATTGCAGATCGAAAACAGATTGAGCGAAGATTTGGATTTTATGACCTGGAAATCGCAGAAATCTGAAAAGTTGGAAGTCGATTGGTTAGCTATTGAAAAAGAATTGACTCCTATTGGAACAGTAAATGCCCGGGATATTTGGGGTTTTGATCATGTTGAATTTGTAGTTGAAGGAGTAAAAATTTCTTTTTATGCCTGTCCTAAATTTTCCCCAATCACTAAACCAGTGCATATAAAGGATAATTTATGGTTGGCTGATATTGAAGCTATTTCAGCAATGAAAATGGAAGTCATGCTACGCAGAAGTAATTTTAGGGACTATTACGATATTTACTCGATATTGAAACATGGGATAAATCTCAAAGAAGCAATAGCGTTATCGTTAAATTACTCCGGACATGTTTTATCTACGAAAAATTTCTTGGCCATGTTAACTGATAGTTCCCGTTTTCAAAGCGATAGTGGTTTCGAAAAACTGGAGCCTAAATACAACGTAACGCCCATCGAAATTGAAACTTACCTGAAAAAATGCATTAAGGCTCAATTTTGATCCTTCATAACTTTTACTAATGTACTTTCGCACTTTAGTTTTTAGCGTTATTACATTCTTACGTAGCAACTGAAGTGGTAAAGTTGATGGTTAAACAAGGAACACCTGTTAAAGGTGCAAAAGTCCTGATGTTGGGCATTACCTTTAAAGAAAACTGTCCCGATATCCGCAATACAAAGGCCATAGATATTTACCACGAACTGATTGAATATGGTATTGAAATAGATGTTTACGATCCCTGGGCTAATCCTGTCGAAGTACAACACGAATATGATATCAAAACCATTACCGAATATCCTAAAGGACGATCCCTGAGCCCAGTCGAAGGGGGTTATGCTGCTATTATTTTAGCCGTTGCCCATCAGGAATTCATATGGAATTCGCACATGGCCCAGGAAACCCTGAAGGTGGGGTGTCAAGAATCATAGGATCAGAATAAAATTTTTTCGTTCTTAAAAATGAATCCAGCGGGTTCACATGTTTATAGAAAATGATAATACCAATATACATACGACCCCCAAGGGGTCGAATTCATAATGCCGAATTCAGTTTCTATAAACATACAATTCCTCTGGAATTAAAAACAGAACGGGTTTATTTGAAAAAATGTGTTAATTTTTGACACCCCACCCTTCAGGTTTCGCCTGCCGATTTTGGACTTGCAGCCCTGCGCAAAGACATAAAGACTAAATTACAAGTAACCGGAAAGGTATTGTTCAGACCAACCTGGCCTTGTTTAATGGTTTGTTCGATCAGCTTGGGGAAATACTCGCGGTAGGAAAAATCCTGTATAAGGGTACCGATGCTGCCAAATTAAAGGAATACACGTTCTCCGAACTGATGAAAAAAGTTCGGAGAAGCACAAAAAATAACGGTGATGCACCTGCCCGGGAAACTGAGGCAACACCAAAACCGGAACTGAATGCCTGAATCTTTCTGACGATCTGAAAAAAGGCGGTTGAAGGGCGCCAAAACTTCGGTTTTCCCTTCAATCGCCTTTACTGGAGCTACTTTATCATTATCTTTGCCGTCAGTTTCCTAACTAAAGCAAACCCAATTAACGTATGGGCACAAATTCTACGTATGTCTTATCCTTATGGTTTGCGGCATTTGTCTATTTCCGCCACAGGTAAACGGTCAAAACAAATACACCGTAAAGATCGTTCAACCAGATGCTGTACAGGCGCCTGTTATTGCCTCGGTAACTGTTTCTCCTGAAAACAAAAACCTGTTAGTCTGGGAACAACCGGCCAACGAAAACATACAGTATTTTAAAATTTACCGCGATGCCGCCAATCCCGAAGAGGACTGGATCAATGCCGGCAAAACGATGTCTCCGGGGAATTAAAAAACAGCTTCTTTCAAATGCCTATACTACCTATATCAGAATCTGAAAAAATCGAGTTTAAAACATCATTTAATGAAGATGTTATTGAAACACTCGTGGCTTTTTCGCTTAGCCAAAGGCGGTACCGTATATGTCGGAGTTACTGATAGTGGTGAAGTAAAAGGAATACAAATAGGCAAAGAAACCATACAAAACTGGATCAATGAAGTGAAAAACAAAACAGCCCCCCAGATTATTCCTGATGTTGAGGTGATAACTATTGAAAATAAAACGGTTGTCACTCTTATTACAGAGATAGTTCCGCAAGTATAATTAAAATTTTTGATGACAGGATAGAGTTTTTTAATCCTGGGAACCTATATGGTGGCATTACGATTGCAGATTTATTGTCCGGAAACTATACTTCTAAATCAAGAAATAAATTAATTGCAAAAGCATTCAAGGAAATTGGATTAATTGAACGTTACGGTTCAGGGATTATGAGGGTTCGTAAAATTTGCCTGGAGTATGGCCTTAAAGAGCCAGTATTTAAAGAAGTATCGCATGGGTTTCATGTTATTTTGCATAAAGAAAGAAAAAACGTGACTGAAAAAATTGAAGACCTGAAAACCGACCTGAAAACCAATTCTCTTGAGGAACAAATTATTGCTATTATTTTGGCAGATAACAAAATAAGCATTCCAAAAATAGCACAAGAGATTGGAAAAGGAATTACTATAACAAAACAATATATAGCCAAGCTCAAAGCAGAAAGTAGAATCGCCCGTATTGGCCCCGATAAAGGTGGCATTGGGAAATTCAACGTAATCCGCGTAATCCGTGATTTCGTGCCATTCGTCTTAATTTCTGCCTGCGGCGGGCAGGCGTGAAATTCGCGATAATGAAATCCGTTAGCCATCGGACCTTTACCTATCAGAAAGCGGCAGAGCCGCAAAATATTTGTAGTAAAAAAGCAGATAAAAGCTGGTAAGGTGCAGCGCACCGGAATATTACAAATAATATATG
>JAUXUF010000010.1 GCA_030684645.1 Bacteroidota bacterium | reverse complement strand
GTCCGCAACCCTTGGCTACGACTTGCTCAAAGTAAACTTCTGATGCCATAGTTAATGATCTTTAGAGTGAATACCTTCAGCAAAGGTAGCTCCATTTTCATCATCTTTGGCGAACGAAGTCGGTCATGAGGGTTTCATATTATTTTTGTGCTTCATAAAACATTGCTGCCATCCGTTTTTGCTGATCATTTCCGTTTTCGGTATAATTCGCCATTCGTTTGGCAAAACCATTGTACATGGAAAGTGCGGCTTGTTCATAAAATTTATTGATACCTTCTATTCGTTCGGGTGTCAATGGTCGGAAATAACCTGGGCCAGGATCCATTGCCGAACGCACACGGGAATCTTCACACGATTTTATGGCTTCTGTTACAAAAGCCTGATCGAATTCTGCATCTTTCTCGTTGGACAGCAGGCTTTTCATTCTTAACAGAACTGAAAATGGCGTTTTTAATGATTCGGGTAGATCTGAATTGGCTGGTACATTTGAATCCACTTCAGGAAGTATAGAAGGAATTTCCGGATAAGCCATCGTTGGAGATTCCTTTGGCCAGCCACCTTCGGTTATGATTTCTATTTTGGAAACTTCAGGCAGATCGACGAACAGAAGTGTAATTTCTTCCGGAGAAATGGTATTTATACCTTTTCCGTTTACGGTTGCCAATTTGACTTTTGGGCCACCGTTCAGGCATGATATATAGATTTTCTTTTTACCAAAGAAGATAGGTTCATTCTGGTTATACTGAGTAATTGAAGCTGGTATCCTTGGCCGGAGGATTAGCCGGTCGGAGCGATAATCGCAATCATACAGGCCTCGGATAGTTGCTGCCGGAATGGCAAAATTATCGACCATCACCGCAACTCCGCCTACCCGGAATTTGCCGGAATCGGACCATGGATTGTGCGTGTTTTCGCCTTGTTGCGACCAGGGTGCATCCATCCGGAAATCCTTGGCCCATTTCATCGCCCGTATTGCAGAACGGCGAATGTCTTCAAATTTGCCCAGCCGGTAGTACATCAGAATGGCGCGGCCTTCAACGGTTCCCCAGGCCCCACCATTTACCCAGTCGCCGAAAGTCCAGAATCCCTCCAATCCCTTTCCTGAAGTATTGCCCCAGCCTCCGTAGGTATCGTCCAGACCCGGTGCATTGGTCAGGAGAAAATCAAAGGGGCGGATTGCCGGAAAAACTTCAATTTGTTTATAAATGTTTTGGGCGGTATGGTTGTCAACTACACGCAAAGCAACGGCATCGGCATTGGCCACACCTTCCAGGTAGCCGAACTGTTTTTGTCCCAGAACTCCGTGTTTGATTCCGTTGGGTTCAACGGATTTGACGAAATAACCTGCCGTAGTCATCAGTTGGGGCAACGACTCCCTGATAATCTTTTGACGATGCTCAAATTCTTTGAGTTTTTGCTGGTCGCCAGCCAATTTGTACAATTCCACCATCCGATCCAGTGCTGCCAAATAAGTAATTGAAACTCCTGTCAGGTATCCTTTCCCGAAAGTACCATCAGCTTGCTTGACACCTCCGTAACTTGGAGCCAGGAGGTTGCAGGCTGGGCCAACCAGGAATAAATTATTCTTTGGATCACGCGCCCGTTCAATAAAATTGCAGGCCCGCTCCATTTTGGGGAGGTAGTGGGAGAGAGCCATTTTATCGCGGTTGACCAGCAGAATCTCGGACTGCATCACCAGCGCCGCTGCTGTAGCTTCGTAGAACCAGTCGTGCATTTTAACGTTACCGTCACCTTGTTTGTAGATGATTTTCCCGGGAGCAGCAGTATCGCCCAGACCACCGTCGGGAGCGACCAATTCTGAGAGTTGGTTGGGTGTTCCGTCGCCCCATAATCCTTTACGAATGCCATCGCCCTGATTGTCCCAAAAAAGGTCCCATGAGCGCTGAAGAATGGATGCCCACGGTTCCTGAAGAAAAGGGGTTGCAGCGTAGGAAAAGCCGTAACTGTTCTGGATCCACCAGGCGCCCCATCCGGCGCCTTCAGTAAAAGTATCCCAGTCGGCATTATAAAGCATGGTCAGGTTTGGAACCACAGGATTTGGATGAAAAAAGGCAAACGATTCATCGATCAGGCGTAAAAAGTTGGCATCGCCGGTGCCTGAGCAGTATTTTCCCCGGTACGAATCCGGTTCCCGGTTGTCCTGCCCGTGGGACAAAAGGCTCGTGACAACGAAAAGTATTAGGATAAGTTTTTTCATGATTTTATTGAATGAGTTTCTGTATTCTTCCATAAATATTTGTAAACTAATTTCTCTGCGGACCTTTGCGTCTTCTTTGCGGAACTCTGCGGTAAAAAAAAGTATTTAAACGCAGAGAACCGCAGAGGTTTTTCGCGGAGAACCGCAGAGATTTTACTTATGTTCATTCCTTAATTCCTTAATTTATACGGCAATCAGTTGAATACTCATGAAATATGTCTTAAGGAATTTTAATTTGCAGCAGAATGGAGCTGGTAAACCTTGTTTCTTATTTCCTGAAGGGTTCCGATAACGATGTAGTATTCATATTCATAGACACAATTCTTGTAAAGAACCTCTTTTTTAACCGGAGCAATGTATGAAGTTGAACCATCGGCAGCTTCTTTGCCCGCTGAACCCGACATTCCGGCCAGAAATTTCACGCAAATGGGATTATAAACTCCCATTCCCCAATTGTTATCGTCGGTAAAAGCCATCCAGTGTTCGGTCACATTGGGATAGATGCCCCAAAATCCGCTGGAAAGTTTGATCACTTCAGGATTGTTTAAGGGGGCATTG
>JAUXUF010000004.1 GCA_030684645.1 Bacteroidota bacterium | reverse complement strand
ACTAACGCTATCGGGCAGCGAGTGATTGTAAACATTACAAAAGGGTTTTCACATTTTGAGATAGCTGTTAAGTTTATCAGCCGAGGTTTCAAGCAGTGATGGGATGTCACCTTCCAAAATTTGTTTGTAGGTTACGTGTTGCATACTTAACGCATCCACAGTTAAACAATGATTGGGATCGATTTTATAATGATTCGAAAAGATGTCGGATAGGTATCTGAATAATGACTCAGAAAATATGCCAAGATCTCCCAAATCATAACGGTCCAACCATGCTACAAACCATACTCCACCTAGATTTGATTGCTCTTCATCACCATAAGAAAATATGTGGTGGGGAGCTACGTGTATGGGTATGCCTTTCACAGTAAAAGGTAGCTGTGATTTTTTAAGAAATTTCAGATCGGCAGAAGGCCGTATCTTGACAGTGGACCAAGGTGTCGCTCATTGCCTCGTCTCCTCCGCTGCTTCGTGAGCGGCCATGTGGGCGTAGACCCGCTTGATTCTGCGGACAGCGGCCTGGAGCATCTCGCGGCTATTGTAGGCACTGCGGTTCGTGTGCCGCTTCTTGCCGTCCGGGCAGAGGACCAGCGGTCCCGGCTCCAACTCCCAAACGACTTCCTCAAGGTCGTCCTTCGCCCGGTTCATCAGCCCGAGCATGTGCTGCGCTCTCCTTCGTTCGGCCATCGCCTACCTCCTGGGTTGGCTGCGTGAGTTCTTATCCCCACCATGCGTCCTGGTCCCTGCTGGCCCTGGCGCCGTCCTCGGTGCGGACCAGTATGGTTGCGGGAAAGGCGGGCAGAATATTGGTCCGCCAGTGGTGGCGGATAAACTGCAAGGAATCGGAGTGGCACAGGGGGTTGGCCCATACGGGCGTGCCCGTCGTCGGGTCCAGTGGGTAAACGGCGTACTTGCTCATGGCGTCCTCCTGGGACATGGGTTAACTGCTCACCGGATTCACACCGGCACAGCCGCTCCGGCTTCTCCCCAGAGCCTCGGCGGCTTCGCGCATTACCCGGCGCTGCGGGTCGAAGCCTCGTGAACTAACTCTAGGCTGGAGACGATCTCCTGCGGGAGCGGATCGCCCTCGACAGCGAAGCGCCTAGGGTCACCCGTCACACCAGCGAACTGTTGCTGGATAACAGTGCCGATACCCAGCCACAGGGGTCGGTTCGGCGAGTAGTAGTAGTGCCGCGTCGGCTCGCCAATCAGGGCCGGGAGGGCCGGCACTGCGGACAGGGCATCG
>JAUXUF010000377.1 GCA_030684645.1 Bacteroidota bacterium | reverse complement strand
AATCTTAAAAAACAATTTTGTTAGGGCAGGCAAAAGGCAAGTGTGTCCCGGACGTGGAATGAAGCATCTTTTGCGAAATGAAATAGATGGGATACTCTTGCCGTGGGTCGCCGAGGCTGGAGGCTGACAATAAGCGGAATGGAACGTAAGGTGGCGGACGAAGTGGAACCCTGGAGTGCAATGGAGAGAAGCGGAAGCCACCTGCCGCAGGAGTTGGGAGGAGAACTATTTACCTTTAAAAGAATAGAAACTTTTAGCTCAATAAATACGATAAAAGGGCAATCAGAAACAGCTATTCAAATGAATTTTGTTGTTGGTTGTCGCGGTACCGGGAAGACCTGTCTTTTGAAAGAAACTATTGAGAACGATGATAATGTGCTCTGTCCCGGCTCCTGATCTTAAAAAAATAAATTATTCAATATGTCGATTACAATCAACATATTTATTGTATTTTTGTCGTATTAAATCGACATAAATATGGAAATTTTATTTGAATTTCAGGAAAACCTCTTACGTCCGGTAAAGAATGATTTCCGAAGATATTTGCATAACCAGATTAACTGGAAACAGCGGATGATTGGGATTAAAGGCCCACGGGGAGCAGGTAAAACCACACTGATGTTGCAGCATTTAAAGTATGACCTGGAGTTACAGCCTAATGCACTGTACATCACTGCTGACCATACATGGTTTTATAATCATACCTTATTGGATACAGCGAATGACTGGCATAAGCAAGGAGGAAAAATATTATTTATCGATGAAGTCCATAAATATCCAAACTGGTCTGTCGAATTGAAGAACATCTATGATGGATTACCGGAAATGCAGGTCATTTTTTCAGCCTCTTCTGCATTGGATATTTACCGGGGTGAAGCCGACCTGAGCAGGAGGGTTGTGAGTTATTTGCTGGCAGGGCTCTCTTTTCGGGAATATTTAATATTTACTAATGGAGTAAGTTTTGATGCATTCAAAATTGAGGATATCAACAATAACCACCGGAGCCTGAGCCGGATGGTCACTGAAGGTTTTCGTCCGCTACCTGCATTCCGTAAATATTTAGAAGTAGGCTATTTGCCAATTATTGTTGAAGGGGAAGATACCTATCTGATGAAATTGAACCAGGTGATCAATACCATTGTGGATACCGACCTGGCTTATATCGTTTCGTATAATTCAGGGACGGCAATCAAGGTTAAAAAATTATTGGGTGTAATAGCCGAATCGGTTCCCTTTAAACCTAATATTGCCGCACTTGCAAGGAAACTTGATTTGAGCCGTGACAGTGTCTATCAATATATCTATCAATTACAAGATGCACGATTACTAAACACCATAAGTACAGAAGGGAAAGGGGTTTCAACGCTACAAAAACCGGACAAAATATTTTTGGAAAATACCAACCTCGCTTTTGCACTAAAAGAAAAACCAGATATTGGGAATATCAGGGAAACATTTGTTTTAAACCAATTACTCAATGCAGGTTTAAAAGTCAATTCTCCGGCGGAAGGTGACTTTACCATTGACGGGTTGACAATCGAGGTTGGAGGTAAAGGCAAAAATACGTCCCAGGTAAAGCACCTGGATAATTATTTAATTGCTGCGGATGATATTGAAACCGGGGGGGGGAACAAAGTTCCAATCTGGCTATTTGGATTTTTATATTAAGTACTCAGAGAAAAAAATGCAATGCTTCAAAGGTGGCAGTGAAAGGAAGTAAATTTTTTCGGGGAGTTTTTTTACCCTTGTTTTTTGGTCGTTAATATCGGTAATGGATTTATATAGTTTTAATAAAATTTGTGTATATTTGCTTCGTAATGTATTGATAGTCAGAGAGAGACTAAACCGAGACCTGTAAAATTAAGTGCTTTAAAAAATATTGATATTCAGCCGGATAGTAAAAATCTTCAAATCCTGACAGGTTTTGAAAACCTGTCAGGTCTGAATTCTGAAATGATTATACCACTCCCTGTGAAATCATGGCATCGGCAATTTTAATGAATCCACCAATATTGGCGCCTTTTACATAGTTGATAAAACCATCTTTTTCGGTTCCGTATTTTACACAGGTTTCATGAATGTCAATCATGATTTGGTGCAGACGGGCATCCACTTCTTCGCGTGACCAAGGTAAACGCATAGAGTTTTGTGTCATTTCGAGTCCTGAAGTTGCCACACCGCCAGCGTTGGCAGCTTTGCCCGGTCCGTAAAGGATTTTCGCCTCAATATAAACTTCAACAGCTTCGGGAGTTGACGGCATATTGGCGCCCTCAGAAACTAAATAGCAACCGTTTTTCAATAGTTTTTTAGCATCGTCTTCGTTGATTTCGTTTTGTGTAGCACATGGAAAGGCTGCATCACATTTGATTCCCCATGGCGTTTCGCCTTCGAAGTACTTCACATTGTATTTGTCAGCATATTCCTTGATTCGTCCACGACGAATGTTTTTCAGTTCCAACACAAAAGCCAGTTTTTCTTCGTTGAAACCATCCGGATCATAAACAAATCCCAATGAATCGGACATGGTAACTACTTTTGCTCCCAACTGGATCAATTTTTCAACGGCATATTGCGAAACGTTACCAGAACCAGAAACCACAGCAATTTTACCTTTTAAATCCTGTCCACGTGTTTTTAACATCTGGTCTGCAAAGTAAACAGCGCCATAACCAGTTGCTTCTGGACGGATCAAACTGCCGCCCCATTCTATGGCTTTTCCGGTAAGTACACCTGTAAATTCGTTCCGGATACGTTTGTATTGTCCGTACAAATAGCCAATTTCGCGGCCACCAACGCCAATATCTCCGGCAGGAACATCGGTATTGCTACCGATAAAACGTTGCAATTCGGTCATAAAGCTTTGGCAGAAACGCATCACTTCGTTATCCGATTTTCCTTTAGGATCGAAATCCGATCCACCTTTACCACCGCCCATTGGAAGTGTGGTCAGGCTATTTTTGAATACCTGTTCGAAAGCCAGGAATTTAAGAATTCCCAGATTTACCGTTGGGTGAAAGCGCAGGCCTCCTTTGTAGGGGCCAATTGCACTGTTCATCTGGATGCGGTAACCTCTGTTAATCTGGATTTCTCCGTTATCATCGACCCACGGAACGCGGAACATCATTACCCTTTCAGGTTCGACCATTCGTTCCAACACTTTGGCGTAGTGGTATTTCGGGTTTTCTTCGATGAAAGGCATCAGCGATTCAACCACTTCTTTTACTGCCTGATGGAACTCAGATTCTCCCGGGTTTTTGGCAATCACTTTTGCCATGAACTCGCTTACTTTTACATTTAAAATGTCAGCCATTGTAGATTTTTTATAATGAATAATTTTTAGGATTTATCCTTGAATTTTCAATCAGTCTTTGAAAACCAACTATTTTTCAAAGCCTAAAAATAATATCCAATAGCGAGGGTACAACTTCAGGTGGATGCAATTACGTGTTTCACGTAAGGGAAAAAAGTTCGAAGTATTTAAAGTTCGGAGTGCCTAAAGTATTTACAAAGCACTTGAACTTTAGGCATTTTGGGCGCTCTAAATACTTTAGGCGCTTCTTAAATTTCGATGATGTTGTTTTTGATGGCGTACTTCACCATATCGACGGTACTTTTCAGGTTGAGTTTCTGCATGATGTGGTTTTTATGCGACTCCACTGTGCGGACACTGATAAAAAATCGTTCGGCTATTTCCTGGTTCGTGTAACTTTCGCCCCAGAGTTTGAGGATTTCGATCTGACGCGAGCTCAAACTGGTCATATCGGTATTCTGGTTCACATCATCGGCTTTCAGGCTCGAAATATAGCGGTTCAGTAATAAATGTGTGATTGACTTGCTGTAATAATCGTGTCCGTTGCGAAGGGTATAAATGGCTTCCAGTAAACTGTTCCGGTCCGAATCTTTTCCGAGAAATCCTTTTGCACCGGCTTTGATGGTCTTTAGTACAATTTCTTCGCTGTCGATGACAGAAACAATGAGGATTTTTAATTTTGGGCTGCTGATATTCAGCTGTACAATAAGGTTCAGGTTTCGGACCGAAATGTCATGCATATTCAGGATCAAAACATGGATTTGCATTGATTTCAGTTTTTCGGTCAAAACGCTCCGGTTGTCGCAGGAAAGGATAATCCGAATATCAGAAATGCCCGACAATAAGACCGAAAGTCCATCCAGCACCAGTTTGTGTTCATCAAAAATCGCAATATCAATCATCTCTTATATAATTATTGCCGATGTTTTTTGCTTTCCATCCATCAGAATGGTCAGCGGTTTTTTGAACCGAACATGTTTGAAAAAGTTAGTTTCGTGTACTACTTTCTGATTATCCAGCATTTTCCAGCTTACAAAATCGGTTGGTGATGAATGTTGTACAGAGAAATAACCAATGTTCATCGATGTTACATTATGGAAAAAATGCGATCCGAGCGACGAATCCAACGGATAATTTTCGAGACTCACTTCCACAATTACTTTAGCATTCGAAATCTGTGACCAGTTAACAGGAATTCCAACAAACCGGTCCTTGCTGCCCCATCTGCCCGGCCCAATCAACACATAATGCCTGTTGCGCTTAATCATCAAATTATTCAGGTACTCAATTTCAGCAGCCATTTCAATCGTTTTCAGTTTGCTGAATTTGGAAGTATCGACAAAAATAACATCCCTGATATCTTTGATTTCGCCATTGCCCAGGCTCGACCTGGTAAACAGAGCCATTTGTGATTGATCAAGCTGGTCGATCACAATATTTTGCATCATTTGGTTGCCAATCAATGGTTTTATCTGAAGCAGATAAAAGGTAGGCAAACCGTTTTTGGTCCGGTCAAGGTCAACTGCGTACTCGATTTCTACCGGAGAGCCGAATGCTTCTTTGATGGTGTTCAGCAATATACTGATGGTTTCAGCCAGGGGAATATAGTTGTATTGCAGGATGTCGGCAAAATTGACGATTCGTGGTCCATATATATTAAGCCCCGGTTCAATACGATCATTATCCGGATTGTACACCGAAACACAATGATTCAGCGTTCCATGCTTTTCTGCTTCACTGATATCCAATAGCTTGAGTGCTGCCAATTCTCCGTCCTTCAAAAAATCAATATCCTTGGTCCGGCAATCGAGCGCATAAAACTGTACCTGGGAGCTATTCAGTAAATCTTTGATACTGTGAATGGTAACCTTCGGATATTTTGGCGAAAAGCGGAACGATTTCCAGCCGTCAACCACATAAGTTCCCAAACCAACTGCAGCTACCGCAAAACCTTCATCTGGTTTCATATTGGCTACCGGATAGTAATTGTAGGATTGCGCCACCCCGCTGATATGCGGATAGTAATAGTCGCCATACTGATTTCCAGCCAGTTCCTGCAAAACAACGGCCATCTTCTCTTCTTCAGTTTTGTGATGAATGATCGAAAAATAGTTGCGTGCCTTTTCCGAAAAAGTTGAGGCAAAAACCAGCTTGATAGCGATTGAAAGCCGCTCGAGTACCAGCTTTTTGTTCGTTTTGGAATTGGGAATAATGTAGGTATCAAAAACTCCGGCAAATGGTTGTGTTATTGAATCTTCGGATGAACTTGATGAACGTACTGCAATCGGGTTATCTATCTGCGAAACAAAAATCTTCAACTTCTTTAGGAGTGAAACAGACAATTGACCATCTGCAAAATGATATCTTAGTTTGGCGTACGAAATATCCGGATCGATGATTTTGTCAAAAAGCTTGTTTTTTGAGATGAATTGTTGAAATTCATTCGACCCGATGATGACTGTAATTGGTGCAAGAATATTGATCCGGTTAGCCAAAGTCGGGAATTCAAGGTTGTAAATCAGCGTATTGATGAATGCCAGGCCACGGCCTTTCCCTCCGAGCGAACCGCCGGAAAAGGAGACAATATTTTTTTCGTCGAGGATCGATGTTTCATCGAAGCTGAGGATTTTTCCTTTTTTCTTCTCCTCGCGATAGTGTTTGATCGTATCCAGAAAAAATTGCCTCATCTCGTCCATGTCTTTGAAGGTAGTGGCTGATACCGGATTTAGTGTCCGTGCCAATTGTATCTCTCCGCGTGACATGAGCCACAAGGACAATTGATTTTCAGAAGCATGAAGGTACAACGATTCATCAGGCACTTCCTGAAGCAAGGTTTCGAACTCGCGCAACGATTTTGCCACGCCAATTTTATTGCCTTCCTTATCCCTGAAGACAAAATTTCCAAATCCCAGATAGCTGGTCAGGTAATGTTTGAGGTCGGCGAGCAAGGTGTCCGAATTTTTATTGATGAATGCCACTTCAAGTTCCCGAGCTACCTGTTCATTCCGATTTTCAGACGATTGTAAAATAATAGGAAGCTTGGAAATGTGTGACTTTACATACCTGATGAAACTGACCCCTGCATTTTTATCCATCTTCCCTCCACGGTCGAATTCCACATCCGAAATTACACAGAGTAAAAAATCTTTGTATTTGTTGAATATGGCAATGGCTTCTTCATAATTGCGGGCCAACAGGATTTTGGGCCTTGACCGCATTTTAGAAATCTTGTCCAGCTCGTTTTTCTCCACTTCGGGCAACAACTGCTGCACCTGGCTAAAAACAATGTCGTAGAGTATCTGGAGATACCGGGAGTAATAAAGCGGTGAATCTTCAATCAACAGAATAACCCTTACCAGCCCGATTTTGGTGTCATTTTCAACGTTCACCTTGTCTTCTGTCGATTTCACAATGGCGAACAGGATCAGCGAATCACCACTCCAGACAAACAGTTTATCGACTGACCGGATGGTCGGAACCAACTCTTCGAAATAGGTGATGTCGCTTTTTTTATTCAGGAGTAAATAGATGGGCAATGATTCGTTTCTGGCTTTGATTTGTTCGCTTAACAACACAGGCGCTTCGCGGTCCATTCCTGCCATAATGATGACTAAATCGAAAGGAGTGGTTTCCAGCAGATTTAGCGCCTCTTCGGCTGATGACGCTCCGGTAATGCGGGGTACCGAAAAAAGGCTGTACTGGTAGGCTTCACCCATGAATTTCTCAAAAAACGAGTCTTCGCTTTCAAGGGTGAATGCATCATACAAGGTAGCCACGAAAAGAATATGCTTGATTTTGTACTTCATCATGTCGAGATAAATATACTTATCCATGGCCTGCTGGTTGAAATACAGCTGTAGTGGTTTTTTATTTTTTAACAGCGAATTTCTGAATTTGTCGGCATGATGAATAGTCTGAACTGCTATGCCTTTCCGGTGGATAATTTCACGGCCCTTGAAATTGTTTAAATAGCCACTAATTAGCCTGGCAATATTGATCAGTAAATTACGCTCTTCAAGCAGGAAAGGCCCTTCATCTTCCTTCGGAAATCGTCTAAGGTAAAAAATTTCGATAGTACCTTTTTTATTGTCAATGGTGACAAAGTTTTCACGCTGTACCCATTCCGTTTCTACAAAATTCGGACATACGTAGGATTTCCCTTCAAACCGGATTCGTGAAACGGTAAATTTCGGGTACTGCCACGATTTGGGCAGGATGGAGTTGATTTCATGCAAGGTTTCATCAACCGATTTGCCTTCATCAATAATAAGTGATGTTTGGTTGATAGCTTTAAGTTCTTTCAATCGCTCAATATTTTCGCGGTGCAGTTTGTTGAATACCGCGCGGGTCGCAGAACCTGCTATCAGGTTGGAAAGGTTGATCAGCAGATTTCGTTCTTCCTTCAGGAACGGACCTTCGTCAGCGTCCGGAAATTGCTTCAGGTAAAAGATCTCGACGGTTCCTTTCTTTCTTCCGGACGCTTCAAATCCCTGCGTCATTTTCCATTCAGTTTCTCTGAACCCGGAACTCAAAAATACTTTTTTACCGAAAATGATGCGGGCCACGGTATATTCCGGAAATTGGTACGATTCGGGCAAAATAGAACAAATTATCGGGAGTGATTCTTCAAGCGAACTGTTTCTTAAAATCTCCGATGTTTGGTTGATTCCTTTTAACTCTTTCAACCGTTCGGTGTTCCTGATCAGGAGTTCCTGAAGCGCATTTTTAGATGCAGTTCCTGAAATCAACGCAGCAAGGTTATCAATCAGGTTGCGTTCTTCCATCAAAAAAGGACCTTCGCCAACTTCCGGAAATTCCTTCAGGTAAAAAATTTCGATAGTTCCTTTGGTCAGATCGGGAGTATCAAATGTTTTTTGCAATTTCCAGGGTGTTTCCCTGAAGTTTAAGCTAGTGAAACTCTGGTTCCCATACCTGATTCGAACAACAGTTTGTGCCGGATACTGCATCGCTTCGGGTAGAAATGAACAAATTTCCTGTAACAATTCTTCCAATGAAGTACTTTTTTTCAGGATTTCGGTGGTCCGGTTGATGCTTTGAAGCTCTTTCTGCCGTTCACCAATATCGATGGTCATTTTTTCGAGCTGAATTTTTGAGATGAGGCCAATGAGCAACGGAACAACAATTTTCATGACTGATTCAGCTTCTTCGATGACCGTTCCGGAAAAATGAGTAATGCCTTGATGCAACAAAAATAGTTCTACAAGTCCTTTTTTACTGTCGGACAACTGAAAGTCGTGTTTCACAATTACCGTAGTTTCTTCGAAATGAAGGCTTTGGAATATTTGTTTGTTGAATGAAATACGAACAGAAACGGCATTTTTAATGGTAGAAGTTTCTGTAATGACATTACAAACCTGCTTAAGCGACTGATCCAAATCCCTTGCGGTATCGAGAATTTCGATTATCCTTAACGTCAAAACCCTTTGTGTGAATAGGATTGATCTTTCGGGGGAATGTTTTTCTATTCCTGCCGGAACTGTATTTTTTTTCATAAAACTCAATTTAATCATGATCTCCTCAACCAATCAGCCAGCGGCTCAGAAGGTTCTTCGAAATTAGCACATAAATGGTTCTGATGGTACTATTGACAAGGCAAAAGTTGAAAGTTGAGTTCAATCAGAAAGGTTCATGTTGGAAAATAGATTTTGCAGCGTAGCTTTTTATGAAACCAGAGGTTTCACCTGTTTATAGAAATCAATGCTAGTCCGCTGAACGACTCCGAACGGAGTCGAATTTGGCGATATTGCCCCTTTTCTATATACATTTGACCTCTCCGAGGTCTAAAATTTGATTTTTCGAAGTAAACTCAAAATGGAATATTTACTTCGTCGCTACATTTATTCTGTGAGGTATTTCCAAATCTCCGCTTCCAAAGCGTTTGATCATTTCTTCAAAATTAACCCATCTTGCAGCATTTCCATCAAGATCGAAGAAAAAACAGCCTAAAATCAAGTTTTTTTGCTCTGATTATGGACATTTTTTGTGTTTTGATTTTGTAAGTATCTGATATTCAGTATTTGTATTTTTCAAATTTCATTTGTAGTACACAAGGGGGTATTGGTTATCAGTGATTTACATGTTTACTTTGGGGCCATGTATTTCAAAGTATCCATGCGTACCAATCCCAAGACTGATCGCTATTCGGGTTATTACCGTTTAGTGGAGAGTTATCGTAATTCTTGCGATAGAGATTGAAATCAAAAGAAAAAAGAAGGGAACTGAAGCTGCAAAAAAAAGAAGAAGATAACAACTTCCATCAAATCTTGATTTGCGTCCCATCTACCATAAAAAAGATGAAAGCGCGATGGCCCATCTTCACCTGGGCCTGCTGGCCTATTGGGTGGTGAATACGGTCCGGCATCAACTAAAGAAAGAAGGCATTCACAGCGGATGGCGTGAAATTGTCCGCACCATGAACACACAAAAAGCGGTTACCCCTCTGGCTCAAAACATCCATGATGAAG
>JAUXUF010000372.1 GCA_030684645.1 Bacteroidota bacterium | reverse complement strand
CGGCCGCGTGATCACCGACTTCGCCAACTCCAAGGGCACCGGCATCAATATCGAGGCTCCGGAGGGCGCCGCCATCCGCGCCGCCGAGAACGGCCAGGTGATCTATGTCGGCTCGGGCGTCGAGGGCTACGGCAACCTCGTGCTGATCCGTCACCCAAACGGCTACGTCTCGGCCTATGCCCATCTCAAGGAGATGTCGGTGCAGAAGGGCGACGTGGTCAATCGCGGCGACAGCATCGGCGCTGCTGGGATGACCGGCTCGGTGTCCCGCCCGCAGCTCCACTTCGAGCTGCGCAAGGGCGCGACCCCGGTCGATCCGGTCGCAGATTCTGCCAAACCAGAAGGCCAAAAAACAGCTTTAAGCGACACTATGCCTGATAAAAAAACTGATTCATCGCCTAAAGTTTTCGCTGATACCTTGACAATAAAACCAGGCAAACCTGGTACCACGCAGAGCACACTGACTGCCCCGGGCAATACAGATTCTTCCGGCCAGCCCGCTGATAGTCCGGAGCTGGTTAAACCTCAATCGGGAAAAACCGTTTCAAATTTTTTTAATTCGCCGGGCGAATCCGAAAATTCCCTTTTTTCAAAGGCTCTATCTCTTGCACGGGAACAGAGAATCAATTTAGGGTTTAAGGGCGGACTGAATAAAAGCAGAATCAATGCTACGGATAACGACGGAAGCAAAAGTGGATACATAGGGCTCGAACTATATGGAGGCTTCTTTGCGGATACCCGTTTGACCAGCAAATTCAATCTGGGAACAGAGTTGATATTTTCATTTACAGAAAGTTTTCATTTTATCGAACTACCATTTCATCTAAAATATAACATTAAAGAAAAATGGAATGTGATGGCAGGCCCTAAACTTGACTTTATTGCAGATGGCACCTGGGATTACGAAGAGGATAAATTTAAACGATTTGGGCTATCGGCTGAGATTGGCTCACAATATAAGTTGAATCAGCTATTTTTTGTCGAATTGAAATATGCATATGGCTTAACTCCGCAAATCAAAAGCATGTGGATGTCATTTTATGACGGACACAGAAATACCATCAGGTTTGGCCTTGGAGTGAATTTTGGGAAAAATGAAGCTTTTGGAAAAGTATCAAAAGAATTAGG
>JAUXUF010000370.1 GCA_030684645.1 Bacteroidota bacterium | reverse complement strand
TAAAAAATTTGGAACAAATAGGGTGCAATCCTATTTTTGCACCCCATTCTGATAAAGAATGTACGGATTGCCCGATAGTATAAGGGTAGTACAACTGTTTTTGGTACAGTTTGTCTTGGTTCGAATCCAGGTCGGGCAACTTAGTTAAAGGAAAGTTAATGCAACTTTCCTTTTTCTTTTTTTCCTCTGAAAGCCACGCCAGCATTGAGTTTCAGAAAACTAACTGATTCATTTTTTTGATTCAATTTCTCTTAGTCTACGAAGATTTCTATTTATTCTCAAAAAGTGCTCGAACCAGGTTCGAAACACAAATTCTGTGAAAATCTGATCGTTATGCTCTCTAATTGATCTAACCTATAGAACTTTTTCGAGAAGGTGGGCTAATTAAAATCGAATCATTTTCACAAGGGTTACGCTGAAATGAGCAATTCCATATCGCTTAACTCACGCAAAAATTGCGATACCTCCTCGCCGGTTGGATTTTCGCCACCCGGTTCATCGATTTTTAACCCGAAAACCGTTCGAAAAGTCCTTTTAAAGACGTGATTAATATTCTCAGACTGCCAATTGCATGTAGTAACTGAATTTTTCATTAATTATTGCTTTTTACCTGCAAAAACATAGCTTTAACTGATATAAACCAAAACTTACGGCGGCAGAACTGTTCATCCCCCAGATCTGCAATTGATAGGTTACAACCACCGCCATTTGATGAAATACCTGGAATGGAACAATTGTATCGCTGCTCATTTATTCAGCAATCAAAATGCAGGACGGGAAGTTTTTCTATACCTGACCAAATCTGATATTATACAGATTGGGATAGACCAGGGGATAGCGGAAACTGAGGTCTGGGGCGATTTTATTGCAAAAGTAAAAAACGGGCTTCCCGGATCCAGGGAATTTCCCACCGTAATCGACAAGGCAGTTTTTGCATATACACAATGGAAGCGTGGTATCATTTCGATAGAAGGCGTTGAGATGACCTACCCACCCTATATTATGGCGTTAGGCTTTCTTATCCTGCCGCTTACTGAAATAGAGGGGGCCTATAATACCAATAACTATTATGATCGGCTACATGATTTCTTGAACCAAAATAATATTAACCAGAATTGTAAAAACCGGTTGAAAGACATTGATATCTTATGGACTGATCTTCAATACTGGACTTCAACAACGACCAATGGCGACAAAGGCTTGTTTAACGTGAGGAATTTCATAAATTCAAAATGGGTGTATGTAGGCAAGCTTTTTTCTCAATGTGTATTCCCCCCAAAATCCAAAAAGAAATTGCCTGAATTCTTCTTTGCAACTGGTTTTATACCTGGGATTGAATATTCAGACAATGATTTCAAAAAGCACCTGGTCACCAGCGGTCATGACATTCTGCAATTATCAGATACAGCCATTGATTTGGTAAAAAGCCACACACACAATGAGTTGGGACAGTCCATTATCGAAATAGTCAAACAGGAATATTATAAATGGAACGGCGAATCACATATACTGGCGGATAACGACCTTCCAAGCGATACCAAAAGGAACTATACGCTCGCAAGGGTATTCATTCAGTTCAGGGAAGATGATGCAAATGGCAAAATCGAGATATCGTTCAGGCTGTTTTCACAAAATGATTTTCCGGACGATCTTGCCTTCAACGGTCAGACTAATTTATACGGTGTACGAGGTTGGTCAAAAACAATACACGCACCTTACCGGGAAAGTTTTGAGATAAAGGATGAATTCAACAAATGGATCGGAAAATTTCCCAAAAAAGACATCCGCATGTTTTTAAAAGGATCTTCTTTTCAATTGAGTGCAGACTATTGGATTGAAGCTGACACTTTATCAAGAACTGACTGGACTTACATTATGTTCCCAGTCCTGCTGAAGCCATCTGTTTTGTCGTGGGCTTCGGCTGATTGTGTGAACTTTATAGATAAAAGTGATCTTGAGAACGTACCGGCTAACTTTTCGCTCATTAAGATTTTAAAACCCAAAGGGTCTCACCCTACCATCAGGCAGTTAAATGTTCCGACTGACAAAACAATTGAATTAAAATCAGGTTTACGTACCAATTTCAGAACATATATTAAAACCTTTCCTCCGGTCATTGAAGTAAAGAACGGGGACGGCAGTGAACATTTATACATTCAATACATTCAAAATCAAAGCAGGGTCAATCTGGAAAAATCTTTGGATCTGGAAAATCACTGGCTATTACCGAAAGGAATAAGCTCCGATCATAATTTTCATGTAAAATCAGATACTATAAAATTTGCCGGTAATGAAACTGCCTATAGACTCATTTCAGCGGATGAGTCACATAGTTTTCTAAATGAAGCTAAACTCCCAAAACGAGATTCATTTGGAAGAGTAGTTAGTATAAACACGGGGAGCTTTGTACTTGGCAGCAATACTGTAGGAACCGATATATTATTACAACACCCCTACCGTCATTTCTTTATAAACAAAAACCAGGATCATCCCTACGCAGCTTATTTACCTCCCATTTACGAGGAAAACAGGGGTAATCAGTTACTTTCTTACCTGACACTTCTGTCAACCTGCACTGCCCAGGATTTTTATTCGGCTTTTGAATTGCTGTTAACCGATCAGTTACAGATTTCAGGTGACCAAAATAATATCAATTTTACGAAGCTCAAAAAAGCGGCACTTAACTTTTTTGACTACCTGGGATACCTGGACTACGACTATGAATCAGGTAAAATTGCTGTCAATCCGCCCCAATTGATTTTTATTCCAACAAATATTGGCCGGAAGGCAATGTTAATCGGTGGCAGAGATGAATTTTTAACCAATCTGCTGATTGAAAAATCAGTGGAATTGAATTTGGAAATAGAAATTAAAAAACAGGACCAATCAAACGAAAACCTCCTTCTTCCTGATACTATTCTTATTAAAGCGTTTGGCCCTGCTGCTCAAAATTTTGGTGAAACTAATATCAGACAACTGGCTGACGGTTTAAAGATAAAATTCAGTGACGCCGATTTTATCCAGGTGGGTTTGCTGAACTTCTCAGCGACACTTAATGAATATCGAATCAATCTGCTTGCCGGGCCAAAGTCAGAAAACAGGGATTTCGAATGGGCCCGGAAAATATTCAATATCCAGACTCTCCAGTATGATCAGAATACCAGCAACAGTTTCGATACCGGTTATTCATTGGTTGAATATAAATTAAACGAGTATACTTATTTGAACAAACTATGGATAAATGGTAACAGTTATCTGGTAGATCGCAGTTGGGGGAAATTTCTGGTCTTGAATCATTTCGGGAAAAATGTAATTTTATTTGATCAGTCCAAATCAAAAGTTGCAATTCCGACCGCGCTTCCCCTACCTCGCCTTTTAGCAGAATCGGTTATTTTACTCAGCGGCAGCGCACCGGTGTACCAGGTAATTGATAATAAGCCTTACCGGGTATACAGGAATATCCCTGGAATGTTTACACACAATTTATTTAGGAAATTAGGTCAATCGCCAATACTTATAAATTTATAATTATGACAGATCCGGTAGGCTCATTCGAAACGATTAAGGAAAATTTTATCCGGTATGTCAAAACAGCGTTCGGGACAAAATTTGATGGCATTGAAAAAGAACGGTATGCACTGTTGAATCAGGATAAAGTATTATATCGCGCTCCCTGGATAGAGCCACTGCCTGATTATAAAAGCTGCAACAAAACGATTAACGATCTTACCCAGGCGGATTTGGCAGGTCATCTTAATTCTTTGGCACTGGAAAATTTTAAAGGACTTGTCCAGACTGGTTTATTTGGGCGGGACATTAAGTTACATGAGCATCAGGCTGCTATGTTGAAGTTGTCATTATCCGGAGAGAATTGTGTGATCACTTCAGGAACGGGATCAGGTAAAACGGAATCCTTTTTATTACCGCTTTTTGCCCAGTTTGCAAAAGAGCTGTCGACCTGGCAACCGCCCGACCCAAAAGCAGCCATAGCAAATAGTTGGTGGAAGACCAGGGATCAGGGCGGCATCAAAGAGTCCGAAATGGTAAATAAACTAACCTTTACCTTAAGCGAAAAATCAGCACAACGTATTCATGACAAAAGGCCCGCGGGTATTCGTGCATTGATTCTTTACCCAATGAATGCGCTGGTGGAAGATCAAATGAGCCGATTACGTAGAGCTTTGGATTCAGATGAAACGAGGACCTGGTTGAAAAAAAATGCGGCTGGTAACTCCATTTATTTTGGAAGGTATAATGGCAATACACCTATTTCAGGAGATTTGAAAAAATATACGCCTGCGGGAGTTGAAATAAATTCGAAAAAGGTTTCAGAGCTCGTTAAGCGTCTTCGCAAAATTGACAAAGATTCCGCGAAGGTTCAGGAATACATCACCCAACAGAATATTCTGGCAGCAGAAGCCAAGGAATTGACTTCCTTTTTCCCCCGCCTTGACGGATCAGAAATGCGTTGCAGGTTTGATATGCAGATCGCACCGCCCGACATCCTGATTACAAACTATTCAATGCTGAGTATCATGCTCATGCGCGAAGTCGATTCAGGTATCTTTAGGGCGACAAAAGATTGGATCGAGTGCGCCGATCTTCCAGAGTCAGAACGGGATGCTGCCAGGAAGGACAGAGTTTTTCATCTCGTTGTAGATGAACTTCACTTATACCGCGGAACACAAGGTTCGGAAGTCGCTTACCTGTTAAGATTGGTGTTGGATCGTTTGGGTCTCCATCCACTGCATCCGCAGTTCAGGATCCTATCTTCAAGTGCCTCACTTGAAGCAAATAAGGATGAGAGTAAAGTTTTCCTTGAAGATTTTTTTGGCATCGATAAAACCAAAAAACCGTTTCAGATTATTGAGGGAAAGAACAATCCGGTTCCGGATTTACCGAGCACTGTTTCAAAACTCCCGGTCGAGCCGTTTAAAAAAATTGCAGAAACATTTACCCTGTGCAACGGAGATATCACCGATGATCTGTTTTACAAAACATGCGGTTCATCTGCAGATGCGCTTGCAATGATTTATAATATCTCCGGTATAAACGGAGCAGGCAATCAAAAAATTCAGTTGGTGATAACGCATCCTTCCCTATTAATGAAGGAAAGATTGCATCAGGCATTTCCCGGAACCAAAGCTGTTTGTTCAATGCGTAATACTATGGACCCCTCAGAAGGACCATTCGTTACCGAACAATTATTTGAAACTGCCGGACCTCAAGAAATAAGCAATGCGTTAAGAGGTTTATTAATCGCCAGGGCGCTTATTGACGACTCTAAATTTGCCCCACTTGTGACCGTGCCGGAAGAAAGAAGGTTACCAAGGTTTAGGTTTCATTATTTTTTCAGGAATATAGAAGGCCTGTGGGCTTCAGTCAATACGAACGAACTATATAGGCAGGAATACGCTGATGGCGAAAGAACATGCGGAAAGCTATACCATCATTCGAGAATCAATTCAGAAAAAGGAAACAGGGTTCTCGAACTGTTGTATTGCGAAAACTGCGGAACAACTTTATTTGGCGGCAGTCGGCTTGTTTCCGGAAATCAGACTTTCGAACTGCTTTCCATCAGCCCCAATATCGAAGGCATACCGGAAAAAACACCCGCAAAACTGGTGGAGAAGAGAAGTTATCAGGAATATGCTGTATTCTGGCCATTGGGTAGTCAGAGACACGTCCGGCACGAAGCAGAGCCGAGCATTTCAGGAAGATATTGGAGACAAACTGCAACAGGCGGGATTGATCAGGGACTGTACGAGGCAAACTGGATTGAAGCATCTTTAAATACAATTTCTGGAGACCTCGATTTTACATTTGCCAAAGCTGAGGCTGATCCATCAAGATGGACACAAGGATATTATTTTGTTATTTGTAATAACAGTTCCGCACAGGACATAGCTCTTCCAGATGCCTCCGGTAATATCAGCACTGTTGAAACACATAAGGCCCTTCCTTGTGTCTGTCCAGCCTGCGGTATTAACCACCAGAAAAGACGACGCACGGACAGGAAAATAAAAACCACACCTATCCGTGGATTCAGAACGGGTTTTGCAAAAACGACACAAATTTTTTCTAAAGAATTAATGTACCAATTACCGGGCAAGCCGGATGAAAAAAAACTGGTTATTTTTTCTGATAGCCGTGAGGATGCGGCACAGATTGCAAATGGCGTTGAAAGAAATCATTTTACCGATCTTTTGCGTGAAATCCTTGTATCTCAACTTCATAACGACATTATTTTCCGCTACAATGTATTAACTGCCCTGGAAACAGGCAATGCTAATGCTTTAGGGCAGCTGCGCGTTAAAAACACGGATGTATATGATGAAGTTGAATATCTGTTTGGCAAAGCAAACGCAGAATTACAAACCGCTAACACTTTCCAGCAAAGAGAAAAATCGGAAGCGGCGCAACAGTTAGAAGAATATAGAAGCAGGCTCGTGAGCGTGAGAACTCTTGTTCATCTGACCAATACAAAAGAACTTGCCCCGCTTATAAAAAAATTGGTTGATCTTGGTATTAATCCCGGCGGCAATGATATATCAATACAATCAAAGCCGCTGGATAACAGATTTGTGCCCTGGTTCGAATTAATAGACTTTGAAAGAAAGGAATGGATGGACGGTGCTAGCGATGACTTTATTGACGAAATCAGAGAAGGGACATATACAGCCCTCTCGTCCATGTTTTTTGGAACACTTTTCTATTCCTTCGAATCATCCGGTCTTGGCGTTTTGAGTATTGACCAGCAACATGCATCGATTAACAATCAACTGCCGAACATAGGTATACAAAAAAAAGAATTTATTGATATTCTTAATTCTGTTGTAAGAATTTTGGGTGATAAGTACAAGCACAATAAGCTGGAAGACACTATGCCTTTTGGATTTCTCGCCTATAATAACTTTCCGTTACAGGTAAAAAAATACATCCGGGCCGTTGCGGATAGATTAACTATCTCAGAAACCGTTCTTGGCGATGCTGTATACCGCGTTTTAATTGATAGCCACCTCTTAAACGAGGAAACCGGGGTACAGATTGAAAATCTTTTTATCAAAGTAACCAATGCTGATGATCCTGTTTGGATCAGCCGGCGTGGAAAAAGGCCGCATTTGCATTTTAGTGGAGGCATCTGCACGTATTCAGCAACGCCGTTGGAATCAACTCCTGATACAACTTGCGAGGAGATATGGGAAAACAATTACCTGTCTCACAATGCAATTATTAACAAGCGTACTCCGATGCGCATACATTGCGAAGAACTGACCGGTCAGACCGATGATCAATTTGAAAGGCAACGTCATTTTCGCAATATTATTTTGCCGGATGAAGGAGTGAAAAAGGTTAAAACAATCGACCTCCTAAGTGTTACTACAACGTTGGAGGTGGGTGTCGATATTGGCGCTCTGCAGGCAATCATGCTTGCCAACATGCCCCCTCAAAGATTTAATTATCAGCAAAGGGTTGGTCGTGCAGGCCGACGGGGTCAGCCATATTCTGTTGTACTTACTTTTTGCCGTGGGCGTAGCCACGATGAATATTATTTTTCGAATCCCCAGAAAATAACCGGTGATCCACCCCCCGTTCCGTTTTTAACGATGAACCAGGATCGCATTCTGAAAAGGTTGCTGGCTAAAGAAATTTTCAGAAAAGCTTATATAGGTGAAGGGATAGATATAACGGCAGATGAGCGTTCGAGCGTTCACGGCGAATTTGGAAATATAGGTGACAGTGAAACAAACTGGTTAAGGTATAAGCAGCAAATAATCAACTGGATAAATAATAACGATATCACCGTCAGAGATACTGTTGATTCATTATTAAGCATTCCGCTTCTATCCAAAAAAACCGAACTCGTAAATTGGATAAAAGATACAGAGTCAGGTGTGGGCCTGATCGGCAAAGCGCAGGAAGTGATAAATAACGAAGAAATATCTACGACAGATATTTCCGAAAAACTTGCAGAAGGTGGTATACTTCCGATGTTTGGAATGCCTACGACTGTTAAAGAGCTATTTCATGGAATTAATAAAGCAATAGAACCTCTTTCTATTGACCGCCCACAATCCATGGCTATTTATGAATTTGCACCTGGCGCGCAAAAAACGAAGGATAAAGCGATACATCAGTCCATAGGGTTTACGACCGATATATTACACACACGGGTATATGGCATTGAAACTGTTGTTAATACAATCTCTTCAAACCATTTGCCATTTTCGCTTAACCGATGGTTCATCCGCTGTCGTTCTTGCGGCTTCTTTGAAACATATTCTGAAGAAAGAAAACTTGAACTGGAGTCACTGAATGCATTAGATCAATGCCCGAATCCAGATTGCAGGGAAAGCAACCCGGCCTTATATCAGAGTCCTATTCAGTTGAAATCGCCGAGGGCCTACCGGACTAACCTTTCTCCTGGCAGGGATTTGAAAGAGGATTCAGAAATTATGATTTCCCGTCCACCGATCTTCGCCGAAAAACAGGATGATCCAAATGCGCCTGATCTTCATAAATCGATACTGAATTCTACGCTTTCCCTAAGTGACAAAGATGTAAGCTGGCGTATCAATACCAATTCAGACAGGTATTTTACAGGTTCGCTATACACGATAACAAACCAGGTTCCATTCAGATCACAAGCATTCACATTCACGGAACAATGGGTGACGGATGATTTGGCCGTGCCTTTTGCACTTAATGGTTATGCAATGCAACTTACCAGTACGCACGACGGTCCCAGTGAACAGATAGCCCTGGCTAATCATAAGAAAACAGAAATATTCAGGCTGTCCCCTACCGGCTTTGCTTCATCCCTTAATATGAATATGTTTTTGCAGGATGGAGCACCTACTTTTGTAAATGCCCAGTCAAACGGGTTAAGGTCGGCATATTATTCGGCTGCTTTTTTGCTTCAACGGATGATTGCTGATCAACTTGACGTGGATCCAACAGAAATAGAAATTGCTGATATCACAATGAAAACTATTATGGATGGATCAGACAGGAAAGTTGGTGAAATAATATTGACCGACGAATTGGCAAACGGTTCAGGATTCGTACGATACCTCTTTAATAACTATGAACATATTCTTCATCTATGCTTATTCCCTCCTGCAGATAATTCATACATAGATAAAATTCACTCTGCCGAACATCAGGCGAGTTGCAGGGATGCCTGTTATGATTGTTTAAAGGTATACCGTAATATGAATTTTCATAGCCTGCTTGATTGGCGGCTCGGACTGTCACTGCTCAGGCTTATGAGTGATCAGAATTATCTCTGCGGAACGGACGGCAAATTTCAGGATTACATAGAGTTGAAAAATTGGCTGGTTTTTGCAGAAAATCTGGCGCTGGCCTTCGCCGACAGCTTCGGCATGTATCATGTCGAAAAAATAAATGGATTACCAATTCTTGTCGCTGAGAAGAAAAGAAAAGGACAGGTTATCTCGAAAGACGTTGTTATGATCATTCATCCTTTTTGGGATATGGCTAATCTGTCACAGGGAAGTTGGCTCAAAAAAATAAAACAGGAAGCAGACACGCTCGCCCACACCAACAGTGGTACTATAAATATTATCGACACGTTTAACCTCCACCGCAGGCCGGGATGGTGTTATGAAAAAATAATGAAAGGATAAAATCAATGGCAAATAAAAAAATACCGATACTGTCTTTTTTCTCTGGTGGCGGCTTTCTCGACATGGGCTTTGAAATGGCAGGATTCAATGTTGTATGGACAAATGAGAATAATGAAACATTTGCGAATATGCATGCGGCGGGAATTACTTCCTGGAGGGCGGCGCGGGGCAACAATGCGAAGGCTGAAATATTTAATACTTGTTCAATCGAAGATATTACACCCGAACAGATATTAGCTGAAGCCTTCAAAAATAAGTTACCTGAAAAATTTGGCGTTATCGGTGGACCTCCATGCCAGGACTTTAGTACGGGTGGCAGTAACGCAGGCATGGAAGGCGAAAGGGGCAAGTTGACTAAGTTGTTCTTTAGATACATTTTAAAAATGTCCCCTCATTTTTTTGTTTTTGAAAACGTGAGAAATTTGTTCAACAACAATAAACATAAAGTTGCGCTGGAGAAAATACTTAAGATTGTAAAAAAGCAATACATCATTGATCATAAGATACTCAATGCCATGATCGCAGGCGTGCCGCAGGATAGGGACCGCCTATTTATTATCGGCATTAAAAAGACCGGCCTTCCTCCCGAGAAACGTAAGAAAGGTGTATCAAAATTTTCATGGCCCAAAAATAAAAAATATGAAAATGCACGTACCGCATACAAGTGGCCGACAAAATCTCGCTTCAAAGGCAGCCCATCCATACCCCAAAAAATACCGGCTGAATTATACGTAAACGGTTGTTTGTTAGGCAAAAGAGAAGAGGCTACTATTCCCAACGGAAAAGAATATTTTAAAGCGTATGCCGAACAGATATGGACGATAGAAGAAGGAAACACCCGAAAGCGTTCTTTCAAACGACTTCATAGATATCGGTACAGTCCAACTGCTTGTTATGGGAATAATGAAGTACACCTGCATCCATTTCTTCCAAGAAGATTGTCAGTAAGGGAAGCGTTAAGGATCCAATCCGTTGAAGACACGTATATACTTCCAGCTGATATAACTATGACTCAAAAATTTCAGATGATAGGGAATGGTGTCCCTGTGAAGCTGGCATACGCTGTTGCAAAAACAGTAAAGAACGCGGTAAATCAAAATAATAAGAATTTGAGATAAAAAAAGAATGCTTGTGTGCAGAATTGCAACATTTTGAAATTTGTCTATTCCTAAAATAGCTTTACCGGATTTTGCATCCCAAGTCATAGAATTGGCGTTATTGATGAGAACATTTACTGCATTTACCGTGGCGGTTGACAGAGATTAATTCCCACACGATAATAAAATTAACCTGTGAGGTTAATTTTGCCGTCCTAGGATAATAGTGTATTATAAAACAAAAAGAAATGGCAATACGTACTGCAACAGATACTTGTCTCCTCTGCGGGGCAAGACAATCGGATAAAACAGGGTCACACTACACTCCCGCCAGCATTATCAAAAAAGTCATCGGTAAAGCCAATTACGAGGAAGCCTATGGCATCAATGCAGCAGAAGCCACGATGTCGAAGTTCATGGGTCGTTCCAACCTTAACAATACAGATCCCAACATCAGGAAACACGAACACATGGAAGATTACATCTTCTGCTCGGAATGTGAAAGAAGATTGGGAGTGATAGAAGGCATTTGCAGTCCGCCACTTAATGAGCTGGTGGATGATCTGGTGGCAGGAAACGTAAAAACCAAACGGACCGCAAAGTTCAATAAATACATCTTGCTGGGCAAAGTACATCCCAATTTGCTGATCGTATACTTCTATTCGATCCTATGGCGCCAGTGTCTTCAGCAAAGGCTTGACCACGGAACAATTGTTATTCCTCAGGTATTGCAAGACTTGATCAGAGATATCGTTGCGCAGGAAATTTACAAGGATCTGAAAGGGATCTATCAAACGGATATTAGCGGCTTTCCAACTATGACGATCCTGACAACCATGCACAATGGTGACCTGACCGCCTGTTTCATCAATCCGAACACCATCGCGTCCAACCCTGAACTGTTTTACATTGGGCCCTACATAGTTTTACTCTGGCAGGACGCGCAGGAAAGACCGGGCTTTACCCAGGCAACCGGGCTTGCAGAAAGCTGGAAAGACAGCCAACTCCAGATCACGCGCCGTTCATTGCCAGTCATTGGCGTAATGCCCGAAACACACTGGCAACGGTCCATCAGGCGGATGGCTGACAAAGAAGCGCAACGCTTTATCGATACGCTCGCACGGCGCATTACTGTTGCTTCCGGCTATTCCTTCCAATATTGTCGGATGGTATTACTCGGTCATACCAATGCATTATACCGTCAAAAGGGTGGTGATTATATTACCTGTATTACACAAGTCACTGACAACATCCTGCAGTCGTTTGTCGGCAGGCCAGTATGATCTGCTACAGCTGATTTGAACTTTAAATAAATTTAACCTATGGACAAATTAAAAAGAATAGAAAAATACATTTTTGATTTTTTCTCCACCCGCTTTGAACTGATAGACATTTTTTATCGCTCAACACGCAGAGACAGGCAAACAGGAATTTACCTACTCAAAGAAGGTCCGGCAATTCTGGACCTGCTGACCAGTATACACAACAATATTGAGTACCAGTTTTTTTCAGAAAAACTGGTCCCCCACAAATTCTCTACACCCGATGCCCTGTTCAGGGCTTTGGATCATTTCAAAAAATACCTTAATGATAATCAATACTTACTTGATAAAAATGCCAAAGCAGGTATGACTTCTTATATCGTGGATGATATACAAAAAATAAAAGATGAAATAATAGAGATGGCAGACTATGCGAAACAATTGTATGATATGGAAGACAACCTAGTTCCATACCAGGAGTTAAGGTATAAACTGATCACCAGGAATGTACCAGATTTCATAAATATTCTCAAAAGCATTCTTGCTTCTGTTTCTTATGCGATCACAAAAACGAAAGAAGGTTTTTTTCATTCCAATGTTCATTTGATTCTCAAGCTCCTTGGCTTTGAGATTATTTCTGAAGAAATGACCAATGTGGGAAGGATCGATGCTGTCATTAGGTTTTCGGATATCATATATATTTTGGAATTCAAATTCGGAGTAGACATCGACTACAGCCAGCAGGCATTGGACCAGGTCAAAGAGAAAAAGTATGCGGAAAAATTCTTTGTAGAACAAAAAGAAATTATCGCTGTCGGCATCAGCTTTAATACAAAAACAAAAAATATCAACGGGTATACATACGAAAAGATCGATGAGTGAGAGATCATCCATTGATTCGGGTTTGATGTGCCCATTTTGTCCGGTTGAAATTGGCCCAACTTTTTCCCTTTTGACAGAGAGAAAATAAAGACTTTTATCGTTACTGCCAGGAACAATGTAAAATTAGAACGTTGTATTACAGTCGGCAAGCGTATTTACACCTACTTTTCAGTGAAATACCTTAATGTTCTTTCCGCACACCTTTGAATTTCCCACCGCTTGTTTTCACATTCATAAACCTGCCCGTATCGCTATTCCTTTTTACATACAGTTCGGTTTTAGGATTGAGCACCTGGCTCCTTTTATCGACTTGGCCGTTACGGTGGCCATCACCGGTTCTTCCATTTCGCCATGATATACCTCCTTTGTTTTTAAAAGTTTACAAGATTTTTGAAAAAAGCCCATACCAGTCCAATAGCAGCGCGTCTGCGTTGTTCGGCTATCGGGTGCTGGGTAATAAATGCATGATTGATTTTTTCACCTTCTGCTAGCATGGCTTCAATATCACAACCCTCTTTGCAGGTAAATTCAAAATTGTCATCAATCATACCGGAGTTAAAATCAAATTCTTTTGGGCCATAAAACTGTCGCCTAGGCTTTAAGACAAGGGACAGGAACTGTTGCAGCTCCATCCCTGCGACCCCGACACTGAACGCAAACACATTTTCGCCCCTGTGAATGAAATGGTCTTTTGGAAGATTGGCGATATAGGTTGGATCTTCAAGTAGCCCCATTTGTTCCAGGGAAACATCAGCAACCTCATATTGACCGATACAGCACATACAGGCTCTTTCCGGGCCGCAGGTATGTGCTTTCCACCTAGCCTGGTCAATATTACTTTGATTGGGTTTGATGCTGGTTTCGATTCCACCATCGATAACAGGAATACAATTGGCTTGGCTAAGAGCATCCAGCACAAATCTCGGCCACGGCCTGTCAACGCAACTAAAGAGCAAGTCACAATCCAATGCAGCACGAAAACCATTTTCTTCCACGATGCTATGGGGTACACTGTTGATCGCAATGTTCTTTGACAAGCGCTGTGTAAGTAAGCGCTGTTTTACTACTGCTACTTTTAGCCTGCCGATTGACAATTTCCCGATACCCTGTAACCTATCCAGGTTTTTCAATTCAACAGTATCAAAATCGATCAGTGTGATTTTTTGGATCCCGGTCTTCAACAATGCTTCAGCCAAAACTGAACCAACGCTGCCTAGTCCAACAATACCTATATGCATTCGCGCAATGGACTGTTGTTTAACTGGTCCCCACGCTGAAATGGTACGGGTAAATTGTTCCTGCAGAACGGGAGGCATGATTTGTCTATCATCGTAGTGGATGGTAATACCCTTGCCGGTGATCCGTGTGGACTCACACCAGAACCGTTCATATTTTGAAGGTGAGGTTTTGATCCAGAAGCGGCCACTCCAAACCTCGTCCTGTGCAACGGTCATGCCCAATAGGGGAAGTTTGGTAAATGACTTAACCCTCGGTGCCAGTTCAGTTTCTGCGATAACATCATCGGTGCTCATATGCTGCCATCCATTGGTTGGATGACTATGCAGAAAACAAATTCCGCATTCTTTTTCAAGAGCTAGATCCATTACGCGGTCAATATATTCTGAATTAAAGCTTACGTTCCGGTGAACCTGCCTTTCTCCCGGCAATGGAAGAATGACCTCTTTGATTATCCCTGAGTAGCGGGACTTCCCGACACTTGGGCGATACAGCGCAAAACAAAGATCCTCCTGCCCGTCTGTACGGATGAGGTGGCGACAAAGTATTTTGTGCTGCCTTTCGGATAAAGCAATACTGTAATGCATCAGTCAAAATCAAATAAGGTTCGGATAAATGCGAGGTAAACTTCCATGTGTTTAGGCTCATCCATGGTTCCCCAACTATTAAAACTTCGGCTCCAGTATTGAAACTCATCGGTTGGCTGTACCTGGTCGGTGATCCCATCATAAGGATGTTGGTTACCGGCCCGTGCAGGCAATAGCCGCGGCTTAATAAATATTCCTGATGGCGGAGCCACCGGGAACTGCGGTGCCTGCAAGGCTATCTCAACCTGTTGGCCACAGAACTTACCATGCGGAACCTTGAACTGAAAACCAATAAAGTTCTCTTTACCTTCTCCATAACTGATTGGCGTGAAGCCCAGCTCCTGGAGCTGGGCCGCCATTACATCTTTTCCCATCATCTGAATAAAGGTTTAAGGTTTAAGAAACAGGCGTTGGAGCCTTTTTACAGGTAGAGAATACCATGCAATCAAGCATAGGGATACGGTGTTCCATATCATCCTTATAGGTGATACTCTTGTGCCCATCTGCCTGCTTCAGGTAATACCCATCCGGTTTGAAGCCGCGTAAGGCCAGGATCTCAACCGGGGTCATAAAACACTTGTGGACATGAAACGGCTCATCATCCACGTAGATTTTAAAATCCCTTGAGAGGCTGGCTTCGAATTGTTCGATACCTTCCTCTTCGAGGTCTTTGCGCTCGTTTTCTTCTACCGGCTCATACTCCCTGCCTTTGAGTTTCATCAGCAGCTGGTAATCGCCAGGGGGACGCAGCCCTGCCAATGCCAGGATCTCCTTTCCTGTTAGGTACCGCTCAGCGGAATAATAGAGTTTCTCGTTGATAACGAGTTTGAATTGGGATTGCTCCCCGTGATTGCTTGCCATAGCATTAATTTTAGGGCGTTAGTAAATACCCGATTCCAGCTTTCGCTAGCGGATGGGCCTAATACCGGCAGGCTGGGGAAAAGGAAATGCGAAGGTGGGATGAAGGGTATTGCATATATGAATATGAACCCTTACTTTTGAAAAACAAGAAATAACCACTGGAGGTGTCAGCCTGCTGATCACTTCCGACCCCCTGATCGTTCTATACAAACTTTCAGGGGTTTTTCCTTTTATAAATATGTGCGTTCTGATGTTTTCATATAATATTTTTAAATTTTCTATATTGGGTTAAGGTCATATCGGGCAGTTTGCTGTTTTTACCTCTTACTTCCTGGATGAATGCATTGCAATCGGCTTCACAGATAATTCCTTTCAAACAGGCTTCATGCAGAAGATCCATCGTTGTGTAAAGCTGTATTCCGTTATCCTGGCAATATTTTCCGACCTGTGTAATATTGCTGCTGGCGACATACTCCCTGTTAAATCTGGCTACCGATAAACAAGCGGCCTCGCCGTCATCCATCTTGCCTTTCAGACTGAAGTATTCTTTCAACACTGCATTGTCTGTGGGCATCTGGACCTCTTGCAGGTCTGTTTGCGCAAGGACAAGGGCGATGGCTATATGGTTGCTGTCCCTTTGCAAGAGTTCCTTCTTCACTTTGTCGAGCATCACAAACCTGCCAGGAAAAATCTTAAACAATTCAAGTATCCGTCCACCTTTCAAAAAATGAATGAACACGTCACAATCCAGCAGTATTTTCGGTTCACCAGGGTTCATCATTTTCAGCGAATTGTTCGTCTATGTTTACCCCCACATCACTCATCAGGCTGAAATAGTGGCTTTCTGATATCTTTTCTTCTTCAAACAGTTTTTTACTCACTGATCCATAATCACCGATCAGGTTATAGTCACTTCCTGATTCATACAACCATACAGGGTAGCCTAATTCATATGCGCTACGCTTGATCCCTGTTTTGTATCGTTCTGCATAACTCTGGTAGTCAATTAATCCTAACTTATCCAATCGTATGAGTAACGCGCTCCTGGATACACCGAAGAACTGCTCAAGCTTGACAATGGTGGGCAGGCTTACTTCCCCGCCACGACCAAGTTCTGTCTCCGGAATCAGGTTAAGGATACCGGCTTCAGGCATTAACAGGCAGGAACTGAACACATCGGCGTTATATTCCTCGCGATCTTTCTTATCAAAGCGGCCTGCATTGCAGATCATAAAACTGAAATTTTCCTGGATAAACAGATGGTACAGTTCATGACCAATGGTAAAATTTTGCCGGGCCCTGATCTGGTTACTATTTATCAGAATCATGCACATATCATCCCTAGTCTTCAGTGCCATGCCAGAAAAATTACGGCTCAATTCCCTGAAATTGGTAAGCACATTTAGTTCGCTCAGCACTTCAGGAACCGGCACCGGATCGCAGCTCCCCAGTCCCAGTTTTTCCCTGAAACGGTTTGCTCTTACTTCTAATATGCGCTCATTAATGTTCGCCATCCAGTTTCTTCAGTTTGATATAGTTCAAAACGATCTTTCCGAATTTGGCAATCTCTCTCAGATCACCCTCTTCCATATCATCTTTACGGAACGCAAAAGCAACATGGGTTAGAGCTTCTTCCGGGGTTTCAGCAAAAAAAGCCGAGGGGTCGACACAAAACAACTCTCCTAATTTCTCTAATATGTCAACCGGAACTTCTCTTTCGCCGGTTTCATACATACTGACCAGTTCTCTCGAAATTCCAAGGTATTCCCCAACTTTCTCCTGCACATAGCCAAATTTCTCCCGGAAGGACTTCATGATTTGTCCAGTCATATTCATGGTAACGGTGATTTTGTTACAAACTTACGCATTTTTTACTATTTGGCAAAAAATGTAACAATTTTTATCCACATAATACCAAGTCTCCGGAACTTGTGACCCGCGTCCTACTAACCTGATCATTGCTATGATCTGAAACACAAATTTTTAGCTGCCGGATAGCCTCAGCACGTGCAGAATAAGCCGGGTAAAACGGTACCGGACAGGCACTATAATAAACTACCTGGCAACAGAAAGAAAGCACCTTTAATTTATCATCTGTCGATTTATTTTCTTCTGGCACTTCAATATTCAGTTTACCAAGGATCTTGCGGGTCTTTGACTTGTAATAAGCCTGCAGGGATTCGATTGAAGTTAACTGGTTCCGTTGGCTGATTACTAATAAATATTCAAGAATTTCTTTGAGTTCCTCATCTTCATAGAGTGAAATATTATCCCTGTCTCCGGTAAAAATAAAATGAATCATATCATCCAGCTCGTCGGCACTGGTTTTTATTTCACGGCCAGCGATACGCGAAAGCAGGTCACTGAAATAGGTGATTGATTGTTTGGTTGACATACCTTGATTTTTTTTAGTGAATGGTTATGAAAAGAACGTTGGTTGATAACTATTTTATGGAAATTGGTTTTGAAGCCATTTTCGAATACGGTGCCATTCAGTTTTTACTGCCGCTTCGGATTTGCCTATCTCGGCCCCTATCTCCCGCATCTTATACCCCTTGCTTACCATTAATACGATATGAGTCCTTGAAGGGGTTAAGGAACAAAGCATTTGTCGCAAAATGGTAGGAGTTTCGACCTGGTCAGATAATCTTGCGCGGCTGGCTATGGCTTCACTGTCTTCTAACGGGACAATAGGTACTGTCCGTGTCATTTTATTGTAATAGGCGCTCCATGCGTTTTTAAGAGCGTAACTCACTGTATATATTAATTGAAAAGGGTACCACATTTCAGTTGAAAAGTATACCACTACAGCGATTAAAAAACCGTCCCTTTGGATCTAAAAAAGGGGACATACTAAATGCTGGACGTGGAAACAAATCATCAGATCATATTACTTTATTTCAGGGAAGGATTAAGTTTACGCAAGATTGCCAATCAACTAAAGATTAGCCGCAAAACAGTTAAAGCCCGTATAACTGAATACGAACGCTTCAAGTCTAAGCCTGTAAGTGACCAATTATCTCCCGGTTCATCTAAGAGCCGATATCTAACCAGTGGCCTGCCTACGATATCTCTAAGCGGCACAAACGAAGGCTGAGTAATGAGATTACCGATATTATTGATGTATGCCTGGAAGAAAATGAGGTTAAGAAACTGGAAGGGCGCACCAAGCAGCAACTTAAGAAAATAGATATTCATGAAAAGATATTGAGTGCAGGCTATGCCATCGGCTATACCACTGTATGTAACTATATCAGTGCCAGAAGTACTCAGGTGCGGGAGGCATTTATCAAACAAGGTTATATATTTCGGGCAATACCAAAATCACAATTATGCGTAATACCAGGTTCCACACATGGCGCCTTAAGACAAAACGCGACGGTTTTTAATGATATCCTATACAAGTTTTTTTCTCAACCATTCAACATGCCCAATACCTTAGACAATTACAGGTAGTGGCATCCATATGACAGACGAAAGCCTTTTATTAGCCAGGCTGACCGTTGAGCGTAATTGCATTTGGCACCCTGACTTCTCAAGTTAATTTTTTTATGAAGATACCA
>JAUXUF010000363.1 GCA_030684645.1 Bacteroidota bacterium | reverse complement strand
TCCCGCCTGCAATAAACATTCCCGGTCCAAGGTTTTTATACGAATCCCATGCATCTCCTATCATTAGCTGGTCGCCTTCCATTAACTTCGATATTCCCAGAGTCATACCTTCATGCTCAGCATAAACTTTAAATATCAGTTCGAGATATTTTTCGCTGCTTAATCCGGTTAAGGTAAAAGGAGCATTCTCTCCCTTAAAACGTGGATTCTCCAGCGAAACTTCAATGGCTTGCCCAGCATAGAATGAATAATTCAATGGTCTCTCTAGTCGCAGGCAAATTACGTCGTGGGTTAACCAGCTCTTTTCAATTATTTTAACAGTGTGTTGCATTTCATATTTTATTTTTAGTTATCCATATAATTACAAACCATTTTGAATACAACGTTGCTGTGCCGAGATGGCACTGAATCCGGATGCTAAATCACGAATGATGATATCCGGATCTTCAGTGCCAACAGATAGCCTCATGAGGTATCGTTTTAATCCCATTTCAGCCAGTGTTAGGTTATTGTCATGGTAGTGCGTAATCAGAGAATAGGGCATCAACATTGTTTTTTCAAATCCCATGCTGGGCCCCTTAATTGGTATGGTACAATTATCATAAAATACTTCAGCAGTCTCATAGCTGTCGTTTATAAGCTCGAAACTAACTACATGTCCGTTCCCATGTTTTAATCCGGTGGGGTAATACACCTTTGCGACACTGGAATTAGACATGAGATATTCTACAATTTTTTCTGCATTTTCAGCCATCTTCTTTATTCTTTCAGGAAAACTTCGAAGATTTTCTGAAAGTACAATTCCTTCATCATCATCCATTTCGAATGGCAGGTGCAGAATCTTTCTTGCAAGTTCAGGATTTTTGGGATTTACAAATAAAACTCCGCCAATATGGTTGTTTTTACCACTTAATGACTTTGAAGTGCTATGAATAATTATATCAACATCAAAATCAAAGGGCGAAAAATGAAATGGTGATGCAATTGTGCTGTCAACAATAACAACCGCTCCTTTTGCATGAGCCTGTTGTACAATACTTGCCAAATTTTCTATCTTAAGTAAAGGATTCGTCGGGATTTCAAGAAATACGATACTTGCCGAATCCGGAACGTGAATCTGGCTTCCACTTTCAATGAAGATAGTCGGGTTGTAAGGAAATCTTATCGGTAGATTTTTAAATAATTTCAGAGTATCAACATAGGCGTTCCCAATTACAACAGCACCAGTTTCCTTTTTTAGGAAACCACTTACAGCGCTATAAATTGCAGCCATGCCACTGGTGAAAAGAAAGGTTAGTTCCGGGCTCGAACCTGCTTCTAATTTACTTAGCAAATACTGAAGATCATCACTTTTTTTACCGGAAACACTATTTTCGAGTATTCGTTGAGCTTTTCTGGAATTAAGAATAACTCCTGCATTCGTTACACTATCACGTGCTGATTTAGCGTATTCTTTACTTACATAAATCAGCCCATATCTCTCTTTCCCGTTATTACCTAATTTTATTTCAGAATGTTCCCGGGTTTGGGCATCGAAATAGTTCGAATGAACAAAGCTGGCTGCCTCCGGCGTTTGAATCGCAATAACTTCTAAACCATCTGTTTTATGTTTTTTCTGAATTGCGACTACAAATGGGTGAGGGATAAAACGAGGATACCCCTGTATAGGGACACGTTTATTTTCTTCATAATCAACGATGTCGTGCAGCGTTGGAAATATACATGTTAATCCATGAGTTCCCCCTATAACTTCTGCCTGGTAAATCTGTCTATCTTCCATCCTCTTAAAATTTTCCATTACAATACTTTACAATTGATTCTACATGAATCTTGGTTGTGTTCAATACAGGTATTCCTGCATAAGTCTCTTTGTCCAGAATTAATGGGAACTCAGTGCATCCAAGAATCAGAGAGTCGATATGTTGTTCCCTGACCATCTTTTCTATGATCCCGATCAGGATTTCCCGAGTTTCTTCTTTGAAAATTCCCAGTTCAATCTCGCTGAATAACTTGTAATTGATTAGTTTCCGGTCTTCATCATCAGGAGTAATGACCTCAATATTTTGTTTCCGGAAGACATCCGGAAAAAATGAGGCTTTCATGGTCAAATCAGTTCCGAACAAACCTGCCTTTTTTAGTCCTTTGCTTTTCGCATCTTTGCAGGTGGCTTCAACAATACTGATCAACGGGATTCCGGACCTTTTTTTTAATTGGTCAAATAACTGGTGTGGCGTATTTGCACTGAGGACAGCAAAATCAGCACCGGCTTGTTTCAACCCTTCTATTTTTTCAGAAATATATGCTGTGGCCTGTTCATACTTCTTTTCTCTCATCAGCCCGATGAAATGTGCCATGTTCACACTGTAAATGATAATTTCAGGATAATTTAAATCTCCATTCCCGTTTTTAAAGGCATTGATAATTTCTTTGTAATAATCAACGGTTGCCTCGGGTCCTAATCCTCCAATAATTCCGATTCGTTTCATCTGTCAATCTTATTTATAATCTGTTTAGTGTAGCCTCGCGTTTGTTAATTTTATTGGCAAGCGACTGTATAGTCCTTTCATTAACCATTTTAAAGAATGAATCTCTAACATGGGCATAATCATCATGCAATGGACAAGGATTATTGACATCGCAGCGCTTTAACCCGAACCCACATTTTGAAAAATACTCTTTACCTTCTATTGCTTCTATCACTTTAAATAATGTTATCGGGTTTGTCGGTTCGTTAAAGAAAAAGCCACCTCCCCGACCTTTCATGGACGACACTAATTCGGCACGGGCTAAGTTTTGCAGAACTTTTCCTGTAAATTGTTCAGGAGAATCAATCTCTTTTGAAATTTCCTTATAGCCAGGTCTTTTG
>JAUXUF010000362.1 GCA_030684645.1 Bacteroidota bacterium | reverse complement strand
AAATATTACGATTTTGTGGACCGTTGCAGGGCTATTGGCATACAGGTTCCGATTATCCCGGGTATCAAACCCATCAACCTGAAGAACCAGCTGACCGTTCTGCCCAAATTATTCAGTATCGATATTCCGCTGGAACTGGCTACTGAACTCTCCAAGTGCAAGACTGATGATGATGCCAAGGTGGTTGGTACCCAATGGGCTATTCAGCAATCGAAGGATTTGGTAGCTAACCGGGTTCCTAGTCTGCACATTTATACTTACGGAGTATCTGATAACACCCGCAAAATAGTTGAGGTAGTGTTTTAGACCGAAGTCCGGAGACAGAAGATCGAAGAGCCGCTTCCTGAGCGTTCGACTGAGACTTCGACGTGAGCTCAGTCGAACGTTCACGCCGAAGTCAGCGAAGCGTATCGAAGGGAGCAATGTCAGTTTCACTGTTAATTTATCTGTAAGCCAACAGCCACTGACATCTTTTCGGGTTTGAGAAAGTGTTGCACCTTGTGGGCAAAAATTGTATGACACTTCAGGAAAAAAGAACGATGATGCTTTCCCTTACTGATAGGTGGAAAGGAAGTGGGATGAGCCATACTGAAGTTTTATTTAAACCTGTTTTAAATGAAAAAGTTCGTCTTTCTGTTATTGATTTTTGCGTTTCAATTTGTTCAGGCACAAGCTCCTGATCCGGATTTCAACGATAAAATGGCGCTCAGCGAAGGGCAAAATCATCATAAATCGGCCGCTTTTACTGAATCTGATGACTATGCAAATTATGATCTGATTTATCAGCGCCTGAACTTCACTGTCGATCCGGCTGTAAATTACATTTCAGGTTCGGTTTATTCTTTAGTGATATTTCTGAAAGATAATGTGAGCATAATTCGGTTTGATTTGGTCAATTCCATGGTTGTGGACTCGGTAAAATGCAACAATGAAAGAACAACTTTTCAGCATTTATCCGATAAAATTTCCGTCACCTTACTCATGTCCATGCCGAAAAACAGCATCGGTAAAATTGAGGTCTTTTACCATGGGTTACCTCCTCAAAACGGCATGGGTTCGTTCACTGTTTCAAAACACAATAACGTACCAGTACTTTGGACTTTGTCGGAGCCATACGGAGCAAAAGATTGGTGGCCCTGCAAGGAAAGCCTGGCGGATAAAATTGATTCGCTCGATGTTTTTATCACCTGCCCGAGCCAATACAAAGCAGCCAGCAACGGCAAACTGATTTCGGAGCAAATTAGCTTAGGTTCACGAACAGCGCACTGGCAACACCGCTTCCCGATTGCCACATACCTGGTGGGCATCGCTGTAACCAATTACGAAACGTATTCCGACTTTCTGAAATTACCCGATGGCAGGAAGATCGAAGTTTTAAACTACATTTATCCGGAATACCTTGCGACTGCAAAAACCAAGTCTGCTGAAATTTTGAGTGTTTTGTCTTTCTATAATTCAAAATTCATTACCTATCCGTTTGCTTCCGAAAAATACGGACATGCCCAGTTTGGCTGGGGTGGCGGGATGGAGCACCAAACAATGAGTTTTATGACCACTCTTGAATTTGAACTGGTGGCGCACGAAATGGCCCACCAGTGGTTTGGCGACTACATTACACTGGCCAGCTGGCACGATATCTGGCTCAACGAAGGTTTTGCCACTTACCTTACTGGCCTGACTTATGAAAATCTGATGAATGGCGTTTGGTGGCCAGTCTGGAAAAACAATCAAATTGCGCGAATCACCTCATCGCCGGGAGGTTCGGTATATGTTGCCGATACCACTGATATTAACCGAATTTTCAATGGCCGGTTGTCGTATTCAAAGGGAGCCTATTTGCTTCACATGCTGAGATGGGAAATGGGCGATACGCTGTTTTTCAGAGGCCTGAAAAATTACCTGACCGATCCGGCCGTTGCCAATGGTTTTGCAAGTCAGGAGAAATTTGTAAAACACATGGAAACAGTGGCCGGCAACTCGTTTGCCGGGTTTTTCAAGGATTGGTATTATGGCGAAGGTTATCCGGTTTATCAGTTAACTTATTTCCCTGACCCCGAAAATCCAGCCATTCAGAAACTCCGGATTAGCCAAAGCCAGTCAAATCCTTCGGTCGCTTTTTTCGAAATGCACGTACCGGTGAGAGTATGGAAAGACGGAAAATACAAAGATTTGCGATTATATCATACCCAACAGAATCAGGAGTTTGTTATTTCAGGCGAAAGAATTGATTCTATACAGTTCGATCCTGAAAAATGGTTGATTGCCAAAGCCGACAAGGTTTTACCAGTTCAGGAAATTTCGAAACCCGAACAAATCCAAATCATTCCTGATTGCTCCACGAATAGAATCCGGGTGATTCTGCCTGATTTTACGGGTAAGGAAACCTTCCGGATTTTTGATTTGAACGGAAGAACCATCCTAAACCGAATGGTACAGTCGAAAGACTCACGAATTGAAATCAATGAATTGAGAAATGGTATTTATCTGGTGGAAGTACAAACAATAAACCAAAAAAGAACAAAAAAAATCAGGATCAATTCTAACTGACCGGAATAAAGATCCTGACTCCGATTAACAGTAACGGTAATTTTTTACACTGTTCTTTAAGTTTGAAGCAAGAATAATTTTTGCCAACTTGTTTGCATGAACTTAAACCCTGAAAACACCGATCCCGGGCGGTGGGGCATTCCAGGGATTTGCCTTTGCAGGGATCTCCGCCAGCTTGTTGCTCGATCGGGCTACCGATCCTGAAAGACGCCAGAAGCTACCTTTATTATATATCGGATCAGGTATTTTACTGCTAATTCCCGGTTAACTACTTTAAAATCTGTGAATGATCTCCTGCACACACGCAACCTTTTCTGGACTTTGCTCGTCTTGAAAGTATCCATGTTCAAAAAACAGTTCTTATGAAAAGAATTTTACTTTTCGCGCTGATGTTGTCGGGACTGATAACCAGCGCCCAAACCAGTATTACCAGCGGCAACTGCAAAGCCCAATACAAATATGCGGTGAATGACAAGGTGATGACCCTTGTGCCAGCTACAGCCATTAATTTTTACGACCGGTCGGAAGGAAAAGTGACCGCATGGTACTGGGATTTTGGTGATGGAATAACCAGTCGCGAACAAAATCCCATGTTCGTATTCAACCATCCGACACCAAGTACTACTGCAAAATACAGTCCGTACCGCTCAGTAAGCCTGACAATATTAACCTCGGATACCTGCAAAAGCTTTTACTCTGAGATGATCAACATCATGGATGGAACCCCATATATAAAACCAGACTGCACCGCAAGGTTCAAGTATTACCAGGCTGCCTATGATACGGTCCATGGCACTGCAACCTTCCAACTGACCAACCTTTCGGAAGGTGATTCACTGAAGTACTTCTGGAAATTCGACAATGGGAAAACGAGTACCGAAAAAGAACCAACTGTAACGTTTGATATCAAACCTGCTGAACACCAGGCTTGCCTGACCGTTACCGGAAAAAACAATAGTTCTGATACTTTCTGTGATGTCATCTATTTCTCAGATCCAAACAAGCCGATTATTTATCCTGCTGAATGTTATACAGGTTTTGGATATTCCGTAAATTACAAAATCCAAACTTTTGCCCCGGCGCTGGTTTTGGATTTCTATTCCAAAGCTACGCCCGACGCAGCCGAATGGAATTGGAATTTTGACGACGGAACAACCAGCAACGAAGCTAATCCGACCCATATCTTTAATTTTCCAGTAGTGAAAGACAGCATCCTGGGAGATCCGAATCCATTCAGGAAGGTTTGCTTAACAGTGAAAACAGCTTCAGGATGTGTCGCCAGCTATTGCGAAACCATCAATATTTATATGAATTCAACTCCTCCGGTTGAGCCTGCACAACCGTGTCATGCCTGGTTCAAATATTACCGGCCAACAGATGTGATTTCTATTCCGGAGGTTATTCCATACAAACTGATTGACGCCTCGGAAGGGAAAGTTGTCAGCCAGCTTTGGCAATTCGAGAATGGCACAACAAGCACCGAAGTTGAGCCACTGGTTAACTTCGACTTCTTAAAACCTTCCCAGAAAGTTTGCCTTACGATTTATACCGCCGACAGTTGTTCAAGCACCTGGTGTGAGACAATCTATGTTTCCGAAATTAAACCCGATACGAGCTCTGTTCCAAAACCTGCATCAATTTACACCATGCGTTATGAATCGGGTTTCCCCATCCAGATGTCGTCCTGTGCAGGCTGGGCTAAAGCACAGGTCTATATGAACGACACGCTTGTAAATGCAACTAATTATTCGTGGTCGACCGGTGAACAAGGTCAGGAAGTAAAAGGTCTCTGCCCGACACGAATTTACAGCGTGAAAGCAATCTCACCTGATGGAACTATAGTTTCGGGTATGTTTGTATTTAATTCCGATGGAACGGTTACCGTAAATCCAATTAACTGGTGGGTTACCGGAGGGATTGCCAATCCAGTTATTCAATACAAGCTTGCCAACGATAATTATACCGTTGAATGGCAGGTGTGTGATGGCACTTTTGTCAGGAGCGACAGTATTCCACTAAATTCAATGAATTGCGGAACAAAAGAATCAGTCTTAATCTTGAAGGATGCCTCCGGAAATGTGGTTTACACCGAAAATATTTCACTCAAAACACTGGCAACATTCCTTAATCCTGAAAAGCAAATACAATCGGTTAAACTTTTCCCGAATCCTGTAAATGATGTTTTGAATATTCAATACTCCGGAAAAATGCTTGACGAAATGCAGATTGAAATCTGGGATATTGCCGGAAAGAGTGTCTCAAAACAAAAGATTTACCAGGTAGAATCCGGGCAAAACATTAGTCTGAATATGAATTCGCTGAAAAAAGGAATTTACCTGTGCAAAATGATTTCTGGGAAGCAGTTAATTGGCATCGGGAAATTCATGAAATGATATAGAACAGGAATGCATTTGAGGACCAAAGGACTAAAAATTTCTGTAGCTTTTTAAAGGTTGGCAAATACCAAAACCGGCTGTTGAGCCGGTTCTGGTATTGTAGTTCTATTTTGTTTCAATCATATTACAGGCAAAGCTGAAATTTGAAACCCGAAATTATCTTATCGTTTCATCACTCCGTAGCAAAGTATCTTCACAATGTTGTCAACACTTTGCTCAAGGTTTACCTTGCTGTAACCACCTGCTGATAACGGCATTTCCAAACCTTTGATGGCGGTGGTAATTCCGGTTGCGGCCAGTGTCAGGTCATAAACTTCAAAAATATTTTTGCGAACGCCTTCTATCAGGATACGTTTTATCATCCTGATTTCTTCCTGCTGGTGCCGGGTTTTAATGTTTTCGATGAACTCAATGGCGGTAACATCGTTTTCAAGGGCATTGTAAAAATTTGCCATACTGCGGAAAGTCGTCAGCTTGGTAAGGATGTAATCTCTCAGCTTATCAACCGGGTCGGTATTCCGGTTTACAACAATTTCGAGTTCCCGGCGCAAAATATCGACTTCTTTCTGAATCACTGCCTGGAAAAGATCTTCCTTGCTGGTAAAGTAGTAGTAAAGTGAGCTTTTCCCCTTCCGGACAGCGTTTGCAATATCGTCGAGTGTCGTTTTTTTGTACCCGTATTTACTAAATATTTCCTGTGCAATCTTCAGGATGCTTTCACGGTTTGCATCCTTTTTATTTGATCCGTTTTCAATGTTCAGCGCCATAACTATAGTTAGTTTTCAATCATTAAACAAAGTTAAGGTTAATTTCTGTAACTCAAAAACACCTCACTATAGCGCAAAGAAAGGTTAGATTTTCTATAAAATATCATCTTCTCCCCTTTTTTTTATATGATTTCGGAGAAATTTCATAGGTTGCTTTTTTCGAGTTTTCCTGAATCAGGCGAAAATCGAGCTGTTTTTTCTCCAGGTTGGCTCGCGCAATTTCAACTTTCAACACATCGCCCAGTTGGAATATCCGGTGTGAATGGCGGCCTTCCAGGCAGTAATTTTTTTCATCAAAAATATAAAAATCATCATCGAGTGTACTCATTGGCACCATTCCTTCGCACTTGTTTTCAAGTTCAACATAAATGCCCCAATCGGTAACTCCTGAAATCACTCCTGAAAACTCCTGTCCGATTTTATCCTGCATAAATTCGACTTGTTTGTATTTGATCGAAGATCGCTCGGCGCTGGCAGCTTTGTTTTCCATGTTGGAAGAATGCTTGCACATGTCTTCCCATTTCGGGGCATTCACCGATTTTCCTCCTTCCAGATACCGTTCGAGCAGCCGGTGCACCATCACGTCAGGATAGCGCCTGATGGGTGAAGTGAAATGGGTGTAATATTCGAACGAAAGCCCGTAATGACCGATATTCCGGGTAGAATAAACGGCTTTGGCCATGGTACGGATGGCCAGGGTTTCGATGACATTCTGTTCGTTTTTGCCTTTCACATTAGTCATCAGTTGATTCATGGATTTAGTAATCTGCCCTGGTGTTCCGAGTAATAAGCCGTAGCCAAATTTGTGAATGAAATGATTGAAATTCATCAGTTTGTCGGGATCTGGCTTGTCGTGGATGCGGTAAACAAAAGTACGTGGAGTTTTATGATCCACGGGATTGCCAATGAGTTCGGCCACCCGTTTATTAGCCAGCAACATAAATTCCTCAACGAGCTGGTTGCTTTCCTTTGCTTCTTTAAAATACACCGAAAGTGGTTTCCCGTTTTCATCGATGTTAAATTTTACTTCGACGCGTTCGAATGCAATCGAACCTTTTTTGAACCGGGTTTCGCGAAGCTTAACTGCAAGATGTTGCAGGGCGAGCACCTCGTCTTTCAACTCACCTTCACCGGTTTCGATAATGGCTTGGGCGTCTTCATAGGCAAACCGTTTGTCAGAATGAATGATCGTGCGGCCAAACCATTGTTCCTGGATTTCGGCTTCATCATTCAACTGAAAGATGGCCGAAAAACAAAGTTTATCTTCGTTGGGACGCAATGAACAAACACCATTCGACAGTTTCTCCGGAAGCATCGGGACTACCCGGTCAACCAGGTAAACCGAAGTTCCCCGTTCATAAGCTTCTTCGTCGAGGATGGATCCGGGTTTCACGTAATGCGAAACATCGGCGATGTGAACGCCTACTTCCCAAAGTCCGCTTCCCAGCTTACGTACCGAAAGAGCATCGTCAAAATCCTTGGCATCGAGCGGGTCGATGGTGAAGGTGGTCACTCCGCGCATATCGCGGCGCCGAAGTATTTCTTCTTCCGAAATCTGATCCGGTATCTTTTCTGCCGCTTGAAGCACGCTCTCCGGAAACCGCAGGGGCAAATCATATTCAGCCAGGATGGCATGCATTTCAGCATTGTTTTCGCCTACATCGCCCAATACTTCAATGATCTCACCAAATGGATTTTTAGCACGCGCCGGCCATTCGGTTATCCGGGCAATCGCTTTCTGTCCGTCCTTTGCACCATTCAGTTTTTCGTTTGGAATAAATAGGTCGAAATGAAATTTTCCGGTAGGGATAAAAAATGAAAAATTGCGCGATTTGGAGATCGTACCCACGAAGGTAGATTTGGCACGTTCCACAATTTCAACCACTTCGCCTTCAGGTTGATGATTTTTATGCAAGGCGTACAAATGAACCTTTACCTTATCGCCTTCCATGGCATGATTCAGGTTCCTGGCCGAAACCAAAACCGGTTTTTCAATCTCTTCCGAAGTAATGAATGCAAAACCCTGGGGTTGAATTTCGATTTTCCCGGTGATGGTCCCTCCACGCGATTTCAATTTGTATTTTCCGCGCTGAACACTCTGAAGGTTGTCGTTTTCAACCAGTTCTTCCAAAACAATAAAAACCAGTTTAGTAATTTCAGGATCTTTTATCTGAAGCAGCTCGGCGATTTGCTTGTAATTATAGGTTCGTTCCGGATGATCGTAAAAAACATTCAGGATTGCATTTTTTAACTTAGGCTTATTGAATGATTCAACCAGTTTGGCT
>JAUXUF010000335.1 GCA_030684645.1 Bacteroidota bacterium | reverse complement strand
AACACGGGAAAACTCATTTTCTATGGCAACATACAAGATACTGTTTCACAATACAGTACTGCTGTCGAGATTTTTCCGCCTGTTCGCTATTAACCCGAACACAATCAAAAATCGTCAACATGTCAATGAACTATTGTATTTCGGCACTATGGCCGCTTAAATATCACTAATTTTTGAACGAACTATTGTAATAAAAAACTTATAGTTTCCTGCATCTGAAAGCGGCCAAGGCCTCCAATAATTCAAGCCCCCAGTCCAATGTTCAATAGCCCATTGCCCTCGGGCGGGGTATTGCCCTCCTGCATTATCTCCAAAAGTTAACGACTGGTCGCCGAAATTATAGTCAACTTGTAAAAAACCTTCACTGGTGACCCGGACTTGACCTAAAGTTGTTAAGCTAAACAGAATTACAACAACAAAAATAAAAGATAATTTTTTCATGGTTTTCATATATTTAATATATTTATGAATTATAATTTTTTCACGTTACAAATGAATAACCTTTTGGTGTTACATGTTTGCAGCAAAAGCCCGACCCGTTTGAAAGATGGGAAGATTCAACTTTTTGGCCGCACCGGCGGGTCGTTCTCGGTAGATTTTCGACTTTCAGCAGGGAAATGATACCCGGTGTGGCCTACTTCACAAATTTATTAATTGGCATATCTGATTGATTTTTTTTCTTTGATTGAGTTAATTTAACGAGGAAATTGCAAATAACAAAATATATTTTGCCCCCCCCATTTTTAAAAATGACGTATCTGCCTGTTATTCAGGTATTAATGAAAATATAACAAAATATGTTTTATACCATATAAACACGAAGGGTACCTATTGCCTTTTTCCAGAATTAACTAAATAGGGCATGTCCCATTTTTGCGTGTAACATCCTAATTACGATCGTGATTGATCCAAAAGTACCTTCAGAATTTAATATAATAGAAGATTTAAGTTCAAAACCTTATTTTACCAAAATGAATTGCCAATCCTGATTCCATTTAAATGCAAAAGAGGCTCCGTTTCCGAAACCTCTTTTATGTATAAACCCTTTTATCTACCAGAATTTGGAATTTCCGAAGAAAAATATTCAGGTTTAAAAATGCAGAACCTCTTTAATCTTTTTATAACCGGTTTTGCTTACTTTGAGCTTGGTTTTATTGGCATCTTTCAGGATAACGATGTACGATTCTTTTTCATATTGCTGAATTTCGGCAATATTGTCAACCTGGACGATGTATGAACGATGGATCCGGATGAAGTTTTTCGGATCAAGGTTGGTTTCAAAGTACTTCATGGTTTTTTGTTTCATGTGGCGGCCATCATGAGTATAGATCATCACATAATCGTCGAGCGATTCGATATACCTGATCTGATCGACGGTGATGATGTGAATTTTGTGGCGGTCTTTAACGACCACCCGGTCAATAGATTCCTCGCCCGAACGGAAATTTGAAAGTTCATCGAGTTTTTCAGAAGTATCTTCACCATTCTGGATGCGGTGTTTTACCTTTTCGATGGCCGACAACATGCGGTCTTTCGAGAAAGGTTTCAGCAGATAATCTACTGCATTCAGTTCGAAGGCTTTCAATGCAAATTGGTCGTAAGCAGTGGTGAAAATAATCTGCGGTTTGAAATCGAGCAGTTCAAGCATTTCAAATCCGGTAATTTTGGGCATCTGAATATCCAGAAATACCAGGTCAGGCTTTTTGTCGTTGATGGCTTTCACACCATCAAATCCATTTTCACATTCTCCGATGACTTCAATGTCGGGATGATCTTTCAGGTACGAACGTAACAGGTTTCGGGCCAGTTCTTCGTCTTCAATAATGAGGGTTTGTAATTTTTCGTTCATGACACTACTGGTTTTTGTGGTATGATTAATTGAACTTCAAAGCTTGTTTTATGGTCGGTTATTTTCATTAAATCGGGTTGATTGTAAATGATTTCCAATCGCTTCCGGATGTTTCTCAGACCTATGCCCTCACCTTTTCGTTTCAATGTGCTGAAATCGTAATCGTTTACGATGATAATTTTCAGTACGTTACCGTCACATTCGCAGGTAGTCCGGATGGTTACCTGTTCGGTTGTTTCGTAAACTCCGTATTTAATGGCATTCTCGAACACAGGCTGTAGAATCATGTTGGGTATTTCGGCATCGAGACAGTGGGCATCAATCTCAAATTCAGCATTTAGTTTTTTCCCGAAGCGGACTTTTTCGATGCTCAGGTAAAGTTTGATGTTTTCCAATTCCCTCGAAAACGACACCATTTCTTTTTCGTTGTGCATAAGTGAAAAACGCATGAACGTTGACAGGTTGATAACCATTTCCTGAGCTTTTTCCGGATTGCTCACCGTTAGCGATGCAATGGAATTCAGACTGTTAAAAAGAAAATGCGGATTGATCTGGGATTTCAGGGCCTGCAATTCTGCTTCGCGGATCAGCGCCTGATATTCTCCTTCCTTCTTGATTTTTTCTTTCAGACTTTGGTAATAATTAACCGCGTAGAAAAATACCAGGAAAACCGCGTACATCACGTATCCACCAAATATTTTGGAAGGAAGTGAATTCTTCAGGAAATCGTTGCCATCACCCATAAAAGGTTTGAAGATGGCATAGATGAGAGAAATCCATATTCCGCATAAGATGGATGCTGCAATAAAATGAAACAGGATCAGCCGGCCAATGGTAACTTCTTCGAGGCTGTTGTAACGGATACTGTACCAGATACTTGATCCGAGTAAAGGATATAAGATAAAAGTGGTAATAGTATCGAGCAACGCGTAAGTTAGCGGAACATTGTACCAAAGAACCAGGAGAATGAAGTTGGTAATCCCAATTACTGCCCAAAACAAGGCATAGAAAATAAGTAGCCGGTAGTTATGGGTTAGGGGGTGTTTCATGGATTCAGAAGTGTTTGACTTCAATACCTCCAAACATTGAAATTCCTTTAATCACAATAGTTTTGGCGGGATCGTAATACCTGTCGCTATACGTATCGCCCCGTTTATCGGTGAATGCTCCAAAAATGGTTGTGACTTCGTTGCGCACGTTCCAGTCCATCGGAATTTTAAAACCGCAGCCGCCAAAAACACTCACACAATCTATAACAGCGCCTCCGGGTTGAAGACTGGCTTTCCGCAGATCAAATTCGATGCCGCCGAAAATGGACGTTGCTTTTCCTCCGGCCAAAGACTGTGAATTGATAAATATTTCGCGGCCGCCGAAGATGACAAAATCATCGAAAGTGTTGACTGAATTGTCATTTGGAATTAGAGGTATGGGTTCATCTCCTTGCGGGAGTTTCTGACTGCCACGCTGACGCACCAGAATGGCGACTCCAATGGCTATCAATATTAAAGGCCAGTAAATTCTTCGTATTTCGTGAGGAACTGTTATCAGTTCAGGAACCATGAAGAATCCACCAATAACAATGAGGATGGTTCCTGCAGTCCTGTTTCCACCGAGCAGCGAAAGTATGCCTATTCCTACCAGCAGCATTTGCCATGATAGGAGCATATTGGCCACTGATTCCGGGATCAGGTTCAGTCTTTCAAGAATAAGAATTACACCCAACACAATCAGGATGATTCCAAAATAAAACCGTTTGTTGCTATTTCTATGTTCCATGACAAGCATTTTTCTATGTTGCAAATGTAATTACTATGAGTTCCGAATCGACCACAGATCGGTAAAACGACTGATCTTACCGGTTAACCCGGATAATTTTTGATGAAGTAAAGGTAAATCACGCACAATACTTAAGGTATCAATGTTCGGTCAGTAAAAGTTTAAAATCGGTGAATGTGATAAAAGCCCCTCTCCAACCTCTCCCCTGATTCGACAGGCTCATCAACCGAGGGAAGGGAGTTTGGACAGTAAAGGCTCTGGTCAGTATGATCAAAAATGAGTGGACGTTCCGGGCTTGAACTACATAAAAGTCCCCCACGGGGGATTTAGTGGGCTTCCCTTTTTATTTTTCCTGAAATTGTTTCCAGGAATTTTTCCAGGAATACGATTGATTTGGGCTGTTCGAAGTGCGGTAAAAGTTCGGTGAGTTTTTGTTCCAGAAATTTGGTATCAAAAGGTTCTCCTTCGATAACCAATACCAGTTTTTCTCCCAGCTTTTCGTCGGGAAGCGATGAAATTACGAAACGCCGACTGATCAATAGTTCCAGTTTTTTTTCAATTACTTCGGGCGAATATTTGATTCCTCCTGAAATGATCACCGAATCATTCCTTCCAACGATTGTAAAAATTTTTGCCGATTGAAGTTCGGCCAGATCGTTGGTTTGTAAAGCTTCGTTCAGCTCCGGAAGGTGAATTTGCATGCACCCGGCTTTGTTCAGGCTGACTGAGATTTCGGGCAAACACTGATAGAATTCTGATTTCCGTTTGCCGGAAAGTTCACGAAGGGCAATGTGCGACGCGGTTTCGGTCATTCCGTAAGTTAAAACGATGCGGCTGGAAAGTTCGCTGATTTGTGTTTCCAATGCTGATGAAATGGCTGAGCCACCAACCAGTAAATTCCGGATATTTTGCAGTTTTTCTTTTCCTGATGCTTGTTCCAATATCTTGAAAACCTGGTTCGGAACCATGGCTCCAAAGTCAAATGTTTCATCAGCCAGAATGTCAAAATCACCTGCCGGGTCAACCGTGATCAGGTTCATTTG
>JAUXUF010000332.1 GCA_030684645.1 Bacteroidota bacterium | reverse complement strand
TTTCAAATAGATGATGGTCGGTAAGGCGATGCACTCAGTGCCCTCCCAGCGTCATGCCGGCGGCGCTGGCCTCGGCCTTAAGGGCGGCGATCCACTGGCGGAATATCTCCCACTGCCGGCGGGTCAGATGCAGCGGCCGTCCGTCGGAGCCGCGCATAAGCGCCGGCATGCGCCTGTCGAAATAGGCATTGGGGTCGACAGGGCGCCGGATCATCTGCTCAAAGAGCGCGGGGTTCTCGCGGAAGCGGTCCTCCAGGTACTCGAGCGCGGCGTAGCGCCGATGCTTGCCCGTTCCCGCTTCGGAAAGCGCCATGCCGCCGACGCGCCCTTCTTTGATGAGGGTGGCCGAAGGCACCGGCCACAGCATCGCGGACAGGTCGTCGGCATCGAACGGAGACCGGGTGCCCGACTCGGCCAACTCATTTCGGTTCGTGCGGGCGGCACGGGCATTCTGGTAGTCGCGATGCATCAGATCGGAGGTTTCCAGGGCCCGCTCCAGCATGTCCAGGACGAGTTCACCGAGTTCATCCTTGCTCAGCCCTCCGGTAATGCGCACGCTGGAGCGATCTTCACGGTCGGCCAGGTTATCGGCCAGGGACACGGGCGTTCGGTTGGCAGGCGCGAAGTCGGGCGGCCCCACCACCACGCGCGCCACCGCGTCGAGTTGCGCCCCGTGGTACTGCAGCTTGCACCTGACGAAGCCGTCGCTCACATCGTCGACCAGCCCCAGTGAACGCTGGCGCAGCGGCGCGCCCTCGATCCATGGAATGGTCGAGAACGGCGCGGCCAGCAACCCGCCCGGTGTATTGCGGTAGTCCTGCCCGAAGAACGGCCCTAGGGTCGCGGCGCTGGGCACGTAGCGGGGCCAGTTCGCGTCTGGGTTGACGATCAGGTGCGAGGGCGGCAGCGTGAAGCCGCGCCATTCGGCGTTGGGCATCTCTCCCGCGACCGAGACGCCGTAGTCGAGCGCGCTCATGCGCTCAGCCAGATCGGTCGGTCCATAGATCTCGCCTTTCGGCGCGTAGAAGCGTAGCCGAATCTCCGGGA
>JAUXUF010000211.1 GCA_030684645.1 Bacteroidota bacterium | reverse complement strand
GAAAAATTATCAGGAACAAATCAAAAACAGATTAACTGGATTTGGAGTTGAAGTGGCCGATGCTGGAATGGTTGACAATCCCGTGAAAGCGCGCGAAGCTGCTGACTTCCTGAAATCGCAGGATGTGGAGATCGTGTTCCTGTATGTTTCGACGTATGCCTTATCGTCAACAGTGTTGCCGATAGCGCAAAAACTAAAAGTTCCGGTGGTGATTCTGAACCTTCAGCCAGTAGCCGAATTGGATTACATCGCATTCAACAAGTTGGGCGACCGTGGTAAAATGACCGGCATTTGGCTTGAGCATTGCCAGGCCTGCTCAGTACCTGAAATTGCCAGCGTTTTTAACCGCTCCGGAATTCAATACGACTTTGTGACCGGATGGCTTCAGGATGAAGAAGCATGGCGCGAAATTAATGCCTGGACCGAAGCTGCCCGTGTTGCCTCTGCGATGCGCAATAACCGACTGGGGATTTTGGGCCATTATTATGACGGAATGCTTGATGTTTACACCGACATGACCAAACAATCAGCAGTGTTTGGCACTCATTTCGAAATGCTCGAAATGTGCGAACTGAAGAAGTATCGAGAAGAAGTGACCGAAGCCGAAGTTCAGACCAAAATTCAGGAATTCAATACAGCATTTGTGGTGACTTTGGAATGTGATATCATGGAAATTGAGCGTGCCGCAATCACTTCGGTGGCATTAGATAAACTGGTAAAATACCACAACCTAGGTTCGATGGCCTATTATTACGAAGGCGAATCTGGAAACGAATACGAAAATATTGTGACCTCAGTGATAGCAGGGAACACCTTGCTGACAGGCAAAAACATTCCGATTGCTGGCGAATGTGAGGTGAAAAATGCCCAGGCGATGAAAATCATGGCCGAATTTGGTGCAGGAGGTTCATTCTCTGAATTTTACCTGATGGATTTCAAAGACGATGTGGTGATGCTTGGTCACGACGGACCTGCACATTCGGCAATTGCTGAAGGCCGTGTAAAACTGGTTCCGCTGTCGGTTTACCATGGAAAACCAGGTAAAGGATTGTCAATACAAATGACCGTAAAACATGGACAGGTAACCTTGTTGTCAGTAGTTGAAGGGAAAGATGGCGTGTTTCTGCTCGTTGCTGAAGGCGAATCGGTTACCGGACCGGTACTCGAAATCGGGAACACCAACAGCCGTTACCGTTTTTCGATTGGTGCAAAACAGTTTATGAACCAGTGGTCAAAAAAGGGTCCGGCCCATCATTGTGCCATTGGAATCGGTCATATTGCAAATAAAATTGAGAAACTAGGTAAAATTTTGGGGATCGAGGTGGTGAAGATTGGTTGATTATAAACTAAAATTCCCCATTAAAGTTCGTCAGCATTGCCCATTTAATTTAGGAGTAAGTCATAAGTTATTTCATGTACTTCGCATAAGGAGAATAACTTGTTTTTTTCAATGGGCATGTAATAAAAGAAATGAAAACTGAAACCTTCGACGTTGAAGAAAAAGGTTCGATGCATAATCTTTTCTACGAAGCGTTTAAATTATGAGGAAATAAGTCGGAAATTAAAATATTATGAGTATGAATAAATTGAGTACATCATGCCTGCTTTTGCTCCCTTTCTTCGGATTTAAGGCAGTGACAAAAGAATATCAACGGCCGAATATTCTCGTTTGTGTTGCCGATGATCAGTCATATCCACATACAAGTGCTTATGGCTGTAAATGGGTGAAAACTCCTGGATTCGATCAGGTTGCTCACGAAGGAATCCTTTTTACCAACGCTTTCACTCCAAATGCAAAATGTGCACCTTCCCGTTCGTGTATTTTGACTGGTAGAAATCCATGGCAACTTGAAGCGGCTGCGAATCATGTCCCATATTTCCCGGCAAAATTCAAAACTTATGCTGAAACACTGATAGATAACGGATATCATGTGGGCTATACTGCAAAAGGCTGGGCTCCTGGAGTTCCAGGTATGAAAAATGGACAAATAAGGGAATTGTTAGGCCCTGCATATAATGAAATTAAGACTGATCCACCTACCACATTCATTAGTCCGATTGATTATGCGGCAAATTTTGAAGCATTTCTGAATGCAAATAAGGACGGTAAACCTTTCTGTTTCTGGTTTGGCAGCCACGAACCTCATCGTCCTTATGAATTTCAATCAGGTATTAAAAAAGGTAGAGAACAACTTTCTATATTTGATAAGGTTTTTGATTTTTGGCCAGACAATGATACTGTAAGAACTGATCTTCAGGATTATACCTTTGAAATTGAATATTTTGATTCACACCTTCAAAAAATGCTGCGTATTCTGAAAGTGAAAGGGCTACTTGAAAATACAATAATAATCGTTACAGCAGATAATGGCATGCCCTTTCCCCGGATCAAGGGAAATGCATACATACTATCGAACCATTTGCCACTTGCCATTATGTGGCCAAAAGGAATCAAGAATCCGGGCAGGGTATTCAGCGGTTTTGTGAGTTTAACCGATATTGCCCCTACGATTCTGAACTTGGCTGGTATTGATACTTCAAAAAGTGGGATGCAACCCATGGAAGGGAAAAGTTTAGTTCCAATATTTTCAGAAACACAGAAAGGGGAATTTCGTGATTTTATGATCATAGGTAAAGAACGAACTGACCTGGGGCGGCCAGATGATAAGGGATATCCGATTCGAGGGATTGTAAACGGTAATTTTTTATATCTTCGGAATTATGAGCCTGAACACTGGCCTGCAGGTAATCCCGAAACCGGTTATATGGACTGTGATGGGTCTCCTACTAAATCGTTCATCCTAAACGAAAGAAGATCGAAAGGTAAAAGCACCTACTGGGATTTGAATTTTGGGAAACACCCCGGAGAAGAATTGTATCTAATAAATATGGATCAGGAATGTATCAATAATTTAGCCGAAAACTCAAAATATATTCGCGTTAAAGACAAATTAATCAAGCTGATGGAACAAAAACTGAGGAAAGACAAGGATCCGAGGATTCTTGGGAATGGAGCAATTTTCGAAACTTACCCCTATTCTGACGATAATCTTCGGAATTTTTATAACCGTTTAATGTCTGGCGAAAGACTTAAAGCTGATTGGATCAATCAAACTGATATTGAGAAAGCGAAGTTGTACTAAAGTTAAAGGAAAGGTCAAAAGAGTTAGTCTGGTGTTGCCTGAATACATGGAAATGTTATTGCCGTCTAAAATATTGCATGGAATGAATTCAGAAAGCTTGTCTGCCTGCCGGTGGCGAGGTTGAATTATGCTGAGAAAAGGCGCAATATCGACTTATTGAAACGAAGCTTTAACGATTTTGCTGATGGAGATATTATTTGATATAAACTATCATTATAATCTATCCTGTCTAAGTCAGTACTATTTTATTGTTGCGATTTGTTCCTTGAAAACAGTTGGAGTAATGCCGCAGTATGTTTTAAACTGGCGATTGAAATAGGAGGTGTTTTCATAGCCACACTCAAATGCTATCTCGATAACTGTTTTATCCGTTTCAGCCAGTAATTTCCGTGCGTGTACAATTCGGGTTTCATTCACAAATTCCGAGAATGTTTTCTTTGTTTTGCGTTTAAAGAATCTGCAGAAAGCCGACCGTTGCATATTGGCGGTTGAAGCTGCAACATCAAAACTGACATCTTTTTGAAAATTTTCAGCCACGTATTTGTACACATTGCTAATGATAATGGAATCGTTCAAATTGCATAGATTCATTGTGTTCTCCGTGCTAAGCAGTTGAATGTTCTTTTTTGCAGCAAGTTCATTTAATATCAGTAATAATTCTCCAATTTTTTCCAGGTGTTTTTTCTGGTTTAGTTGCTGTATTCTTTTTTGCAACGCATTTTTAGGTTTGATAAACCGGACACCAAAATATGATTTGTCAATCAACTTCTTGAGTTGTGACGTTTCGTCTTTGTCGAAAAACGATTCTCCGAGAAAGTCTCTCTTAAATTGAACCACTACCGCATGTGCAGGAATATTTCCTTTTTCAAAACCACGAGTATTGTAAAAACAGTGAGGCAAGCCCGGTGCAAAAAGAAACAGGTCACCATCAGAGAAATTAATGACGTTGCTTCCCAGGTACAGTTTGCCATGACTGTGTACAATTAAAATAAGCTCAAACTCATCGTGCAAATGGTAAGGTGAGGTGAATTTTGGCTGTATAAACTCCTGAAAATGAAAGATACAGCTTTCATCCAGGCAAAGTTTTTCGTATGCAATTTCCATAATATTTATCCATTTAGCACAAAAAAATGATAAATGTGTAAATATAGTTCGCGATTTGGCAAATTCAATGCTACAATGCCAATTTCTTTAAGAGGTAAATTTGTTTGACTTACAGGTATATAAAATTTATCTGCTTAAGTTCTCATTAAAGATGTTTACTGAGAGTTGTTACATTAATTAATTAATTACATATATGTCTGAAAATAAAATAAATACAAGCACTATTTTAACGAAGGCGAGGGAGATTGGAATCGTCATACCCGGTTTCAATATCCCTTATCTGCCCATGATGGAACCCGTCGTGAGAGCGCTCCATGATACGGGTACTTTCGGCCTGATTATGGTAGCCCGGTTGGAATGGCTAAAATTCAAATCGGGAAGCATGAAATCTGTTCGCGATGAATATGAAAAATTAAAGGATTTACGTTTTACCCGGCTTCATCTTGATCATGTGCCGGTGATTGATGAAGATAATCTGCTTACCGATTTTGAAAGTATTATTGCTGAAGCTATTGAACTTGGATATGATTCAGTGATGATCGATGGATCACGACTTTCATTGTCAGATAATATCGGGAAGACCCGCAAGATTGTGGAGTTGGCTCATAAGGCAGGCATTCCGGTTGAATCGGAACTCGGAGCGGTAATGGGACATGAATCGGGACCACTGCCACCCTATGAGGAGCTATTCGCTTCCGGAAAAGGATTTACTTCGCCCGAAGAGGCAAAACGATTCGTGGAAGAGACACAAACAGACTGGTTGTCAGTGGCAATAGGCAATATTCATGGAGCGATTTCTGCCGCAACACGTACCGAGAAAAAAATTGAAGCCCGTCTTTCGATCCCTCAATTAAAGTTAATAAACGAATCAGTAAATATACCTCTTGTATTGCATGGCGGAACTGGAATTGCCAAAGATTACCTGATGCAATCGTTTAAACAGGGTATTACCAAAATCAACATTGCCACAGCGATCAGGCAACCCTATGAGAAATTGATGAACCAATCAGTCCCGGAAGCACAGGAAGCTGTTTATAACGAAATGCTCGAAATTATTAATAATCAGCTCGAAATTGCCGGATCAGCTAATCGTATTTTCAGAAATTAATATCGAAGCATTGACATTTAGATATTTGTGATTTTTAACCAATAAAACTATTTAATATTAAGCTTATGAAAAAGCAAAAATCAACTTTCGC
>JAUXUF010000318.1 GCA_030684645.1 Bacteroidota bacterium | reverse complement strand
ATCCGTGATCAGGCGATGAATGCCGTAATTTCTTTATTTGAAAGTGATCGTGCAAAATTGACCACCCATTCTGAAAACGGAGACGACCTCGAAGGAACGGTAGTTTACAAAGGAGTCGATCATCAGAATGGAAAGATTAGCCTGAGTGACGATTGGTATGCTGCATACATTCGAACTGCCACCAACGAAAAAGGAGTGGTCAGGAGTTATATTTCAAGCGGAACAGTTGAAGTTGGGCTAAAACTTCAGGGAAAAATTGTCCGGCTTTTGAAAGAAAAATTTCAGGGAAAGGAAATTGAATAAAAGAATAAAAATGAAACTACTTATAACCGGAGTTAACGGATTTGTTGCAGGCAGCGTGCTGGCTCATGCCAAAGGAAAATGGGAAATTCATGGCATTGGCCGGTCGGAAAGCCTTGCCAATGAACCGGAATTGATTTATCACACGCTGGATTTGCTGGATGACGAAAAGTTCGCTGATATTTTTAATAAAATCCGGCCTGATTCAGTCATTCATACGGCGGCCATGGCGAATATTGATACCTGTCAGAAGAATAAGGAAATGGCAGAAAGGGTGAATGTCGGGATCACCAAAACACTTGTCCGACTTTGTCAGGAGTCAGGGTCAAAAATGGTTTTTTGTTCCACCGATGCTGTTTTTGATGGAACAAAAGGTGATTATACCGAATCGGATGCCCCTCGTGCTGTAAATTTCTATGCCGAAACGAAAATTAAAGCTGAACAGAGCGTTTTGTCAGCATCGGATAAAAATGTGGTAGCAAGATTGGCCCTGGTGATGGGACTTCCGGTTATTGGAAAAGGAAATTCCTTTTTGGCCGATACCATTGGAAAACTCGAAAAAGGGATTCAGGTTCCCTTCCCGGTGAACGAAATTCGTACACCGATTGATGTAATTACTTTGGGAAGCGCCCTGGTTGAACTTGCCGGCAATCAGTTTGGAGGAATCATCCATCTTTCAGGATGTACAAAAATTAACCGTTACCAGATGGCTTTAGAGATTGCCAAAACCTTGGGATATTCATCCGAACTTATTCTGAGTGTTGACTCCAATGCCATGGAAGGGAGGGCTCCCCGATCAAATGATGTTTCCATGTACAATTCATTAGCCAGGCAAATCTTAAAAACCCCCATGCGCACTCTATCTGAAGGCCTGGAGTTAACCTTAAATTTTAAACCTGCAAAATAAAATACAATGAGCAAAATCAAATTTGACCTGGAAATAAAGTTTGGGTCACAATATGGAAAAGAGGAAGAGGAAGCAGTACTGAAAGTATTGCGAAATAATGCTCCTACCAGCGGAGACGAATGTATCGCCTTTGAAAAAATGTATGCCGAATATTCAGGGGCAAAACACGCACGGGTGGTCAATAACGGAACTTCTGCACTATTTTTATCGATGATTGGTATTGGTCTCAAACCGGGTGACAGGGTTTTAACCACTCCGGTCACCTGGATTGCCACCGCAGCTGCTCCGGTTACCCTGGGCGCTGAGGTCGATTTTGTTGATATTGATCCTGTCACTTACAACCTCGATCCAAACCAGCTGGAAGACAAACTGACTCCCAATACCAAAGCGGTCATTCCTGTTCACCTATACGGACAAGCCTGCGAGATGGATGAGATTATGGCCTTGTCTGAAAAGCACAATTTTTCAGTGGTTGAGGATGCTGCTCATGCTATCGGAGCTGAATATAAGGGGAAAAAAGTAGGAACTATTGGTGACACCGGATGCTTTAGCTTTCATGAACAGAAAAATATCTCCACATTGGGTGAAGGAGGTATCGTACTGACCGACGATGACGAGATCTTTGAACGAATCTCGCTCTACCGTTCCCATTGCACAAGGGTTCATGGTGTCAGCACGAAATATTGCACTCTGGATTCGGAAAAATTTCCGATCGGAAAAAAATTCTGGTGGCAGGATTTCGACGATTGCGGGTACAACTTCCGCATGACAGACATTCAGGCTGCCGTAGGCATTGAACAATTGAAAAAACTGGATCATTTAAACCAGAACCGTATTGACAATGCGGCATATATCACTCAAGGATTGGAGGACGTTCCCGGTCTGACTTTACCAACCGTCCGCCCTTACAACAAGCATGTTTTTCACCTCTATCCGGTGATGATTGATGCCAAAGAGTTCGGAATGAACAAGGAAGATTTCATCTATGATATGCTGAACAAGTTTGGCATCAAAGTCGGGTTTCATTACATTCCGCTTCATTACTCGACTGCATTTAAAAACCGTGGGTTTAAAAAAGGCCAGTTCCCAAATGCGGAAAAACTGGGCGATTCACTGGTAACACTGCCAATCAATCCACGCCAGACCGAAGAGGCTTTGGAATATTTGGTGAACAGCATTAAGGCAGTGAGAAAATGAAAAAACACCATTCAGGAACTTTTAAAATTTTATTTTCAGGTTCCGTTTAGGAACCAAAGGTCGGTAGAAAAATGGCAAAATCATCAATCTTTTGTCCCATCCGGGACAATATAAATCAGAATAATCAAACTTTCTACCGACCTTTTTTCCCTACGGGAAATTTCAAACAGTTAAACAGAAATTCTCACTAATCTTAAGATGGAATTTGCAGATCATGTTCAGGCATTAATAAAGAACGACGGATTTTTCTCCCCGTCCAATCCGGTTTACATCGCCCGTTCACCAGGAAGACTCGATCTGATGGGCGGAAACGATGACTACACCGGCGGACTGGTTTTTGAGTCCACCATCCGCGAAGCAACTTATGCTGCGGCTCAGCTGCGCACCGATCAACTGATCGTTCTGAAGAACCAGACAGCATCAGAAGCCGGATGGCAGGGTGATGTGACAACTTCATTTGCGGAACTGAGTGATGAGGCTACGGTTCGGAATTATGCCAACAGCTCTCCTGCAATTCGCTGGACTGCATACGTTTTAGGAACCTTGTTTTATCTTCAGAAGAAATTTCCTGAGCAAATTGATACCGGTATTCAGATATACATGGAATCTACAGTTCCTTTAAACAGGGGTGTCAGTTCTTCAGCAGCCATTGAGGTTTCGGTGATGAAAGCCGCTGCAGCAGCTTATGGAATCGACCTTTCAGGAATTGAACTGGCACTCGCCTGTCAATGGGTGGAGAATGTAATTGCTGAATCAGCCTGCGGAATCATGGACCAGATCGCTGTCGTTGCCGGGAAAGAGGGATTCATCCTGCCGCTGGTTTGTCAGCCTTGTATCCCGGAACCTCTGATTCAACTTCCGAAAGAATTGCAAATCTGGGGAATAGACTCGGGAGTTAGTCACCAGGTTTCCGGTATCGAATATGAAGCTGCCCGTGCTGCTGCATTTATGGGCTATAAAATGATTTGTGATCAGGAGCAAATTGCGGTTACAGTTGATGACCGAAGTGAGATCGAACGCTATACCGATGAGCGCTGGAATGGTTATCTGGCCAACTTGTCGCCTTCTCTTTTTCATGAAAAATACGAAGCCAATTTACCTGACTCGGTCAATAGCAGTAAGTATCTTGCAAAACACGGTTTTCATGTCGATCCATACACTCCTTTGAAAGAAGGTGTCGTCTATCACATTCGGGCCAATACCAGATATGCGGTTGAGGAGAATTACCGGGTCCAGCTTTTCTCGGAATTATCAAAAGGAGCTTCACTGGCCCCGTCCAAAAGGTCGTTTCAATTAATGGGTGAGTTGATGTATCAGTCGCATTATGCCTATACCGAATGTGGTTTGGGAGCAAAAGCTACCGATTTCATTGTTGATCTTTTCAGGAAGGAAGGAATTGCCAAAGGAATTTACGGTGCCAAAATAACAGGTGGAGGTGCCGGAGGAACAGTAGCTATCCTGGCTGAAAAAAGTGCATCAGCGGTTGTCCATAGAGTATTCGATCTTTACGCTCAATCAGGAATGGGTGATCCATACCTTTTTGAAGGAAGTTCTGACGGGGCAGATGCATTTGGCATTCTGGAAATTAGCGGATAAAATGTATAAAATCCAACTTTAAGGAATCATCTGAATTTCAGTATTTATATAGATGTGAATCGAGTTTGAATTTTTAAAACCCGAGGGTTGAAATTATTATAGATTTTGATGTGAAAATCGTTTTTTAACCACGAAGTGGTGATATAAATCTGTCATGCCTTCGGCATTATTTCCTTTTATAACAAGGTTTTGCTATAATAATATCATGCCTTTGGCATTGAAAAAACCCTTTAGTTGAATGTTTGACCTGAATTACTAAAAAATAAGCACTTATGAAACTTAAAATCTCCAAACTCATTCTTTTCTGCCTGGTATTCAATACACTAATCATTTTTCCTTCAATTTTTATTTCTGCTCAGGAATCAGGCATTGCCAGGGATGGAAAATTGCTGAGAAGTGAGTTGTGGCAGCCTTTTGATCTCCAAACCACAAAAGGGGATTTTTACGTTTCCCCCAAAGGGAACGACAATTGGTCGGGTACCCTTGCTGAGCCCAATGCCACCAACACAGACGGTCCTTTTGCTACGATCATGCGGGCCAAAAGCGCCGTTCGTGAATTAAAGACTAAAGTTTATCTTCCCAAAGGAAAGGCTATCGATGCACGCTATGTCGGAACAGCCTACCCATACTGGAAAGGCAAGGACATCGTCGTACTGATCCGCCAGGGGTTTTACCCCCTGACCGAGCCCCTTCTTTTCACTCCTGAAGATGGGGGCGAGCGGGTGGAAACCAACTTACCTTCCGGCGCATTCGAATGGCATCATTTGCGCGACAACTATGTGACTTATGCTGCTTATCCGGGAGAAAAGCCTGTAATTTCAGGAGCTGATCCAGTTTCCGGATGGAAAAAAGAAGGAAAGGTCTGGGTTGCCACTTTTAATCAGGGCGATGTAGCTGTTCTCATTGCAAACGGCAAAAAGCAAACCTTGGCCAGGACACCCAATTCAGGCTATTTTACACTCCGGAAAACACCTTCATCCTCTTCGGAAATCCCGTATAAACCGGGAGATATCATGAACTGGAAGGAAATGAAGGACAATCGCATCGCTATAATTCTGCGCTGGCGCACAGCCTATAACTCTATTGACAAAATTGACGAAAAGAAGCAGGTTGCATTTCTGAAAACTCCGGAAGATGGCCCAGACAACAACAACGGTCTGTTAGTAGTGCCTCCCCGTTATTATATCGAAAATGTGAAAGAGTTGCTGGACACAACCGGAGAGTGGTTCTTTGACAAAAACAAAAAAGAAATCAGCTACATCCCGATGAATGGAATCTCTGATCCCAACCAGGCCAACCTGTCTGTGCCACAGATCAACCAGTTGGTTCAGGTAAAAGGAGACGAAAATCATCCGGTGCGAAATCTGCGGTTTTATGGGTTGGCTTTTGAAGGAGCAAAAGAAAACTTCAGGAATTTCCCACACTACTACGATGTGACACCGGGATGTATCGCTTTTTCATTCGAATATGCGTCAGACTGCGAATTGATTGATTCAGAGTTACGGGCTTGCGGTGGTCTGGGCATGACTATTGGATTGGGATGCTTCAACACCCGGATATTGGGAAACAGGTTCGATGGATTAGAACAAGGGGCATTGGGAGTGAGTAGTACAGGCGACATGAAAAACGGAAAACTGAACCAACTCACCAGGGAAACCACTATTTCAAGAAATATATTTTCAGAATGCGGACTCGGTGGAGGCATCACTCTGGGAGTTGGCGGAACCATCCATACGACTATTTCGCACAATTATTTCACCAAATCAGGACGGCCTTACACCATTGATTGCGGCGCCGGCGGACTGGAAGGAACTGCAAGCGGAGATGTGGTGGTCGAATACAACCATTTTGACGATGTCCAGCACGATGCCGACGATGCCGGAGTAATTGTTGTTACCGGGATGACTTTCAATTCAAAGGTCAGGAACAACCTGATTCACGGGGTGCATCGCGGATTTTTCAGCGACAACGTGGCCTTTTGGTTCGACAACATGTCGAGCAACTGGGCAGTAACCAACAACATCTATTATGACCTGGAACAGGGAGCAATGAAAACCTGTGGAACGTACCTGACTGATAACAACTATTCCAATAACTTTTTGATTGAAACACCACTTGATGCTCCCGAACAAATAATAGAAGGCGATCCGCAGTTTTCCTGCTCCAATTTACATATCACTTTGAATGGAAAACCGGTAGAAGGCAAAATACCTGCAGGTTCATTGGTCAAAGTTTGGGCCGATGTAATTAATATCGGCAGTTCAGGTGTAGCACCAGTTACTTTATTCAACGACAGAAAAGCAGTTGAAAGCAAACCTTTCCCGGTTATCAGGAACAATACCCGCACCGTAGAATTTGATGTCAGGCTGAGCAATCCTGGCATTATGGAATATTCCATCGGTGAAACAAAACCACAAGCAATTGTTGTCGAAGGAGAGAAGCCGATCCTTGTGTATGATAAAATACATCTGTCAGAGGAGAGCATACTGGCAGGAGAAACTGTTCATGTATCAGCCACAGCAACCAACATGCTGACTACAGACATTCAAACTACCGTAAGCTTGTACGCCAATGGAAAAGAAGTAAAAAGTCAGCCGATCGGATTAAGAGGCAAAGAGTCCAGGGAAGTATCCTTTGAAATCACTCCTGAAGCAGGAAATTACCCGGTCAGGATAGAAAACAGCGATGAGGCCATGCTGAAAGTATTCAAAAGCAAAGAGCTGGATCTGAAAAAAGAAAAATTGTACACCTATATTTCTCCAAAAGCAAAACCAGCCAATGTGGAAATGGTGCAAAAGCAGAACCGTTACATTGTGAAAGCAAGCGGCTGGGATTTTTACCATGCTGAAGATGCCTATGCGACAGTCTATTTGAAGCAACTTTCCGGCGATTTTGTAGCCACCGTAAAAATTGCGGCATTTGGAAACCGCACCAGCGAATGGTACAGATCAGGCTTGTTTGTCCGGAACGACATCAGCAAGAGTTTCGATGTGGACCGGGGCAGCAAAGGTTCAGTACTCATGTTTAGTACTCCGGGCCGTGCAGGAATTGAATACGATGAGTTTGGAAATGGGTGCATGCACAAGGCGGCCAGCGAAAATCTTCCGGAGAACTCTCCAACACCGATATGGATTCGTTTGGAACGGCATGGCGATCGTTTTACAGGTTACATCAGTCTAGACGGTAAAAACTGGATTATCAAACGACAAACCAATCAAATTCCGGGTATCGGGAAAGCAGTAGATCTTGGCCTTGCAGCAGGCGCACCCGACCAAAAACAATACTCAGTTACCTTTGAAGATTGGAAGGTGAAAGTTGAAGTTAAATAATCATGGCTTTAAAACGGATGACTGACTGACGGATCCTTTTACCGAATAATAAAAAAGGTTCACACCTGATTTCCGAAAAATAATATACCTTTGGCTCAAACTTTAGGGGTGCCTTTACGGGCTGAGATCAAACCCTCAAAACCTGATGCGGGTAATGCTGCCGTAGGAAAAAGAATCTTCTCTTGCCATAGATCATTCCTGAAGTTCAACGATAAAAATTCAGGAATGGAAATAAAACTCAACAACCAGATTAAAACTTTACCGGAACAATGCACGGTTCAGCAACTGCTCGATGAAGTAATCCCCGAAAAACAAAAAGGCATCGCTGTTGCCGTAAATTCGTCAGTAATTCCGAAAACGAACTGGGGCCTTCATTTCCTTACCAATCGTGATGAAGTACTAATCATTAAAGCAACTCAAGGTGGCTAGTAACAAGGCAAAAGGCAAAAGAATAAAGTAAAAAAACATAAAATAACCCAATGGATAAAAAGCAATCACTTAATCAAGATGTAATTACCAGCGGTCCTTTCATGGGATCAAAAAAAATATATGTACCAGGCCAACTTCATGACATCAAAGTGGCCATGCGCGAAATTTCACTTTCCCCAACCAGACTTTCGAATGGCAAAACAGAAGAGAATTTTCCCGTAACTGTTTACGATACCAGCGGCCCGTTTACCGACCCAAGTGTGACTGTTGACCTGAAAAAAGGATTGCACCGCCTGCGCGAAGAATGGATTCTCCAGCGGGGCGACGTGGAGCAACTCGACGATTTTACATCGGAATATTGCCGCCAACGTCTGGCCGATCCCCGTCTCGATGCTTTGCGGTTTCAACATCTAAAGAAACCTTTAAAGGCTAAACCCGGAAAAAATGTTTCGCAAATGTATTATGCCAAACAAGGCATCATTACGCCCGAAATGGAATACGTTGCCATCCGCGAGAATCAACGAATTGACCTTCTGGAACAGCAGGCTGACAAGCAATTGACCCAACAGCACGAAGGGTACAGCTTTGGGGCCAATACCCCCAAAGGATATATAACGCCTGAATTTGTACGCGATGAAATTGCTGCCGGACGGGCCATCCTTCCGGCCAACATCAACCATCCCGAAAGCGAACCCATGATTATCGGCCGAAACTTTCTGGTCAAGATCAACACCAACATTGGCAACTCTGCAGTGTCGTCTGGTATCGAAGAAGAAGTTGAAAAATCAGTTTGGAGCTGCCGTTTGGGTGGCGACACCCTGATGGATTTGTCAACAGGGGAAAATATCCACGAAACACGTGAATGGATTATCCGAAACTGCCCGGTGCCAGTGGGTACGGTCCCGATTTATCAGGCTTTGGAAAAAGTGAACGGCAAAGCGGAGGATTTAACCTGGGAGATTTTCCGCGACACTTTAATTGAACAGGCCGAACAGGGGGTTGATTACTTCACCATACACGCGGGAGTATTGCTTCGCTATGTTCCGTTAACGGCAAAACGGGTTACCGGTATTGTTTCGCGTGGCGGAAGTATTTTGGCCAACTGGTGCCTGGCCCATCACAAGGAGAATTTCCTATACACCCACTTTGAAGACATTTGTGAGATTATGAAAGCCTACGACGTGGCCTTCTCGCTGGGCGATGGGTTGCGTCCGGGTTGTATCGCCGATGCCAACGATGCCGCACAATTCAGCGAACTGGAGACTCTGGGCGAACTCACCAAAATCGCATGGAAGCACGACGTGCAAACCATTATCGAAGGTCCCGGGCACGTTCCCATGCACATGATCAAGGAAAACATGGACAAGCAACTCAAGGAATGTCATGAGGCTCCGTTTTACACCCTCGGACCGTTAACAACCGACATTGCCCCGGGATACGACCACATCACTTCAGCCATCGGGGCTGCCATGATTGGTTGGTACGGCACCGCCATGCTTTGTTATGTAACACCCAAGGAACACCTGGGACTGCCCAACAAAAAAGATGTAAAAGACGGGGTAATCGCTTATAAGATTGCCGCCCATGCTGCCGATCTGGCCAAAGGGCATCCGGGAGCGCAATACCGCGACAATGCCTTGAGCAAAGCCCGCTTTGAATTCCGCTGGGAAGACCAGTTTAATTTATCGCTCGATCCGGATACCGCACGCGAATTCCATGATGAAACCCTACCTGTGGAAGGAGCCAAAATAGCTCATTTCTGCTCCATGTGCGGGCCAAATTTCTGTGCTATGAAAATTACACAGGAGGTTCGTGAATTTGCTGAACAAGGCATGAAAGAAAAATCTGAAGAATTTATAACAGTCGGATCTGAAATCTATCTGTAAAATGATCATCCTGATTTCCAATCCGGAACCGGTAAAAGATGAACACGAAATCATCCGTCAGTTATTCAATGATGGATTGGAGGTCTTTCATCTCCGGAAGAAGGAATATCCGGAAAGTGATTTGACAACGTTTATTGAAAACATTCCGGAGAAATACCGGGAAAAAATCGTTCTTCACTCGCATTATCATCTGGCAGCAGAATATGGATTGAGGGGAATTCATGTTCCGCATAATTTTAGCGGTACAACAAGGATTGGAACCTTAAGCATTTCGTTTCATTCACCGGAAGAAATACAAAAATCTGAAATACCGTTTGACTACGGTTTTCTGAGCCCCGTATTCGACAGCATTTCAAAAGAGGGATATCAAAGCAGGTTCAATACTAATGAGGTGAAGGAGTTTCTGAAAAATAGAAAAGAGAAAATCATTGCCCTTGGCGGAATTGATGAAGACAAAATTGAAGCTGTCAGGGACATGGGATTTTCAGGAATAGCCTTGCTCGGGGCAATATGGCAAAGCGAACATCCTATCGACAAATTTAAACGAATAAAAGAGAGATGGCTGACGTAAGCAGTTGTGTATTAAGCATTGCCGGATTCGATCCCAGCGGAGGCGCCGGAATCCTCGCCGATATAAAAACCTTTGAGGCAAACCAGGTTTCAGGGATGGGAGCGCTGAGCGCACTTACCTTTCAGAACGATATCCTGTTCGAAGGGCTGAAGTGGATTGAGGCAGACGAAATTCTGCAACAAATCTCTGTTCTGCAAAAACGATTTAAATTTTCGGTCATCAAAATTGGCCTGATCAGGGATTTGGAAGTTCTGAAAGTTGTCGTCAAAGCCTTAAAACAGGCACAGCCCGGATGTCAGATTATCTGGGACCCCATCGTGAAGGCAAGTGCAGGGTTTCAGTTTCACAGCCAATTTGAAAGGGAACAATTGTTTTCGGCGCTTGAAAACTGCTTCCTGATTACGCCAAACACCGATGAGGTACAATTTTTAACCGGAATAGATAATCCAAAGGACGCAGCGCAACTACTGGCGAAATATGTTCCTGTCCTGTTGAAAGGCGGTCACAGCAAAGAAGAACCCGGTGTTGATTATCTTTTCATGCAGAATAAGATTGAAAAAATATTTCCAACGGGGAAAGAGGTATTCGCCAAACACGGCTCCGGATGTGTTTTGTCGGCGGCCATCGCATCGAACCTGGCGAAAGGAAAGGATTTAGTCACAGCGTGCCTCAATGCCAAGACATACGTTGAGCAATTTTTATCGAGTAACGAAACTTTATTAGGAACACACGATGTACACCCGGCTTCAATACATATCGCAAGGTAAAACGGTTCAGGAACAAACCGAAAATATTCAAAGCGCACTCGATGCCGGGTGCCGTTGGATTCAGTTGCGCTTTAAAAATGCCAAAAACAATGAACTTTCTGATTTGGCCGTTCAGGTCAAAAAAATATGTTCGTCCTGTCGTGCAACTTTTATCCTGAACGATCATGTGGACATCGCAAAAATGTCTGATGCGGACGGCGTACATCTGGGATTGTCAGATACCTCCATCTCGGATGCCCGAAGCATATTGGGAGAAAATAAAATCATCGGAGGCACTGCCAACACCATCAGCGATGTGCTGATGCGCATCAGCGAAAAGTGTGATTACATTGGATTAGGCCCGTTTCGTTTTACACCGACCAAAGAAAAATTAAGCCCCATCCTCGGATTGGAGAGGATAGCGCAGATCATGAAAGAAGTCCTTTCAGGAGAACGGCAAATTCCGGTTTATGCTATTGGCGGAATAACTCCTGATGATGTTGCTGCAATTATGGAAACCGGTGTTTTTGGAGTTGCCGTTTCGGGCGCCCTCACCAACCATTCAAACAAGAAAGATTTGATCCAAAATTTTAATTTACTACTCAATGAATAAATTGAAAATTGCAGGTAAAGAATTTCATTCGCGCTTGTTTTTAGGAACAGGCAAATTCGGTTCTCCAAAACTTATGGAAGATGCGGTGCTGGCATCCGGTTCTGAAATGGTAACAGTAGCGTTAAAACGTATTGATATGGAAACCAATACCGATGGGTTACTATCGCATCTGCAGTATCCGCATATCAATCTATTACCAAACACTTCAGGAGCCCGCAATGCCAAAGAAGCCATTTTTGCAGCGCAGCTTGCACGGGAAGCCCTGGAAACAAACTGGCTGAAACTCGAAATCCACCCCGACCCCCGGTATTTAATGCCCGATCCGGTTGAAACGTTAATCGCCTGCGAAGAACTGGCCCGGCTTGGCTTTGTAGTTTTGCCGTATATTCATGCCGATCCCGTTTTGTGCAAACGGCTTGAAAATGCAGGAACCGCAGCTGTCATGCCACTTGGCTCAACCATTGGCAGTAACAAAGGGTTAAGAACCATTGACTTCCTTGAAATCATCATTGAGCAAAGTAATGTTCCGGTTATTATTGATGCCGGAATCGGCTCTCCTTCCGACGCGGCAAAAGCGATGGAAATTGGGGCCGATGCCGTGCTGGTCAATACAGCCATCGCCGTGGCAGGAAATCCGGTTGAAATGGCCAGGGCATTCAGCTTAGCTGTTGAAGCGGGAAGAATGGCGTATATGGCCAGGCTGGCAACAACAAAACGGACAGCCGAAGCCAGCAGTCCGCTTACGGCATTTTTAGATTAATAACCAGACACATGAGCTTTAAAGAAATATATAATCAGTACAGCTGGGATGAGGTTAAAGAATCCATCTATGATAAAACATCGCATGATGTGGAAATGGCCCTTTCGTCACATCACCGGACCCTGGAAGATTTTAAAGCCTTAATTTCTCCGGCAGCAGCGCCTTATCTGGAAGAAATGGCACAGTTAAGTCATCAGCTCACCCAAAAGCGCTTCGGGAATACCATACAAATGTATGCCCCGATTTATTTAAGCAACGTATGTACTAACTTTTGCACGTACTGCGGGTTTAATTTCGACAACAAAATCAAGCGCAAAACACTTACGCCTGATGAGATTTCGCTGGAAATAGCTGAAATAAAGAAACAGGGGTTCAACCACATTCTGCTGGTAACCGGCGAGGCCAAACAAGTGGTTCATATAGATTATTTTAAGGAAGCCATCGAAATTATAAAGCCACATTTCGCTAATATATCCATCGAAGTTCAGCCTCTTGATCAGGACGAATACGAGGAACTGAAGCAGGCCGGAATTTATGCCGTATTGGTTTACCAGGAAACCTATCACAAAGAAAAATATCCCGAATATCATCCCAAGGGAAAGAAAGCAAATTTCGATTACCGGCTCGAAACACCCGACCGGGCTGGAAAAGCAGGGATGCATAAAATCGGGGTAGGAGTTTTATTGGGTCTGGAAGAGTGGCGTACCGATTCTTTTTTTTGCGCGCTGCACCTGGATTACCTGCAAAAAAAATATTGGCAGACCAAATATTCGGTTTCATTTCCCCGAATCCGTCCGGCAGAAGGAGTAGCACCTCCCAATGTCGTTGTTTCCGACAGGGAGCTCGTGCAGTTAATATGTGCATACCGTTTGATGTACGAAGATGTTGAATTATCTATGTCAACCCGTGAGTCAGAACAGTTCCGCAACAATATCATTAAATTGGGGGTAACCAGCATGAGCGCCGGATCAAAAACCAATCCGGGAGGTTATACAGTGGATCCGGAATCCCTCGAACAGTTTGCCATTTCGGATGAGCGAAGTGCACCTCAAATGGCAGAATTCATTTCGGGTATAAATTATGAGCCGGTTTGGAAAGACTGGGACAAATCATTTATCTAGCATGACAACCTTTACAAAAGAAGAATTAAACCGCTACAACCGCCAACTGATGCTTCCCGGATTTGGCCTTGAAGGACAAACTAAATTAAAAAACGCCAAAGTCCTGATAATTGGCGCCGGTGGTCTGGGTTGCCCCATACTGCAATATTTGTGCGCGGCAGGAGTCGGAACGATCGGCATCATTGATTTTGATAAAATAGAACTTCATAATTTGCACCGTCAGGTTTTGTATTCGACGGCAGATGTTGGAAAACCCAAGGCCGAAACCGCTGCCCGTGTATTGAAAGCTCAGAATCCAAATGTTGAATTTCAGGTTTATAACGACATCCTGAATAAGAAAAACAGCTCTCAACTAATTTCTCAGTTCGATCTGGTTGTTGATGGCTCTGATAATTTCCCTACTCGTTATCTGGTTAATGATACTTGTGTTGAGTTAAAAAAACCGCTTGTATATGGCAGCATTTTCAATTTCGAAGCCCAACTGGCCGTATTTAACTACGATGGCGGCAAAAATTTAAGGGATATTTACCCCGAACCTCCTAATCCTGAAGATGTGCCGGGTTGTAATGAGAACGGCGTATTGGGCGTCGTACCCGGAATTTTAGGTATCTATATGGCCAATGCCTGCATCCAGGTTATTCTCGGCACATATAAGATGAAAAGCATCATGCTTTTCGACTTCGCACAGTTTGGTTTGGTAAAACTGGCAATGGATTAGATTTTGTTTTGCAAACTTCTCCATGACCCGCCATTGTACACTTCAGTAAAGCCGTTCGACTTTAAAAAGCTTTTTGCTGATGCACTTCGCATACCCGATGCGCAGCAGGTAATGATAGGTTTATTCGGATTATTAAGCTCCTCCAAATATCAGAGGATACTTTATTGCGAGTGTCAACGTAACAATAATCAGTATGCCGAGACCGATAAAAAACAAAACCACTCCAACTTTGTAACGTTTATTGGATTTGACCAATTCGGTTACCGAGTGAATTTTGTGAATTTTATTAACCATCTTTTGCAGCGCCATCTGGTCTTTTACAATGTAGTCGTATGCACCGTATTTCATGCTGTTAATCGCGATATCAATGCTGTCTTGTCCTGAAAGAAAAATAAATTCAACATCCGGATTGGTCTTTTTAGCTTTAATCAGCACCTCTATTCCTGTCATTCCTTCAAGCAGGTAATCCTGGATGACAATAGCCGGATTTTTAAACATGTTTTTCAATGCTTCTTCACCGGAAAGATAGGATTCTACGTTAGTTAATTTATTGGTTTTAAGATAACTAACTACCAACTTGTTGTACATCTGATTGTCTTCGACGACAAAAATAAGTGGATTCTTGGTGTTTTGCATGCCCTAAATATTTGTTTTTCTCCAAATGGTTTTTCCAAAGCAACAGAAACCCTCTTCTTCTGGTTTTTTTCCTTTAACTCACGGGGTTACTGAGTAACCAAATTTAGAAAAAAAAAACTGATAAAAGCAAGGGTTCACTTTTTCAACGCTAGTTTTTTATTTTTAGTACATTCTTGTGATGAATTTTAGACCATAGAATAACAATTTCGATTCGATACCAATTTCATTTAAATTTCAGAATATTGCATAATTAAGATCTTTGTTATTTGTCTAATGCGCTGATCTAAAATAAAATAAACTTCTCATCGAAAGACAATGGAACGATCCAGTTATCTTTTAAAATTCGTATCAGCGTTTATCTCTTCTATCGCCAAATTTACCTATTCATAAATCATAATTCCGGTAATATTTTTATGATTGCCTGAAAATTGGAAATCAGATCAAAATGTCATTTCCAATTTTAACAGGCTCAATGTACAGGGCAACACCTACTTGCATTCTTCATTTCTGATCTTTGCTTTTAATGTATAAAGTTTCAGATTTTATCCGGAAACTATCCAACCCGCGTTTAATATAACTTTTTGGTGTCCGGGTTGTCCGTATTTATTAATCGGAGTTTAAGATAGTGGCCGTTTTTATCCGAAATCAGTTTTTATGTTCCTGATAAAATCGCTCAACTTTTTCAACCATTTCCTGCTTTTCTTTTTCGCCCAGAAAGCTTGCCTCAAAAGAGTTTTTGGCAAGTTGAGCGATTTGTTCCTTCGATAGGTTCAAGGCTTTGGCTACCGCCAGGTAGTTTTCATTCATATAACCACCGAAGTAAGCCGGATCATCAGAATTGACAGTCGCTATCATCCCTTTTTCAAGCATTCTGGCCAACGGATGGTTGGTCATATCCTGTATAACTTTCAGTTTTAGGTTCGACAATGGACAAACAGTCAGCGGCATTCTCCGTTTCACCAGTTCGACCACCAATCCGGGATCTTCGAGCGATCGGTTTCCGTGATCGATGCGCGAAACTTGCAGCAGATTCAAAGCTTCCCACACATATTCAGGGGGGCCTTCTTCTCCGGCATGAGCAACGGTCAGGAAATCTTCTTTCCTTGCCTGGGCAAATACCCGTTCAAACTTGGAAGGCGGATGCCCTTTTTCGGAGGAATCAAGTCCAACAGCAGTAATCCATTCCTTAAATTCCAAAGCCTCCTGAAGTGCCTCAAAAGCGGACTTCTCGCTCAGGTGTCTCAGAATCGAAAGGATAAGCCTGGAACTGATGCCCAGTTTTTCGCGGCCATCTTCCAACGCGCGGTGGATTCCTGAAATGACTTTGCTGAACGCAACATCCCGTGAAGAATGGGTTTGAGGATCGAAAAACAGTTCGGTATGCAGAACATTTTGTGCATGAATCTTTAGTAAATAGGCCCAGGTCAGGTCATAAAAATCCTGCTCTTCAATCAGCACATCGGCTCCGCTGTAATAAATGTCCAGAAATTCCTGAAGGTTATTGAATTGGTAAGCTGCTTTCAGTTCATCAACCGATTGATATTTAATCGTTAGCTTATTCCGGTTGGCTATTTCAAACATGAGTTCGGGTTCGAAAGTTCCTTCGATATGCAAATGAAGTTCCGCTTTCGGAATTCCGGTTATAAAATATTCAATCGAATTCTGATCCATGGGTTCAGTCATTTAGTCTTTATTTTCCGGCTCCATTCAACAGGAGATCGACCAGATTATTGGCTGCTTTCAAGTTTTCGAAACTTTCGGGCAACATCGTATGATCGATGTATTCGTTGTAAAGCCACGGATCGCCCAATTGCGAAAAACCACTGTTCGCCTGATCATCCCAGGTATAATGGAATATTTTCCCGGTTTTGGCATTGTTTTCGTGATTGAACCAGTTGTCCAACCCAACAGTTTTTTGTGCCGAGCTCTCGGTAACCAAAATGAATATGACAAAAGCAAGGAATAATATTCGTTTCATTTTCGATATGGTTTTTTAAAGAAAAAGTTCTTCAGAATTAATATATCGGTAAAAGTAGGCAACAGAGCCGACTTTCACAAAAAAGTGATTTAGTAAAATCGGGATTGGGTTATTTATTCTTCAAAGACAAAACCATTCGCATCACCCGTTCCGAAGTTCCGGCAAGCAATTCAGCGGCACGGGACTTTGATTCTTCAAGGGTCATCGGTTGGTCACCGATTGCAAAAGCAGAAGTTACACCTTGATTGTACAATTCAGTCAGATCATCAGTAACCGCTCCGGCAAGTGCAATGACCGGAACCTGGTACTTTTTGGCCAATCGAGCTACTCCGCTGACCGTTTTACCATAAGCGGTCTGAGAGTCAATTTTCCCTTCAGCGGTAAAAACCAACGAAGCCAGCCTAATCTGTTCTTCCAGCCTGGTTAATTTATTAATCAGCTCAAATCCTGAACTGATTTCTGCCCGGCAAAATACCATCAGTCCGGCAGCCAAACCACCGGCAGCCCCCGCTCCGGGAAGATTTGAAACATCGCGGCCAAACTCCATCTGAAGGATCCGGGCAAAATGAGCCATATTGTTTTCCAATGATTTGAGCATTTCGGCTGTCGCACCTTTTTGCGGACCGTAAACAAAAGTTGCTCCGGAAGAGCCTAAAAGCGGATTCCTCACGTCGCAGGCTACCGTAATTTTTACATTTTGCAGTTGTGGATGAATGGTAGAACGATCGATACGATAAAGACGCTCCAGGGAACCGCCTCCCGGACCAATCGGATTACCGTTTTTATCCAGAAGCCCAAATCCCATAGCCTGTGCCATTCCGGCTCCCCCGTCGTTGGTAGCGCTTCCGCCAATGCCAAGAATGATTTGTGTAAAACCGGCTTCTATCGCAGCTTTCAGGAGTAAGCCGGTTCCGAAGGTTGATGTAATTAACGGATTTCGTTCATCGGGTTCAAGTAATTCCAATCCTGAAGCAGCAGCCATTTCGATTACGGCAGTTTTACCGTCACCCAAAATTCCGTAGAATGACTGCACAGGCCGGTTCAACGCATCCACCGAAGCAAGGGTGACGATCTTTCCGCCAGTAGCAGTTACGAGCGCATCTACAGTACCTTCGCCACCATCAGCCATCGGAATACACACCATTCCGGCTTCAGGAACAACACGGCGGATTCCTTCTGAAATAGCAGCTGCCACCTGTGTGGCTGTCAAACATTCCTTTAGCGAATCGGGGGCAATAACGATGTTCATGTCTTGAAATCTGATTTTAATTTCAGGTGCAAAATACAAATAAAATAAACTTTGCTAGCCCACCGGCGGATAGAAGGCATCTCTGAAGTGTTCCAGTTCAAAGTTCCTGCCGTAAAAAACAATTGATATCACATCAAACCGGGTATCCAAATCGAGGTTATTTTCCAGAATGTAGGCCTCGGCCGCATTCACCAGAAAACGTATTTTTTTGTTCGAAACGGCTTCGGAAGGATGCTCGTAGGAATCACTTCCGCGTGATTTCACTTCAACAATTACCAATTCGGCGCCATCCATTGCAATGATATCAATTTCGAGGTGATGCGAAAACCAATTGACAGCCAATATTTCGTACCCGATGGATCGAAGGTGTTCAACGGCCAGCTCTTCTCCTTTCCGCCCCAGGTCAAATGCTTTGCTCATGACTGTTTGCGGATTAACCGGCAACTTTCGCCAACTTCGAGTTGATAACTACTTCCAAACATCAGCGCTAAGTTTTTGGGAATGTGGCCAACCGGAAAGTCGAAACAAACCGGGAAATGATAATCCTGAACTGCCTCCAGTATAATTTCATTTGCCGATTTTCCAAATGGACTGTCGTTATCTTTCATATCGGTAAAACCCCCAACTACGAGTCCGGCAAGGTTTTTCAGCTGACCTGCCATCCGTAAATTTTGCATCATCCGGTCGAGGTGGTAGAGGTATTCCGATAGATCTTCAATTATCAGAATTTTGCCTGAAGTCTCCAATTGCCAAGGTGTTCCCTGAAGGCTGTAAATCAACGAAAGGTTTCCGCCAACCAATTCTCCTGAACAGGTTCCGACTCTGTTTAAATGATTTGAATTAACTGCGATTTGCGATTTACCGGTTGAAAGCAGTTCCATCAGGCTATGAAAACTTTTTGTCGGCTTTTTGTTTTCAAGGAAAAATCCAGGCATTGATCCATGAACAGAAACTAGTCCAAGATTATTCAGAACAGCATGCAAAACCGTTACATCGCTGAACCCGACCAACCATTTTGGATTTTTCAGGAGCGGCGAAAAATCTATTTTCTCAATGATTCTCAAAGTTCCATATCCGCCACGGGCACAAATAATAGCTCTGGTTTCAGAATCATTGATGGCTTCCTGCAAATCTGCAGCCCGTTGTTTATCGGTTCCGGCGTACTGAAAATGCTTGTCGAAAACATGTTTCCCGATCATCACTTCGAAACCTTCGTCCTGCAACAGTTCAATGCCGGGAAGAACTGAATCTTTCTGCACTTTTCCGGCAGGAGCGACAATCCTGATTCGGTCACCCGGCTTGAGGTAAGGAGGAATGATCATCGTTTGTTATAAAATTTCAGATTATCAAAAGCCTTCAAATAAAAGGATTCCATCCCTTTTTGAAGGATGGAATCCAATGCCCAAATCAACATGGGCAATTACTTATTTTTCAGTAAGTCTCTGATTTCAGCCAATAGAACTTCCTGGTTGGTTGGTGGCGGTGGAGCCGGTGCAACAACCGGCGCTTCATCTTTCTTTTTCAGGCTATTCATGGCTTTAATCATCATGAAAATGGCAAATGCAATAATCAGAAAATCAACTGTTGTTTGAATAAAATTTCCGTAATTGATGGCAACAGCCTGGGTGGAAACCTGACCGGCAGCATCCATTATCGGATCTTTCAGTATAATTTTCAGATCGGTAAACTTAACGCCACCCAAAAGTACTCCGATTGGAGGCATGATTACATCGGCAACAACCGAACTGACTATTTTTCCAAAAGCGCCACCAATGATGATACCCACTGCCATGTCAACCACGTTTCCACGCATGGCAAAAGCCTTGAATTCACTGATTAATTTCATACATGTAAAGTTTTAGTTAAACACTGGTAACTACTTATGACGAAACAATGTTCAAATCTGCTGCAAAAACATTTAGCTGAATTTCAAATATCTTGCAGGATTATAAATTACGTTTAATTTTTGGGAAAGCAAGTCGATTTCAAATTTATTATCACCCAGAATTTCACCATCTGCTTCTCCCGCAATGTTTTTCTCAGCACTAATGGCGACTTTGTTTGCCATAAAACTTGATACCCGGCGGTCCTTGATATATGCTCCGGAATATAAGCCTCCCAGATTGCGAAGTATTCCAAACAATCCGATTTTCCGGATGATGGTAACCTGAAACAATCCATTGTCGGGCACTGCACCCGGAGCCTGCATCATTCCGCCCCCGTTATATTTTCCAATTCCTATGCTGGCCGTAAATATTAGTTCGTCAATCTCCCGCCCATCAATTATGACACGGGTTTTAGCCGTTTGATATTTTAATAAACTTGCACCAAGAGCCTGCATGTAAAGCGAAATTCCCTTCCGTCCCTTATCTTTCAGCCGATTGGATTTCTCGGCAACCATGGCATCAAATCCAAAACCGGCCATGTTGGCAAAATAGCATGTTTTAACCGAATCGTTTTCGTTAAAGGTAATCCGACCGACATCCTGGAGCATGGTTTTCCCGTGTTTAAGGATTTTTACTGCGCTTTTGTATTGATTGGGAATTCCAAAGGTTTTAATCCAGTCGTTACCTGTTCCGACTGGAATCATACCAATGGTGATTTCTTCAGGCGGGCAAACCGTTTGCGAAAAAATACCGTTCACGGCTTCATTCAAAGTACCGTCGCCACCGGCAACAATCAGGTTCCGGTATCCTTTGGTAATGGCCTGAATTGCCAATTGAATGGTGTGTTTGGGAAACTCAGAAACAGCCAATTCAAAATGGAAATCTGATTTGTGCAGTCTTTTCAATATTTCCGCCTGATCTTTCTTTCCCCGACCTGATCCCGCATGTGGATTCAAAATGACAAACCACTTTATTTTCTCTGTCTTTCCCATAGCGATTGATTCATAATATGAGGCTATCAAGATAAAGAAAAAAGTATTCAGTTTTCACTCCAGAAGCAATTCGGCCAGTTCATCGACAGACTCAACCAGATAATCCGGATTACACGAGCGAAGAGTTTCCTCCGTTCCGAAACCATAACCAACGGCAATGGTCGATAATTCGTTCTCTTTGGCGCCAAGCATATCGTAATGCGTATCACCGATCATTACCACCGAAGTTGATGGTTTAATCCGGTTTCGTTCCAGCAATTCCCTGATAAGCTGACCTTTTCCGGAGTGACTGCCGGTAGCTTCGGCTCCGATCAAATCATCCATATACCGGTCGAATTCAAAATGCCGGATAATCATCCGGGCGTATTTTTCCAATTTTGAAGTCACTACATAAACGCGTTTCCCGGAAAAATGTAACTCCTCAAGTAAAGCGGTTATTCCCGGATAAGGTTCATTTTCATACAGTCCCTTTTCTCCAAAATATACCCTGAAATGTTCAACGGCAAGCTGAGTATTCCGCTCATTCAGGCCAAAAAGATTTTTAAATCCATCCTGAAGAGGCGGACCAACAAAGCGTTCAAGGATTTCATCGTTGTAACCATCAATGTGCATCTGACGAAGCGCATATTTTAATGAATTGCCGATTCCCTGCCGTGGATTGGTCAGTGTTCCGTCGAGGTCGAAAAGGATGTGAGAAAAATTGAGCATAAACAGTAGTATTTTTAGACACAATTATTACCCTATAAAACAAAGAGATTTGTTTGCTAATCACGCAACGTTTAATACCAGTACGATCAGTATTCTGAAATTCAACATTCCCTTTTGCAAGAATGGATTCGATTTCAAAAACTTTGTCGATAAAGTTTTGTGCCTCTTTTTCTGACCAGTTTTGTAGTAAATAGTTGATGTTCTCGTAGAAATCAATCCGTGCAAGTTTGTTCCAGCGAACAGTTCTCATTTGAACTTCAGATTTGGGAATCTATCTTTGGCTTCATTTACGACCTTTTCATGCGAATAAGTTTCACCTTCTTCACTCACTTTTAAGGCCAAATCAATGGCTTCATTTTCTTCTTCTGATAATTTATAGCGATTTGCAGATTTGAGAATTTCCAGCAATTGATGGTACACTTTCTCAAAGTCTCCTTCATTCAGACAATCAATTTGCCTGATGATTTTGCTTTTTAGTTCAGCTGAGTTCATAAGTACTGTTTTTCAGCAAATTTAGCATTTTTATTGATTGGAATGAACGCTCTAAAAGCATCGCTTTTCCATCAAATTTAAAAACCGCCTCTCCGTAGAAAAGCGGTTCCGATTTATAGAGTGCAAGCAACCGATCCGCCGAAGCGGCACTGAGGCTTACGAAAACCGCACCAACAGTAGTTGGCACAGTAGAGCCCCACCTAACCTCCCCCAAGGGGAGGGATTTGGGTATGTCTTTGATTAAATTCGCTACACATTTGTGGCAGCCGTCCAGTCCTCCCCCTTGGGGGGAGTTAGAGGGGGCTACTATTTTATTTCCGATCCGTTTTTTATAGGCGAAACGGGTGCCACAAATTTCAGCGAACCATCGGCATCCTGCGCCATCAGGATCATTCCCTGCGACTGGATTCCCTTCAGTTCTTTGGGTTCAAGGTTCACCAGAATGCTCACCTGCCGGCCAATGATTTCTTCCGGATTGTAATATTCGGCAATGCCAGAAACAACAGTTCGTTTGTCGATTCCGGTGTCGATAGTCAGTTTTAGCAGTTTTTTGGTTTTGGGTACGCGTTCCGCTTCCAGGATGGTTCCGGTACGAATATCCATTTTATTGAAATCGTCGAAAGTGCAGTTCTCTTTTGCTGGCGATACCTCAGCATTAGCTACTTCGTTGGCTTTTTTAGTAGCAAGCAGTTTGTTTACCTGTTTCTCGATCACTTCATCTTCAATCTTTTCGAATAGCAATTCCGGAGTATTGGTCTGATGACCAGGCAACAACAAGTCTGTTCGACCCAGGTTGCTCCAGTTCAGTTCGTCCATATTCAGAAAAACACGCAATTTGTCCATGCTGAACGGGAGGAACGGTGCAAAAATAATAGTAAGGTTGGCGGTAATCTGCAAACAGACGTTCATGATGGTTTCCACACGTTTCGGATTAGTCTTGAACACGATCCAGGGCTCTGCATCGGCCAGGTATTTGTTACCCAAACGGGCCAGGTCCATGGCGTATTTCAAGGCTTCGCGAAACCGGTATTGCGAAATGCTTTTCTCGACTTCTGCCTTAATGACTGAAATTTCAACTAAAGCGGCGACATCAGTTTCTGAAAGCTGACTGGCAGCCGGAACTTTTCCGTTGTAATATTTTTGTGTCAGAACAAGTGCACGGTTGACAAAATTGCCCAACACAGCAACCAGCTCATTGTTATTGCGGGACTGGAAATCTTTCCAGGTAAAATCGTTGTCTTTCGTTTCCGGTGCATTAGCTGTCAGTACATATTTCAGCACATCTTCCTTTCCCGGAAATTCATCCAGATACTCGTGCAGCCACACCGCCCAGTTGCGCGAAGTCGAAATTTTATCGCCTTCCAGATTTAGAAATTCGTTAGCCGGAACGTTTTCAGGGAAAATGTAGGAACCTTCAGCCTTCAATATGATGGGGAAAATGATGCAATGAAACACAATGTTGTCTTTCCCAATAAAATGCACCAGTTTGGTTTCCGGATCTTTCCACCATTTTTTCCATTCGGGAGTCCATTCTTTGGTGGCCGAGATGTATCCAATCGGCGCATCGAACCAAACGTACAGCACTTTCCCATCAGCACCTTCAACCGGAACCGGAATGCCCCAGTCAAGGTCCCGGGTAACCGCACGGGACTGTAATCCACTGTCGATCCACGACTTACACTGACCGTAAACATTTGTTTTCCATTCTTTGTGACCTTCCAAAATCCATTCTTTCAGCCAATCTTCGTATTGACCGAGTGGCAAAAACCAGTGCTTGGTTTCTTTCAATTCCGGAACGTTTCCACTAATCATCGATTTCGGGTTGATCAATTCGTTCGGGCTCAGCGACGTACCACAGCTTTCGCACTGGTCGCCGTAGGCTTTTTCGAATCCACATTTCGGACAGGTTCCGGTAATGTAGCGGTCGGCCAGAAATTGTTTGTTTTCGGCATCGTAATACTGTTCGGATGTTTTTTCAATGAATTTTCCATCCTGATAAAGCTTCAGGAAAATTTCGGAAGCAGTCTGATAATGAATCGGATCACTGGTACGGGCATAAATGTCGAACGAAATTCCGAAACGCCTGAACGAATCTTTGATCATGCCGTGGTATTTGTCCACAATATCTTGTGGTGAAACTCCTTCATTTTTAGCCTTGAGGGTAATTGGCACGCCGTGTTCGTCGGAACCACCGATAAAAGCCACTTCCTGTCCGTTCATACGCAGGTAGCGGGCATAAATATCAGCAGGAACATACACGCCGGCAAGGTGGCCGATGTGAACCGGACCATTGGCATACGGCAAAGCCGAAGTAATGAGGGTACGTTTAAAGTCAGTCATTGTACTTGTATTGTTTGAGGGTGACAAAGATAGTTGATTTTTTGAGCCGGAAGAAAAAAGTGATCAGTCTCTGAAAGAGGATACTCCTCACAACAATCCAATCTAATGAAATTGCTTTCTCAGACAAATCGAAACCTCATTCAAGGTCTGAATATTCTGCCCGGATTCCAACAGCACCTTTGGCAGCCTGTTTTGAAGACCCGTGTTAATCAATGAATAACATATTTACGGTATAAAATTTGGCGTTACGGCAATCATGAGGTAGTAGATAATCCGGGCAGTGACTACTTTATCAATTTTCCGTACGCCCATTCATTTGGCAGGGAAAAGCGTGTTTTTTTATCATTCAAACAAACTCTAATTATTAAGTATCTCTTAAATAATTAAATTAATTTTACCTTTGCAGTCGTAAAATTCACAATTCATGAAACGTATCGGTGAAAGAGTAAAAAGGAGAAGGGAACTTCTGGACCTTAAATTAAATGACCTGGCTAAAAAAGTTGGTGTAAGTTCAAGTGCCCTTTCACAAATTGAAAGGTCCAAAGCCTTTCCGTCTATCCTAACCCTGAAATCGATTGCCGAACATCTTCATACAACGGTAGGTGAGCTGATTGGCGAAAATGAAACATTAAGCAACAATCCTGTTGTCCTCCGAAATGAAATTAAGTTCGTTGAAAAGAATGCTTCCGGAACGGAAATATATTTGCTTTCACACCATGACATACATAAACAAATGGACACTTATTTAGTCCGGTTTGTGAAAGGCTCAACACTGGAGGGCTTATTTACAAACATCTTCGCCCAAATTTACTGTTATGTCACGTCAGGTATAATCCAATTTGATTTAGATGATAAAAATTATACCCTGGAAATAGGAGACAGTATTTATTTCAATTCCAAATCGCAATACAACGCAAAAAATGACACTGATCAGCTTTGTGAACTTCTATTGATATTATCCCCTCCAAGCTACTAGCATTTCCTTCAATAATAAATAATGGTTAAAACACATCTGAAGTGAAGTAATACTTCACTAATCAATTAACACTTCAATATCTTTGCCTTTGTAAAATGAAAAGGAACAAATGGCAAAGCACCCTGCGGTATTTTTAGACAGAGACGGGACAATCATCGAAGACATAGGATATATTAAAGACCCTATGGATTTGATATTCTATCCGGAGAGTTTTAAAGCGCTTCAACGATTACAGAATCATTTTCTTCTTTTTATTATCACCAATCAATCAGGTGTTTCGAAAGGAATAACTACAGAGCGTGAAGTAAAAGAAGTAAATAACTACCTTCTTGAAATGTTAAAAGCACGAGGCATCGTAATTTATGACATTTTCAGTTGTCCTCATAAAACCGAAGATAACTGTAGCTGTAAAAAACCAAATCCTTATTTTATAAACAAAGCTGCTGAGTTATATAATCTAGATCTGGCTAAATCATTTATTATTGGCGACCATCCTTCCGACGTTTATTGCGGTATCAATGCAGGTGTCAACCCAATTTACGTATTAACCGGACATGGAAAGAAACATCAACATGAAATAACTGAAGAGGTAATAACCTGTAAAAATGTTTTAGATGCTTCGAATTATATTGTTAGTTACAAAAACAAATATGAACGATTATGAACGATTTTTTTAAAGTACTCGAAAAGAAAAAAATTGCTTTGCCTGATGATATTTATGTTTTACTCAACAGTTGTAAAAAATTTACCCTATTCAATACTGTTGAAGAACTTACTATTGCTGCCGTTGGTGATGAAAACAGCAATACATTTGAAGTGAAATACGACATACCTGACAAAGGTGAATATACGGAGGCTATAGTTCACAGGGTAACTAACGGGATATCGGCTAATTACACCGATCCCTACATGCGCCGGCGTGACCCGGACACCATGTCGATTTCAGACGATTTGCCCAGCGATAAGAAAAGGTTTAAAGATAAATTTGGATATGATTTCCGTTCCTTAAAATCGGAAACTTTTGCCTGGCTTAAAGAACAGGAATTGTCAGTCTTTTTCTATTTCGCCGGGAGGGATACGATTGGGGTTGGAGGAATTGCAATTGCACCAGCGAATGCCGGATTTTTTGCAATGGGATTGTCGATGCTGCAAAGCATAATACCCATTAATGAATTGAAAGGCAATTTTGAAATTGATTCGGTAATCTACGTTGCCCCAACATTTCGCCACACGCATTTTAATGGTAAACAGGTAGTTGTGCACCACCGCTCTGAAACCCTGCACGAAATTTTTTCATATAATCTTTATCCGGGGCCAAGTGCTAAAAAAGGCTTATACGGAGCACTACTGTCAAAAGGCGAAAAAGAGGGATGGATAACTGCACATTGCTCGACCGTACAGGTTGTTAGTCCTTACGATAATCAGACAACATTTATGCACGAAGGTGCAAGCGGCGGCGGTAAGAGTGAGATGCTGCAAAATATTGTCAGGGAACCAAATGGTCAGGTTTTAATCGGACAGAATATTCTAACGGAAGAAAAAAGGTTAATTAACCTGCCACTTTTTTGTTCATTTAATCCGGTTACCGACGATATGGCCTTGTGCCATCCCTCGATTCAAAAGGATAATGGGAAATTAACAGTGCTTGATGCTGAGAATGCCTGGTTTATTCGCGTTGACAGCATAAATGATTATGGCGATGACCCATTTCTGGAGAAAATAACCATTAAACCAAAGAAACCTTTGTTGTTTCTGAACATTCAGTCAAATCCTGATTGCACTGCACTGATATGGGATCACATTGAAGACGAACCAGGTAAAAGATGTCCTAACCCCAGGGTAATTCTTCCAAGAGATATTGTTCCCGACGTTATCAATAAACCGGTTACAGTTGATGTGAGGAGTTTTGGTGTACGCACCCCTTCCTGTTCAAAAGAGAATCCCAATTATGGCATTCTCGGGTTGTTCCACATATTACCACCAGCCTTAGCCTGGTTGTGGAGATTAGTTGCGCCCAGAGGATACGCCAATCCAAGCATTATTGGAGGCATAGGAATGGAATCGGAAGGAGTTGGTTCGTATTGGCCATTCGCTACCGGCAAAATGGGAATTCATGCCAATATGCTCCTTGAGCAAATCATTCAAACCCCGCGAACCCGGTACACTTTAGTGCCAAATCAGCATATCGGCGTTTGGAAGGTTGGGTTCAAGCCACAGCTTTTAATGCGCGAATACCTTACCCGCAGGGGAAATGCACAGTTAAGGAGCGACCAGTATCAGGATGCCAGATGCCCCCTGTTAGGTTATGAATTAAATTACCTTACGATCGAAGGGGCAAAAATTCCTTCACGGTTTCTTCAGGTTCATCGTCAAATCGAAGTTGGTATTGAGGGCTACGATGCCGGCGCTGAAATCTTATATGATTTCTTTAAAAAGGAACTGCCGAAATACCTCACTCCTGAACTATCCGCCACAGGAAGAAGGATTATCGAGGCCTGTTTAGCGGGAGCTTCTGTTTCCGATTATAATTCTATTATTCCAATGAACTATCAATATTCATTTTTATCCGTCAAAGATTATGAACAAAGTAGTGATTATAATGGGCTCTAAAGCCGACCTTGAATGGGCGAAAAAAATTGTAAGCGGCCTTCAGAAATTCAATATTGATTCGGAGATAAGAATTGCTTCTGCGCATAAAGTACCACTGATATGTTATGATATAATAAAAGAGCAAGAGAAGAATAACGTTGTCTTTATAACGATTGCAGGCCGAAGCAATGCCCTGAGCGGTTTTACTGATGCCCAAACCTATTGCCCGGTGATTGCATGCCCTCCGGCGAGTGATTCTTTTGGTGGCGGTGATATTTTTTCCAGCTTACGAATGCCTTCAGGTGTTGCCCCGATGGTAATTCTCGAGCCGGAAAACGCGGCCCTGGCGGCAGCAAAGATATTTGCTTTTTCTGACGAAAAGATACGAAGCAAGGTCATTGAATATCAGGAAGAACAAAGGCAAAAACTTATTGCCGATGACGCTTCAATCTCAGTAACAGAGACCAGATAACAAGGAAGGATGATACAAAACGGAACCGACGTAAGTTTTGCTGCGAAGTGTATCAGGGAAGGCGGATTGGTAGCCTTCCCTACCGAAACGGTTTATGGCTTGGGGGCAGATGCCCTGAATCCACAGGCAGTAGCACGCATTTTTGAAGTTAAACAGCGCCCTACTTTTGACCCCCTGATTGTTCACATTTCGGAGATTTACCAACTGGAAATGCTTTTTGATGATCTGATTAGTCCGTTGGTAAACAAAATTACAGAAGCATTTTGGCCAGGTCCACTTACGATTGTTCATCGAAAATCTATCAAAGTACCGGATATTGTGACATCCGGCTTAAATACGGTTGCAGTGCGGATGCCGTCACATCCAGTTGCGCTTGAGCTTATCCGCTTGGCCCAAACACCGGTAGCAGCACCAAGCGCCAACCGTTTTGGCCAATTGAGCCCAACAAAACCTGAGCATGTTTTGAAACAACTGTCAGGCATTGATTATTTGTTAACTGGTAATCAAAAAATGGTTGGCATTGAATCAACTGTAATCTCAATTGAAGATGACCAGTGTTTTTTATTGCGTCCGGGAGCAATTAGTTTAAGCGATATCCAAAAAGTAGTGCCTTGCGTCTATTTTAACCAAAGTAAAAAAGGCAAAGATTTACCGTCTCCCGGTTTGCTGAAAAGCCATTATTCACCAAATAAACCTTTATATATATTGAAGCAGGATATTCATTCCCTTCCCTTAGATTCGGGTTTGATATTACACCACAAAGCTGATTTGCCAACAAATGCACCGAATATAATTTATACTTCCGGTAATAGGAGTCAGATTGAAATAGCTGCTAATTTATTTACTGCTTTGCATACCATGGAAGATGACCCAACCATAAGTCAGATTTATATTGAACCGGTGGAAGAATTCGGCTTGGGAATTGCTATTATGGACAGGATTAAAAAAGCTGCATTCAGGTACACAGGACACTGTGAATAGGGGAAAAGCAGTTTTTAATACCGGGTTTGTTGATCTGGTGACAACTACTACTACCGCAAGGGTTCCAAATTACCTTTAGAATATAACAAAACCCGAATTCACAGAACACTTTTTTGAAATGTTCCGTGAATTCGGGTTTATCTTTTAATAAACTCTTTTACTGTATAAACTTTGGCGTTACGGCAATCATGATGTAAGCCCAGTTGTTTGTTGTTCCTTTTGAGCCGCCCTTCAGTATTTCCAGACTATCGCTACCAAACATCTGAGAGTACCCAAACGTAATTTTCGTTGCCGGATTAAGTGTTTGGGTCAGGCCCAGGTCCAGTTCAGTTCCCAGATAATTATCTGCTGTAGCCGAAATCTTGGCTGCACTGGCAAAGAAATGCAAATCGGCATTAAAGGCCGTTTTATTTTTGCTTGTTGAGAATTTGCCGTAAGCATTAGACAATCCAACATTATTGAGGTGATTGCCTACGTAAAAATAATCCATGAACCCGTTGAACTTGTGGTTGGTTCCGTAAAGCGGGGTAAACGAATTATTCTTCTCAACCTGATCGTAATCAGATCCCGAAAGGATTTCATAGCCAAGGTTCCATTGTGTTTTTTCTGAAGTTTTGTAGGTCGCTTCGGCCATTAGGTTATAGGCATTCAACGATTTGTTGGCGCCATCTTCACCGGTCTGAAAATACAGGTTTCCTGAAAAAGCCATTTTTTCGATTGGCGCATCGATGTGCGTGCCAAAAGTCTGGCTGTATTTCGATTTCTGTTCGGTACCTATTTTTACCGGTTTTCCGTTATTCAGGAAGAGTAAACTCCAGTTTAACTTGGCTGTTTTCCGATTGATCCACAGGAATTGCAAATCTTTGTAGGCATCGGCGCCGTCA
>JAUXUF010000309.1 GCA_030684645.1 Bacteroidota bacterium | reverse complement strand
CACAGCAACCGTATATGTACCGGGAGCTAGATTAGAAAGCGTTGAAGGCGTCATCACATAACTTGTAGCATTGGTTACAGTTGTATGTGATGCATTAATAGTTCCGGTTCCTGTCGATATCGTACCAGTTCCCACAAAGGTTACTGTGGTCAATTTATTATTAGGCGGCCAAATAAATAGTGGCGTCACAGATACAGAACCCGCAGTAGCAGAGGTATATGTTACGTTTCCTGAAATGACAGGTGTGCTGATTGATCTTCTATCTTTAACGATAATGGTAGTCGTACCCGGATCGCTATTGAGATAATTGGTAGCACCTGATACAGCCGTCACAGCGAGAACATAAGTACCCGGCTCAAGGTTAGTTAATGACAAAGGAGAAGTGGCTGAACTCACTGGATTGCCATTCAATGTCACCGTATAAGAAGAGGCATTAGCTATGTTGCCCCATGTTGCAGTCGTATTACCTTTTCCTGAATTATAGGATATCTGAGTTGTAGTTACAACCGGTGTAGATAGCTTTGTTTTTACTACTTCAACAACTGGTGGAACTGATCCAACAGTAAATGAGCTTGCATTACTAAAGGGACTGTCTTTAAACATTATGTCACTACCGTTTGCAGCTAGAGCCTTTACTTTAACTTTATAAATTCCACCTGTCAAATTAGAAATAGTAACTGAAGTTGTAAGAACTTTCGGTTGAGATGGAATACTGTTAGCAGTACTATCAATGTCTCCAAACACAACATGGTATCCAACTGCATTGGGTATTGCCTCCCAGGACACGACAACAGTAGTACCCGTTACAGTCGTGGTTACCACAGGCACATTCAGTTTAGTTTTGTCACTACTATTATTACCGAGACTGGCAGTCATCGATGGTTTGGCGGTTAGTTCTCCATCTACAGAAGTAAGGTCGTCATCCTTGCCGCAGGAAGTGATAATCACGATAAATGCAATCGCAGGTAGTAAAAGTCTTCTTAATGTCATTGCTTTTAGTTTAAGTTAATTATTATTTTTAATTTATTTTGTTTAATGTATTGTAGGAATAGTTAAAGAAAGCTTTTAGATAATTCTGATTAATTCTCAACCCGTTTAACATCACATTCAATGATAGCACGTTTTAAAAGCTGCTTGAGTATCTAAAAGTCTCTAATGCAGGGATACTCTAATTTTATTACTTAACTGTATTGTCTCATGCTTTGGT
>JAUXUF010000308.1 GCA_030684645.1 Bacteroidota bacterium | reverse complement strand
TATCAGTGAAAAGTTGGTGTGCCCCCGAATGTTTGTTCCAGGTATATTTGGTATCGCACCAGGTACAACGGAGATTGCAATGCTGAAACCTGATAAAAAAGCTATTGGCCCCGGTATAATTTCCTTCACCCTGAATCGATTGAAAATATTCCGAAATATAGTAGGTATTCTGGAAATCCGGATTAATCATTTAAGGAATTAAGATGAGTATAACGATTTTTTGTGCGGGGCAAAGATATACAAAAATGAGTTGGAGCTGTTTTTCAACGAATAATCTATACTTTTGCCACTCAAATTAAACCAACCATGACAAAACTAAATATTCTGAGTTTCTTTTTGTTCCTGACATTGCTCTGTGGAAATTCCCTGATTGCTCAGACCAGTAAAAAAACCGATGCCAATGTGCCACGGCTGGTGATTGTGTTATCGGTCGATCAGATGCGAACAGATTATCTAACTCGCTACTGGAATAAATTTCAGTCGGGAGGTTTCAAACGATTGGTTAATGAAGGGGCCGTGTGCAGCAATGCCCAACTCGATTTGCATGTTCAGAAAATTTCAACCGGAACTGCGACTTTATTTACCGGTGTTTATCCGGCTACTCATGGGATTGTGGGCGATGAATGGTACGACAGGCTGAAAAAAAAGCAAATCAACTGCATTGCCGATGATTATTTCATCACAGTTGGCAGCGACTCCAAAGAAGGTGAACGCTCGGCTGCCAAGCTGTTGTCGCCTACCATCGGTGATCTCATTAAAATCAATACCCACAACAAATCGAAAGTTTTCAGTGTGGCCATGAACGATGTGAGCGCTGTGTTGTCGGCTGGTCATGCTGCCAACGGCGCATACTGGTTCGATACCCAAAATGGCAATATGATTTCAAGCTCCTATTATGTCGATATATTTCCGGAATGGGTCCGCCATTTCAACGAAAATGGATATGCAAAAACCTACACCCAGCGATCCTGGACTACCCTGCTACCGGTTAAAAGTTACGAGGAGAGCATGGGTGACGATTATATTCTTGAAAAAGGCTATTACAACAAATGGAATACGTTTCCCTATAACCTGAAGAAAATAAAAGAGATTGCCGGAAGCTATAAGTTTTTGAAAACCACGCCGTTTGGAAACACAATCGTAAAGGATTTCGCATTGGATCTGATTACAGCTGAAGCTCTTGGTACCGATGAATATCCTGATTTTCTGACCGTCACATTAACTTCCATGGATTACGAAAACAACTCTTTTGGGCCGGCATCCATAGAAATGGAAGATACTTATCTGCGCCTCGACCAGGATATTGCTTCTATCTTCGAATTTCTCGACAAAACTTTTGGAAAAGGGAACTCGCTGGTTGTGCTGACTTCAGCCTGCTCATCGGTCTATCCGGTCGATTACATGAAAGAAGAGTTTAACATGCCTGTCGGTACGTTTTCGCCCGAAAGTGCAGTTGCCCTTTTAAAATCTTTCCTGAACATTACTTATGGACAGGGCGACTGGATCGAAGTTGTGGGTGAGCAGCAACTCTATTTTAATCATGAATTGCTCGAAAAGAAAAACATATCACTGGAGGATATTCAGACTAAATCAGCCAATTTTATTAATCAGTTTGAAGGGGTGAAGATTGCATTGCCATCATCTTCGTTCGCACAGGGTGATTATTCCAAAGGGCAATTGGCTGTGATTGCCAATTCATACAATTTCAAGCGTTCGGGCGATGTGTTGTATCAGCTGGAAGACGGCTGGCAGCCGGTTTATAAATACCAGCGAACCATTTACAACGACAACTCCAATATCCCGTTGATTATACAAGGAAATGCGGTAAAACACACACAAATCCGCAGTAAAATTTTAGGTGAAGATTTGGTTCCAACCATCCTGGAGATCCTTCACATGCCTGTTCCGGACCATTGTTCAGGAAATATCCTGGAAGAAATTTTATGGTAGAAATTAATCGCTATATTTGACCGCAAATTTCCGAGAAATGGCCAACGACTGGAAAGACAGGCTGGGAACAGTGTATTCCACCAATCCCGATTTTCATTACGAATCAGATTCTGAAGGTGAAGCAGAAACACTGCCTTCGCAACAACAAAAGCTGGTTGTTCAACTCGACCGTAAACAAAGGAAGGGTAAAAGTGTTACGCTGATCACTGGTTTTGTTGGAAAAGACGAGGATCTGAAAACATTGGCCAAAATCCTGAAAACGAAATGTGGAGTAGGAGGTACATCTAAAGAAGGAGAAATCCTGATTCAAGGTGATTTTTGTAACAAGGTTATCGAAATTCTGAAAAGCGAGAATTATAAAGTCAAACGTTCAGGTGGATAAACTTACAAAACATTGAAACTGGCGGAAAGAGGAGCGGGATAATTAAATAAACAGAAAAATACAATTCATTGATATTCTTAAAACCGTTTCGCGTATGCTCAAACATTACAAAACCATCGGAATGATTGGGGGAATAGCCCCGGCCTCAACAGTTGACTATTACCAGCGAATCATTTCCCGTTTTCAGGAGCGGACCGGACAGCGTGAATATCCGTCCATTATCATCAACAGCATCAATATGACGCACATGGTGAACCTGATTTCTAACGATCAGATGGATGAACTGATTGATTTTTTATCTGAAGAAATTTTTGTTTTAGAAAAGGCAGGAGCCAAAGTAATTTTTCTGGCGTCCAATACTCCGCACATTGTTTTTGAATCCCTTGTTCAACGTGTAAAAACCAAAATGGTAAGTATTGTTGATTCTACCATTTCCTATGCACAATCAAAAGGCTATACCAGGCTTGGCTTATTTGGAACCATCTCCACGATGGAAGGGGACTTTTTTCAGGATGGATTTGAGGCCGCCGGAATGGAAATTATTACTCCCATGCCCGCCGAGCGGAAATACATTCATAAAATTTATATGGAGGAATTGGCGAGAGGCAGATACCTGCCTGAAACCAAGAGCCGTTTATTGTCGATTGCCAAACGCATGTACGTGGAAGGCCAGATTGACAGTTTGATCCTGGGAGGAACCGAATTGCCACTTATCCTGAAAGCAAGCGACATGGAAGACATTGAATTACTCAATACCTCCAAAATTCACGTCGAACGAATCCTGGACGTTGCAATTGGCTAGTTTCTTAACTTGAGGCTGAAAAGTTTGCAGCGGACAGATCGGGTTTGTACAAAAAATCAAGAGTATTCGCGACTGTTAATTCTCCGTTTATCCCGTTATCCGGCCATTGAGTAAAATTATTGTCAGATTGTTGTCCGGTTTATTCTTTTCATTCCGTGCCATGGCTTTCAAATCACGCACATTTTGACGGTCCATACCGATGATGTAATCAAAACGGTCGAAATCACGGCTTGGATCAACCGGTCGGAAAATACTGGATAATGTACGACATGCAAGACAAAAAACACTTTCCGTAAATTACTGCTCCGATCGAATTTTGATTTCCAAAATTTATTCATGAGTTTTGCAGCCTTATCAGGGCTAAATGAAAGACTTTACTGTTGGCAAAGAAGCGAAACTGATTCTGCAATTTTCCGTTCCGCTGGTTCTCGGAAATATCTTTCAGAATCTATACAATGTTGTTGACAGCATTATCGTTGGACGCTTTCTTGGAAAAGAGGCGTTGGGTGCTGTAGGCGCTTCGTTTCCCATTATTTTTTTACTGATCTCGATGGTCATAGGTGTTGGATCTGGCGCTTCGACAGTGGTTTCACAGTACTTCGGAGCAAAAAAAATTAAAGAAGTCAAGCGCACTATTGATACTATTTTTGTTTTCTTTTTAGGTTCATCGATCCTGATTACCATTCTAGGGATTTCATTCAGCGAAGAAATATTTAAGTTGCTTGGCTTGCCTGCTGATATTCTGCCGCATGCGGTCAGATACCTCAATGTGTACATGCTCGGTATGTTCTTTTTCTTCGGGTTCAGCGGCATAAGCAGTATTTTACGCGGATTGGGAGATGCAAAAACACCCATGTATTTCATGATTATTGCCACCATCAACAATGTTATCTTCGACTTGCTTTTTGTCGTAGTTTTTAAATGGGGAATTCAAGGGGCAGCCTATGCCACCATTATTTCGGAAGGCGGTGCTTTCATCACAGCTGCCTATTACCTCAGCAAAAAACATCCAATCATCAATCTTTCATGGCGGAAATATATTTTCGACCGGGATATTTTCAGGAGTTGTATCCGGATTGGACTGCCAACCGGTTTTCAGCAATCGTTTGTTGCCTTTGGTATGATGGCAATTATGAGTATCGTGAATGGTTTCGGAACCAATGCTGTTGCGGCTTATTCGGCTGCTATGCGCATCGACTCGTTTGTAAAGATGCCAGCCATTACTTTTTCCTCGGCCCTGTCAACCTTTGTGGGTCAAAATCTGGGCGCTTTCGAAGAACGACGGGCTAAAACCGGGCTTCGTGCGACTCTTTTATTCTCGACTATTTACTGCATTTTGGTTTCACTTCTGATTATCATCTTTGGTAAACATATCATGTTGCTTTTTACGAGCGACCCGGCAGTCATTAAAATCGGGCAAGGTTATCTGGTGATTGTTTCCTCATTTTACCTGCTGTTCTCAGTCATGTTTACATTCACAGGTTTTCTCCGGGGAGCAGGAGCAACTCTCATCCCAATGATTGCCACGTTTACCGCCTTGTACATCGTCCGGATTCCTGCGGCTGTTTTTTTCTCCGGAATCATAGGGGTGAACGGCATCTGGTGGGGTGAACCAATGGGAACTTTTGTTGGGATGTTAATTTTGCTCGTTTACTACCGAAGTGGCAAATGGAAAGGGAAAGTTGTAGTCAGGAAGAATAAAGGTGATAAGTAATCAGTCGCGATGGCCCAAAATATTAGAGTAATACCACTATGTTATAACGAACCAAGATAAACAAAACGATTCAGAAGGAATTTCAGGAAAAAAAAGAAGACAATTTTAAACTGCGAAAGCGTGCTGGAGACTTGCAAAAGATAATATTCTTTACCTTGCTGGATCGCAAATACACTCACAACCAATGACTTTTAAGACATAAATTGATCAGCTCGGTGATGTTATGTGTCAGGGTTTTCTCCATACAATTGCGTTTGTGGTTTTTAACGGTATGGATGCTTAGGTACAGTTTGTCGGCTATCATTTTACTGCTGTACCCTTCACGACAAAGTCTGATAATTTCCATCTCCCTAGGCGATAACAAGGAATTATGAGTATTCGCATAGACTTTGGTAAAAACCTTCTGATACCCCTGATCAGCCGAATACAAGAAAATTGACAGGACAATAGTTTCATCGGACTTGATATCCCCAATTTCGGTAAACACTTTAAGGTTCAGAACCGGAAGACATTTGTCATCTGCAAATGTAAAGGAACCCTCATGCAGAAACTGAGAAATACTTCTATCCTTGCGGATATACCGGTGATTGAATGAGAATCTGTAATCCTTAAATTCAACGTCTGTTTGAGAATCAATAAATTTAAGGATATCAGGAAATACTTCTTCACACCAAAGTATTCTATCCTCCGGATGAAAATGAAGTGCATGAAAATCGAGATTTTTAAACAACAACTCATTCTTGCAGCAGCTGTAATGATCAGGACAATGATCATAAATACATGCAAATTGTCTGCTTGAATGATCGACAAAACAAGAACCAAAAAGGAGTAACGGATTATTTTCAGGCAATTTGTCTTCCAACACCGGTTTTTTGGAAGAAATCTTGGATTTACTCAGATCATTTTTACTCCCATTACGGATCCTACTTCGGAAAACTATAGTTTCATTTTCACTCTTCATGGTTAAATGAATTAATTGAGTTGGTGGAAACTTAAAAATGACAGCAATAAAAAATCCTTGTATCTATATCTATTAATCCCTAAAATGCAAATAAGGTAACCTCAAATTAATAGCCTATTTGATGAATTTCACTTTAGATTCAATAATAATTCCACTCGACTGTTGAACTACTGCAAAAACATACTTCACAGATCTATTATACTCAAAGTTAAAGGATTTTTCCCAAAAACAATTCAAATCCTGAAACTTAAAATTTTGAATATGACACTTTTGTGCTATTGCGCCTGATTATACAAAGGACGTAATTTTAATTAATTCTAAACAAACAAGGCTTCGCGCAAATTGAATTTCATTGTTGCCGAATGTCAGATATGTTTCTTAAACTGAGTGAAAACAATATTTTCAAGGAGAAAATTATGGAATCAATTTTTCGTAGAAAAAGATTTTTGGGGTGGCTGCCTGATTATCCTGATTTCAGGGATCTCACCGTGGAAAACGACAGTGTATCTTCACGACTGAAAGCGTTGGGCCAATCAGATTCAATCAAGAAAATGCTGTCAAAAACCGGGATACAAAAAGCTGGTAAAACCCTTTTGCCAAAATTGGTTTCGCTGGTTAACTGGTTCTCGCCGATCGAAGATCAGGGCGATCTCGGTTCCTGTACGGCAAACGCCGGAGTTGGTTTAGTTGAATATTTTGAGCGGCGTGCTTTTGGAAAACATATTGATGCATCGCGTCTGTTTCTGTACAAAGCAACCCGAAACCTGATGCAGGAAAAAGGTGACACCGGCGCTTTCCTGCGTAGCACCATGGGAGCATTGGTGCTTTTTGGCGTTCCACCGGAAGAATACTGGCCATATATAGTTGCTGATTTTGACAAGGAGCCAACTGCCTTCTGTTACGCATTTGCCCAGAACTACCAGCCCATAAGTTATTACAGGCTTGATTCTTCAGGAACAAAACCAGGAGAACTACTGACACTGATTAAATCGAACCTTGCAGCGGGACTTCCTTCCATGTTTGGTTTTACAGTGTACAGTTCAATCAACCAGGCTGACCAATCAGGAGGAAAGATTCCCTATCCGATCAAAGGCGATAAAATCCTCGGCGGACACGCCATTGTTGCAGTAGGGTACAACGATACCATGAAAATCAAAAACACGGGTGTTGGAGGCACCGAAACCATTGGATCTCTTCAAATCCGTAATTCCTGGGGCACTGGCTGGGGCGATAATGGCTACGGCTGGCTTCCTTATGAATATGTTTTGAAGGGTTTGGCTGAAGATTGGTGGTCGCTGCTTAAAAACGAGTGGGTGGATACCGGGAATTTTAAGCCATGATTAAAGTTTTTGATTGATTTTGTCATTTCCTGTAAAAATCTGCATCTATAATATTTTGGATTTATACGATTCGTAAAAAAGGGAAAAACCGGAAACAACCGAAAATCCGAAAAAGAGTAGGTGAAACAAAAAAACAAGAAATTATGAATTATTACCTAAGAGGAAAACTTTGCGGTTTTCTGTGTGATGATTGTTCTGAACCACTTTCTAGTATGCAAGTGCTTCTTTACCTGCCCTGGCAGAAAGATAATGTTATCAGCAACGTTGTTGCCGATACAAAAGACACTTTCCGCCTCGTCACACAAGAAGAAGCCGCTGCCAGAAAAGATCTGCTGATTACAACTGCTCAAACCGATGAAAATGGCAATTATGAATTTGTATTGGATGAAAAATACAGCAATACAGCTTTTGACATTGATTTTACCTGTGGTAACGTGCCTCGTGTTCCGCCCAAACCTCCCCGGAAAGATCCTTTGCAATTTCATTTGACTACTATTTTCCCACAATGGAGAATCGATAAACAACGTGAAAATTATTTGTTCCAATGGAACTATTGCATCACGGCCAAATGGTGGTGTTATATCAGAGGTTTCTATTTTGATGCCTGGGTAATTTGCGGTCACATGGTTGAATGTCGAACTAAAATCCCTATTCCGGATGTGAAAATAACGGCTTGGGATGCCGATTTCATAACCGATGATAACCTGGGCAGCGCTGTCACAGATTCTAACGGGCATTTCAGGATTGATTATACCTCCGTTGATTTCAAAAAAACTTTTTTATCACCATGGATCAATGTAGAAACCGACAAGGGCTTGCCACTCACCTTTCATAGCGGACCAGATGTTTATTTTAAATACGAATACAATGGTGTAGCCATACAGGGAGAAACCGCCGCTAACCGGAGAAAAAATGTCGGTTATTGCCTTTGTGTCGGATTGTGCCTGAAAGATATTGTGGTTCCCGACCCCGGAATACCCGCTTCATTTACAAAAATTGGGAACAATGGAAATCATTTTATCAACGCAGTAGTTGCAAGCGGCGACCCCAATGTAATTTCGCTGGCTACGGGGAAAACCCCAGCCGGACAGGCATTTTACAGTTGCATTAAACTGCGGGGCAACCTTAGCAAAACATTAAGCGGAGTGGCCATGGAATACTGTTTTGAAACCATTGAGACTGCTGGCCCTGGCGGCGCTGATATTGGTGTCTGGGAAAAGGTATTGGCTCCTCAAATGTGCGAAGCCGAAATTGGTACATTTTTTACACTGACAGGCGATCCGATGAATCCTGTATCAATTGTCGCTTATAAAGTGGGAAATGTAAGTGGAGGGGTTGATCCAACCGGATGGATAGCTGTACCGCAGGCTTCTAATTTCGCTCCGAACATTAATGGTGAACTCTTAAGTCTGAATACGGCTTCGTTAAATGCCGCTTCAGTAGATATGGCCGGACTGGTACAGGGACAATCCACAACTACGATGGCGCCACTTCAGGGAAACAGGTATTTCAAAATACGCATGAGAAAGCGGCAGGTTGGCAATCCCGGCTCTGAAGTATCAGCCGGTGTTTCCGTTCCGGTTGCCATGTTCAACACTGTTTATAAGAATGTACCGCAATTTGGGTCCTGGATGCCACAGGTTTCCAATGAAATGGGCGTGGCATGTGTCGATATTCAGGAAATGATTGGTGGCGGCGGAACAGGATGTACACCGATCACAAATGCTCTGCATGTAAATTATACGGCAGCTAATCCAAATATGGGAACAGTTAGCCTGACTTTATACGGACCTGGAGGACCCTATTCCATTGAAAATATAGCGCCAGCCAGTTTGGTTCCTGAAACATTTGGGACCGCGAAAGATTTGCATAATCCTGCATTAGTTCCGGTTTCTGACCTGAAAAAATGTGCCTACACCGTTTGGCTTTCAGTTGAACTAAAACTTACCAATGGGGAAAATCAGCATGACAATATTTATGATTGGTTGTCATTCTGCAAAGGCTGATTACTGATTATGAAATCATTGTTGTCAATTTTAAACCCTGCAGGAATTTTAAACCCTTGCAGGGTTTAACTCACAAAAAGAACCGGTATTTTCGAAGAATAAGTAAAAAAAATATTCATTAAAACCAAAAAGACGATGAAATACAAAGCCAATTTGAAAACAATTATCTGCATCATGATGATGATGGCGATTACATGTTCGGCTGCTTTTGCACAAACCAATCCCGAATCGAATTATAAAATCAAACAGGTATATGTGCCTGAAGAACGAAAACCTACTGTGGAATACAGGATGGAGCAGCTGCCGTTTAAGAATGCAGGTGGGCAGCTTCCTTCGCGTGAAGGCGAAAATTTCCAGATTAATATCAATGGTCAATATGTGAAATCGCAGGATGATGCAAAAAAAGTGATATCCAACTTCCTTGAATCGCTGAAAAGCCCTTTGCGTATGGAAAAGGAAATTCGTTTAAGCATTGATGCAACCACGGCTAAATCTGACGCCGGCTACATCGACGAGCAGATCCGGATCGGTAAAGAAACCACCAAAGAGAAAATAAAAAGAGAAATGCTAGATGTGAGTACATCTTCCGATAATATGCTGAATGAATTGGGTAATGAGTTGAAACAGCAATCCAGTGTAACTGTATCCATTTTCCGCTTTGACCAGTATTTTGATGATGTGATTATCGACAACACAGCCATTAGCATAACGAACCGGAATCAAAGTGAAATTGTTTCCCTGCATGGGAAATTTTACAATTCGGTAAAACCAACAAACAATAAATCTCTTTCGCTGAAGGAAGCCGCATCTAAAGCCATGACCCAAATAAGAGCAGAAAACAAACTGGAAAATCTGAAAGCCAGCAACAGAGGCGAGATTGTTCTGCTTCCTTATGCCGAAGGGTTTAAATATACCTGGAAAACCGAAGTCAGTGCTGATGGTCCCTATCAGGTTTGGATTGATGCCGAAACAGGGAAGGTGCTTCAATTGTTACCATTATTCTTTTATGCCGACAATGCAAAAGGTCTGACGTTCAATCCCGATCCAAATTCACCAACCAGAGAATTGACTTTTGAAGTGGATGCGGCAGTTGGTGGAAATTATACATTAGTTAAAACCGGTGTCCTTACGCTTTTTAACAATGGTGCCGATGGAACAGTCGGAATCGTAACTGTTCCCGATACTGGCTCAGGTACTGCTGATTTTAACGTGGCTCCGATTAACGGAACAGTTGTAGAAAGAACCAATCAGGCTGGTTATAACGGACAATTTCAACAGGTAAACGCCTTTGCTACTATTTTTAATGAACGTAAAATGTATATGCTTTTGGGAAGTGAAGTTTTCCTTGCGCTAAATGTTACCGTTAATGACAATAATCCATGCGGTTTCGGCATCAACAATGCCTGTTCTAGCATGGCATTCGGTATTGGTGGTGCCACCACAAGTAACAGTACTTCTTGTGGTCAATTATTCAATTCAGCGCTTGACGGTACTATTGTAGCTCATGAATTCGGACATCGTTTAAACGGATTGCAATATGGCGTCGGTGGTGGCGTCATTACCGGGTCAATTAACGAAGGACTTGCAGATTTCTGGGGTTGCACTAATTTCAATACGGATATAGTTGGCGGATGGTGGGCACACAATTGTCCGGCCCCGGTTCAAAGTGGATTTGTTCCCAGACAAGCAGAGGCAACAGACATTTTTCCTGACCGTAACTCCGGAGGTGGTTCGAATGAAATACACTCGGCCGGTCAAAATATTGCCTGGGCACAATGGAGTTCGCGACAGGGCATGAATGATGCCACCAGCTTTGGGACGCTCAGTATTAACCTCAATACGATTAAGGCCATGACTACCGCTGGTGTTGGTGTTTTAAACGATGGTTCATCTAAATCGATACATGATTCCAATCAGAATTTATTAAAGCAACTGGCGCCTCTATACCAATCATCGCGAATGATTCATAAATTATTGGCAGGATATGCACGTGCCGGAATTTTCCTTTCGCCAAAAGATGCCATCATCGATATTGATCATTCCTATTTAAACCGCGCCAGTGCAACCGGCCCTGTTTTTACCGTATGGACAGGCGATGATTATACATTTGCAGGAAATAATGTGGTAACAAGCGGTGTATTGCCTTTCAATACCCAATTTCAGATTGAGATTGCCAATGATGAAGCATTTGCAGTCAATCATATAACCAGCGCATGGCTAGGTGGAGTAGCTTCAGCAGCAGGAGGCACAGCGTCTTACACATTGCCTGTTGCAGACTGGAATACCTTGAAGGCAGGAACTGATCTTTACTACAAAGTAACCACCCGGGATGCCGCTGGCGGCAATAGCCGGAGTTCATTGCAGCCCGGCAATAACTTTCTGGCTGTAAATGTTCCCGTTGGCCGTGCAGCGATCAACGGCACCGGAACAAAAGATTGTTCATGCTCAGCATCTGCTTCACCTTCTTCATCAAAGATGGCTTTAATTCCTTTACTTCCTTTGATCGGATTAATTGTTTTCCGCAGAAGAAAGACTAAAAAAGCCTGATAAAGATATTAACCTATGCGTCCAAGGCTCATTGAGTATTTCGATCATTTATTCCGCACAGGTATTTTTAGTTATCTGATTCCCGATCCGGCAGTGGTATATGCCATCATGCTTGGATTGGGAATCCTGGTTCTGCTGAAACGATGCAGATTATCCGGCTTAGATACTTATCATGCTTCAGGCATAGCACTCTGGGGATCAATTGCAGCCTTGCTTGGTGCCCGGATATTTTTCCTGGTTCAGAACATCGGTTACGCCTATCATCATCCTGAAATTTTGACTGAGCTCAACGGTGCCACAGTTTCTTTTGGAGTCTATCTCGGAGGAATTTCCGGAGTTGTTTTGTATGGCATTTTCTACCGGATTTCTCTTTGGAAATATCTGGATGTTATTGCTTCCGTTCTCGGAATAGGTCCTTTGGTCGGGCGTTTTGCATGCTTTTTAAATGGCTGCGATTACGGTATTTTAAGCAATCTACCCTGGGCCGTTCAATTTCCTCAAGCCAGTTACCCATATTACGATCATCTTTATAAAGGTTTGATAAGTAATACGGACTTGATGTCCTTGCCTGTTCATCCGGTTCAGCTTTATTGCGTGCTGAAAGGATTGATCTTATTCATCATCTTTTCCGTGCTTTGGAAGAAAAATCTGTTTAACCCCGGTGTTTTGTTCTTCCTGTTTTGGATGAGTTACGCTGTTCTCCGGTTCATACTTGAATTCTTCAGAGGAGACGAAAATAGGGGGTGGGTTGGAGATTTCTCAACCGGACAATTTATGTCGTGCGCAATCTTTCTTGTTTCACTTGGTTTCATCGCAGTAAAATACAAATGGAAAATAATGAATGAAGTGTTGATAGCCATTTGAGTAAAGTTTGTGACTAGCTGAACAATGAATTGGTGCAATTAATCCAATGATTTTGACTTTAATTGTTGGTTTGCTTGCAACCATGATATTAAAGGGAGTTGCAAACGTTTGTGCGGTATAATTTAATTCCGCATTGATTGTTTTATCACAAATCTGAAATTCTCTATAAAAAGCGCAACTGATCTTCATTGCGCTTTTTAAATTCTCAATTCAAGATAGCTAATATGAATATTATCGACCAATGTGCTCGCCAATTTGAATAACACCTATGTTTAATAATTATCCACTTCCTCATCACCCCCCCAACTCCTTCGTCGACAACAACCCGCAGGCAGCATAAATATCCTGGCCGCGGCTGGCACGGATGGTGGTTAAAATGCCTTTGTCGTTGAGCTTTTCTTTAAATTTTTGCAAAGTATTTTCATCGGTGCCTACAAGTGGTGTGCCCGGAATGGGATGAAACCGGATGAGGTTGATCCGGCATTTGATGCCATTCAGTATTTTACACAGTTCCTGAACATGACGGGGTGAATCGTTCAGCCCTTTAAAGACAATGTATTCGAACGAAACCCTGCGCTGACGGCCAAAATCCCAGCTTTTAATTTCATGAATGACTTCAGCCAATGGATAGGCAACCTGCACCGGCATCAGTTTTTGTCGTTCGTCGTCGAACGGAGTGTGCATACTCACTGCCAGATGAGCTTCCGATTTTTCGAGGAAAGTCAGCATTCCAGGTACAATGCCAATGGTTGAAACGGTGATCCGGCGCGGGCTCATGGCAAAACCCCATTCTGAAGTCAGGATTTCAAGACTTTTTAATACTTCTTCCAGGTTGTCGAATGGTTCTCCCATTCCCATATAAACTATATTGGTTACCTCGTGCCACTCCGGAATATTACGGATCTGGTTCACAATTTCGCCGGCTGTTAATTGCCCCTGAAATCCCTGTTTACCGGTCATACAGAACAGACAACCCATTTTGCATCCGACCTGCGACGACACACAAACCGTTTTTCGGTCATCATCTGGAATCATAGCTGTTTCAATGAATTTGCCTTTGTTGGTTGGGAAGAGATATTTTTTGGTTCCGTCAATGCTTTCCTGCACTTTGGTTGAATCAATTAATCCAAATTCGAATTTTCCGGCTAAAAGTTCGCGTGCTTTTTTCGAAAGGTTGGTCATTTCTTCAATCGAAGAGATGTCTTTCTGATACAGCCATTCGGCCATTTGTTTGCCGGTAAATTTGGGCAATCCAAGCTCAACCGCCAACGTGGTCAGATCATTAAGTGTTTTTCCGAAAAGTGATTCTTTCATATCAAGGCAAAAGGTAAAAGTAAAAGCTAAGAACAGATCAAAAATTTCCCGTAGGGAAAATCTGTCGGTAGAAATATGGATTTACCACCTTTGTTTTGTCCCCTGCCCGCCGTTTGAGCCCTACCAAAGGCAGGTGGGAGTACGGGACAAAAGACATGTGTATTTTCATTCATTCTACCGATCTTTGGTTCCTAACGGAACCTGAAAAGAATAAACAGTTTAAAAGTAAATTTCAGCAAGGATGTTTTGGTACGGAACGCCACGTGAAATCAGCAAATCGCGTACTTCAACAACCATCAGAGCCTTGCCGCAAAGATAATAGTTAATAGTTGTCGGAAGGTCATTTATTTGATTCAGGTAGTGAGTTACCCTGCCGGGAAAAACATTGCATGATTGTTCCTGAGAGCAGCAGCGGATATACCGGTCTCCCAGCGACCATTCCAATTCATCCTCAAAATAAAACTGATTGAGCTGACGAACTCCGTGAATCAGTGTTTTATTTTCTGAAATTCCGGAGCGGAACATGCTGTAAAATGGGGCGATTCCGGTTCCGGTGGCAATCCACCAGGCCGGTTCTTTTCCATCTTTAAAACTTCCGTAAGGTTTGGTCGTCCGGATTTTCATTCCGGGAATCATTCCGGCCAGTTTCGGAGTTAAAAGTCCATCTTCCTTGACATTAAAAAGTACCCGGATTTCAGGTTCGTCGTTTCCGCTGCAAATGCTGTAAATACGTGGGGCAATCTTTGGATCAGCGGTTATTTTTACAACCTGTCCCGGATGAAAATCATGCGTCCTCTTCCACGATATCAAATGTACGCCCGGAGAAATTTCCTGATTCCCGGTGATAATAACTTCAATGAGTTCAAGATTGGGATTTTTATATTCTTCAGCTTTCGGCATAACATTGTCAGATCAAATTGGATGGAAAATCCAAAGAATTCCGATAGCAATCGCAAGGAAAGCGCCGCAGAGTGTAAACCATTTCAGGAAGACTTGTTTGTCTTTCACAACCGACTGAAATGCCACAAGTCCAAGCAGGAATGCAAAAATGATCATCGTCAGTATTGTCCCTGATGCAAAGGCGGCCAAATAAATCACTGATGCAGTTATAGTTGGAAGTGCCAGCGAAGGCAGAAGCGCAAACAGGTGGCTGAAGCCCGCGAATCCATGAATGATTCCGATGGACAAAGCTGTGAATGCATTTTGTTTTACCGTTCCGTTGGGTCGATGTTCGTGGCCATGATTTTGTGGTAGTACAGGCGCGATATTGTGAGTGTGTTTATGTGTGTGGGCATATAAGAAAGGCTTGTTATGAAAATGAGGATGTAGCCTGTTCCGGTGCGAATGACGAAGATAAATTCTCAGAATGGCCCAGCTTCCAATTCCGATGAGTAAAAACCCGATCATGGTATCGCTGTGTTTCGAAATGGCTTCGATGGGCAGGATTTCTTTAAACAGAATGAAAAGCGCGCCGATGAGCAACATGCCAATGGTATGTCCCGTTCCCCAGGCCAAACCTATTTTCCACGAATGTTTCCGGCTGTCGATAGCCAAGGGAGTAACCGCTGCCAAATGATCCGGCCCTGTAACAACATGAGCCATACTTGCAATAAAACCGGTCAGAAATGTAAGCATAGAAATTGTTTTATGTGGACAATGTAGGAATTTATATTTATACTTTTACCTTCATGGCGATGATGGATAATCAAAACGATAAATCAATGCAGGTCATAGTTTCTGGTCTGGTGCAGGGAGTCGGATTCCGGCCTTTCGTTTACCGGATTGCTACCGGGTTCGACCTGACTGGTTGGGTGCAGAATACCAATGAAAATGTACGGATTGAAGTTTCAGGAACATCCTTAAATATCAGTCACTTTCTTCTTTCTCTCCGGAAAGATGCCCCTCGTGCTGCCCGGATTGAAGATATCTCGGCGCAGGAAATGGAGCCGAAAACTTTCTCCGAATTCCGAATTTTAAATAGTCACAATATTTCAGAAGAAATTACTGAAATAAGCCCCGATATTGCGGTCTGTAACGAATGTCTTCAGGATATGGACCAGCCCGGAAACCGGCTGGATTATGCTTTTGTGAACTGCACCAACTGCGGCCCACGTTTCACCATTATCCAGGACCTTCCATACGACCGGGCAAAGACCACCATGAAATCGTTTGCGATGTGTCCCGATTGCCGGAACGAATACGAAACTATTACCGATCGAAGGTTTCATGCTCAGCCGACTGCTTGCAGAACTTGTGGTCCGGAATATGAATTATTTGAGGAACAAATAAGGATTAGTACCAACATTCAGGATATAGTTGACCGTGTTTCAGAATGTATTGAAAGTGGCGGATTAGTAATGATCAAAGGACTTGGAGGGATGCACCTGGCCTGTGACGCTTTCAATAAAGCTGCCGTTGAAAGGCTTCGCGAACTTAAAAACCGGGAAGGAAAACCGTTTGCCGTCATGTTCAGGAATTTGGAAAGCCTGAAACTTTATGCAGAAATCAATGCTCAGGAAGAACAATCACTCGTTTCCTGGCAAAGACCCATTGTTTTGCTTGAAAAGAAAGAATCAGCAGATCAAAATAAATTGGCAAAGTCGCTTAACTCAGGACTTAATTTATTGGGTGTGATGCTTCCGTATATGCCGTTTCATTATTTGCTGTTCAGTCGTTTAAAAACTTCAGCAATTGTGTTGACCAGCGGAAATTTCAGCAGCGAACCCATCCTGATCGACAATCAGCTGGCGCTTGATCAGTTTTCGCCCTTGGTCGATGCGGTGGTTTTACACAACCGCGATATTTTTAACCGCACCGACGATTCGGTTGTCAGGATCATTGCCGAAAAGGAACGAATATTCCGTCGTTCGCGGGGATACGTTCCTGCACCGGTAAGAACCAGCCTAAATACGGAGGGAATCGTGGCTTTCGGCGCTGAGTTGACCAATTGCTTTTGTGTAGGCAAAGGGAAGAAAGCGTTTCTCAGCCAGCACATTGGCGACCTGCAGGGGTTGGAAACGGCGCTGTTTTACGAAAAAACCATCGCTCAATTCATTCAGATATTCCGGATAAAACCTTCTCTGTTGGCGGTTGACATGCATCCCAGTTATATTTCCACCAAAACCGGAATGCATTCCGGCGATCTTCCGGTGGTTCAGGTTCAGCACCATCATGCACATATCGCTTCGTGTATGGCCGAACACCGGCTCGACGAAAAGGTGATTGGTGTGGCGCTCGATGGAACCGGTTACGGACCGGATGGAAATATCTGGGGAAGTGAATTTCTGATATGCGACCTGAATGAATTTGTGCGGTTTACCCATTTTGAATACATGCCGATGCCGGGTGGAGACGGTGCAACCGAAGAGCCCTGGAGAATGGCCGTGTCCTATCTTTATCGGGTATATGGCAAAAGCTTCCTTCAGTTGGAATTACCATTATTGAAACAAATTGATCCGGATAAAATAAAGTTGATCATTCAGATGATCGATCAGAAAATAAACTGTCCGTTAACTTCCGGAGCAGGCCGCCTATTCGATTGCGTGGCTTCTCTCCTGAATTTGGTGCAGGTAGCTGCTTTTCAGGCTGAAGGCCCGATGCGGCTGGAAGCAGCGCTCCAAAAAAAATGTTTTGAAAGCTACGTATTTGAGCTGGGACAAACCATCCGGTTCGATAAAACCATCCGGGGAATCGTGGAAGATATCCGGCAGAATATTGAGGTTCCAACAATTTCGGCAAAATTTCACAACACAATAGTTTTAGCTATATTCGAATCCGTTAATGCCATCCGAATGAAGGAAGGAATAAGCAAAGTAGTCCTTTCCGGCGGTGTATTTCAGAATAAATACCTGTTGGAAAAAACTATTGGGTTGCTGGAGAAAAATAATTTTGAAGTTTATTCACACGCAGCAGTGCCAACCAATGATGGCGGAATCGCACTCGGACAATTGGCTGTTGCATCTAAAAGAAGGGAACTCCTATGTGTTTAGCCATACCTGCAAAAGTGATCAGTGTGAACGGGGCAAACGCCCAGGTTACCATTGAGGATGTTGAATATACAGCCAGCCTGTTACTGCTTGATGATGTTAACCCTGGTGATTACATTATGCTTCACGCCGGATTTGCCATCGAAAAAATAGATCCGGAGTTTGCCGAAGAAACCATGCGGTTGTTGAATGAATTGAATCCGTTTAAGGAAGGCGAATAGCCTACAGCCTAATTGCCATATTGTTTTATCTATAAATGTTGAAATGAAATACGTTGATGAATACCGGAAAAAGGATCTGATTCTCTCCGTTTCCGAAAAATTAAAGTCCATCTCAAAAAAAGAGATTGTGCTGATGGAAGTTTGCGGCGGGCACACGATGGCCATCCACCGGTTTGGACTTCATTCGCTGCTTCCTTCCAATATAAAGTTGATATCGGGTCCGGGTTGCCCGGTTTGCGTTTCGAGCCAGCATTTTATTGATACCGCCATGGCCTACAGCAAGGTGCCCGGCGTCATTATCACAACCTATGGCGATTTGATCCGTGTGCCTGGTTCAACCACTTCACTGGAAAAAGAACGGGCCAACGGAAGTGATGTCCGGATTATATATTCGGTACTCGATGCCCTTGAAATTGCCAAAAAGAATCCTGAAAAAAGTGTCGTCTTCCTTGGAATAGGTTTTGAAACTACTGCTCCCTTGACTGCTGCAGCCATTCTTCAGGCTAAAAAAGAAAATATTCCCAATTTTTATGTGCTGAGTGCACATAAAGTGATGCCCCCGGTGATGAAAGCGCTGGTTAATGAAGGAGTTAAAATTGATGGTTTTATCGCCCCCGGCCATGTAAGCGCCATTACCGGTACTGCAATATATGACGATCTGGCTACTGTTTGTGGATTGGGCGTTGTGGTTTCTGGTTTTGAACCGGTAGATATGATGCAGTCAGTGCTGATGCTGACGGAACAACTGGAATCTGGTACTCCGAAAGTTGAAGTGCAGTATCAGCGGGTTGTTCAGCACGACGGAAATAAAATTGCACAACAAATTCTGGAAGAAGTGTTTGAACTACGCGACGATCAGTGGCGCGGTCTGGGGACCATTCCGGAAAGCGGTCTGCGGATTCGTGAGAATTTGTCAGCATTTGATGCGGAAAAACATTTCAAAGTGGAAGTTCCTGAATCAACCGAGCCCAAAGGATGTATTTGCGGACAAATCTTACGAGGGTTGAAAACACCAGTCGATTGCAGATTATTCGCCAGGAAATGCACTCCTTCCGATCCGGTTGGAGCCTGCATGGTTTCAGGAGAAGGAACATGTGCCACCTACTATAAATATCGTACATGAAGAATAGAGAAGATAAAATATTGCTGGGGCACGGAAGCGGTGGCCGGATGATGCACGACCTGATTGAAGGTTTGTTCCTGAAACATTTCAGCAACAACATTCTCAATGAGCAGACCGATGCCGCAATCCTGAATGTAGGCTCATCCGAAATTGCCTTTACCACCGACTCCTTCGTGATTGACCCTTTGTTTTTCCCTGGGGGAAACATTGGGAAACTGGCCGTTTGTGGCACAGTGAACGATCTGGCCGTTTCAGGAGCAGAACCGCTTTACATCAGCGTTTCGATGATCATCGAGGAAGGTTTCCCGATGAAAGATCTTGAAATCATTGTGGAATCGTTGGCTGCTGAAGCAAAAAAAGCGGGTGTTCTCATTGTGACCGGCGATACCAAAGTCGTCAACAAAGGCAAATGCGATAAACTGTTTATTAATACGGCCGGAATTGGTCGTGTCAGAAAGGAAGATCGACAAGTCAGTAAAGCCTTGGATATTCAGGTTGGTGATGTTATTATTGTGAACGGCACGATTGGCGATCATGGCATGGCAGTGATGAATGCGCGCGAATCTTTTAATTTCAAGACTACCGTCGAATCCGATTGCGCTTCATTGAATCAGCTTATCCGCGAAGTGCTCGACCAATCGTCGGTGAAATTTATGCGCGATCCGACAAGAGGTGGAGTGGCCACGGTACTCAATGAACTGGTTGAAAAAAGACAGCTCGGAATTGAAATCGACGAATCAAATCTGCCGGTAATCAGCGGAGTAAAAGCCATGTGCGAATTACTCGGTTTCGATCCGCTGCATATTGCCAACGAAGGAAAAGTACTGATCGTGGCCAGCGAAAAGGATGGAAATAAGATTCTTGAGATATTGAAGAATAATGAATTGGGCAGGCAAAGCGCCATCATTGGTCGGGTGGTAAACGATCACCCCGGTAAAGTGGTGCTGAAGAATGAAACCGGTGGCCGCCGGATTGTTGATTCCTTATCAGGCGATCAGTTACCCCGAATCTGCTAAAATCAATTCTATGCACGAATTTTCACTGGCTATTGATGTAATTAATCTCGCTCAACGCGAGGCGGATAAAAATGGAACCAGGTCCATTCAGGAAATTATCATCGAAGTCGGTGACCTGAGCGGTGTGGAGGCCGATGCTTTTGGCTCAGCGCTCGACTTGCTGGTTAAAGATTCGATACTCGAAAAGGCTTTGATCAGCATTATCAAAACTCCAGGGAAAGGCAGATGCAATGCGTGTAAACTGGAATTTGATATGACTCAGCGAATGGCTACCTGTCCAAAATGCAGGTGCTTTCCGTCAAAAGTCAACGGGGGCGATGAATTCAGGGTGGTGTCGCTGCTGGTAGAATAAATTAGAAAATATTAAACTCAAAAGATATGTGCGAAACTTGCGGATGCAGCGAATCAGGCGAATTTAAAATTCACGACCTCCATCACCACCACGATCACGAACCTATTCATGATCATCATCACGACCATGATCACACACACGAGCATGAACATGACGGTGTTTGGCATACTCATTCACATGATCAACCTCAGCAAAAAGTGATTAACCTGAATATGGATATTCTTTCGGATAATAATCGCCTGGCACAACTTAACCGGCGGTTTTTCGAAGGACGGAAAGTCCTTTGTCTCAATTTAGTGAGTTCTCCGGGTTCAGGAAAAACTAGCATCCTTGAAAAAACCATTCAGGCGCTAATTCCGACACGAAAAATAGCAGTGATTGAAGGCGATCAGCAAACCCTGTTGGACGCTGAGCGAATCAAGAAATCGGGAGCTCCTGCCATTCAAATCAACACCGGTTCCGGATGTCACCTGGATGCACGGATGGTTGAATTAGCGCTTGAAAAGCTGGAAGTTGATTCCAACTCCATTCTCTTTATCGAAAATGTGGGTAACCTGGTTTGCCCGGCCATGTTTGACCTGGGGGAATCTAAACGTGTGGTGGTCATCAGTGTAACCGAAGGCGAAGATAAGCCGCTAAAATATCCATACATGTTTCAATCGTCGCATTTGTGCCTGATCAATAAATCAGACTTGTTGCCGTATGTTGATTTTGATACGGAAAAGGCAATCGGATATGCCCGCTCGCTGAATCCAAAGCTGGAGTTTATTCTGGTTTCAGCAAAAACCGGAGAAGGAATGGATTTGTGGTACGAATGGCTGGCAGGACAAGCGAAGTAGAAGTTGATCGTTAATCAAAAATTTGGAATCGCTACTCAAATTTTCAGCGTTTCAACCAGCTCCTTAACTTGTTTGACCGCTTCGGGAATGGCTGCTTCAACTTCCGTGGTAAGCTCCATCCCCATATCCTGAAAGTCTTTTACTGAAACGGCAACGAGAAAGATTTCGGGCATATTTCCCAGTAGAAAGGCAGCATCTAGCAGGTCCTTCAGGCCAACTTCGTGGGCGCTTAATTGTTTGGGGAAATCCTTGGCATACTTCGGTTTCAATATTCTTACATTACCGGCAGGAAACTCATCGAGTGAAGCATCGACCATGATTACGGTGCTATAGGATTGGATAAATCCGAGCAAATGAAATCCGCCGGTGCCTCCATCCATCAGATCGGCTTTGGCGTACCCTTCCTTTTCAAGAGCGGAAACCACATGAATTCCAATACCTTCATCATTCAGCAAGATATTTCCAATCCCAAGAACCAGGATGTTATTTTGTTGTGGGCTCAAAATTTTAGTTTTATTGGGTTTATACTTCAATAAAAAGGATTAACGATTTAAGAGTTCCAGTTTGTTCTGTTTACTGCTAAAATCGTTAATCCATACTGATCAGATGCAATTTCACTCAATTGTTCTGCCTTATTTTTTCGAACTTTCTTTCAGGTTTTTATTGTGAAGGTCAATCGCATCCTCTTCGATAAATTTCCAGCCACCAATCATGGAGGAGGTTATTCCGCGGCGCTCAATGTAATCATGATAAAAAACAAGATAAACGTGTACCATCGCGAACAGGATAAAGCCCCACATCAGGATATGATGTAGTTGCCTGACCGCCATGTCGCCTCCCATTAGAGGAACAAACCAGGCAAACATTTTGGGCAAAAACGAACTGCTCATGGCCGAATACATACCGAATCCGGTGAGACACTGCAACAGGAAGATCAAAAATGTAATAAAATAGATGAAGGCTGCCAACGAATTATGACCGATAGAATCAATCTTTTTATGGGTAAGCTGAAGAATATCCACTTTGATTACGTCCATGATCTCTTTCCACTGACTCTTTTTATACGGGATAAAATTGTACCATCGGGAAAATTCATTTCCGGCAAAACTCCAATAGATACGAATCACGAAATTGAAGAAAAACAAAAATGCGCTGACAAAATGGATGAATCGAACCGTTCCGAACCAATAATTGAAATAGGCTTCGGTCCCTTTCATCATAGCAGGAGGGTTTCCAATTACGTAACCGGTAAAACACAGTGCAATCACACACACCATATTAACCCAGTGATATATTCGAACTGGCTTTTCCCAAACGTACACTTCACGTAAAGGGATAGATCGACTTTTCATGGCTTAATAAGTTTTAAGATCGTGAATTGTAGTTCCGTTTTCATCGTAAACGTGCACGGCACATGCCAGGCATGGATCGAAAGAGTGAATGGTGCGAAGTACTTCCAGCGGCACTTTTGGATCAGCAACCGGTGTACCAATCAACGACTGTTCATAAGCCGAACGTTTGCCTTCCACATCGCGCGGAGAAGCATTCCAGGTAGTAGGAA